>DATERS010000140.1:0-83927 GCA_035271365.1 Thiopseudomonas sp.
AGATATCTAATAAAGGGGCTTCTTGCTCAAGGTCATCGTATTGACGTGTCCAAGTTTCACCAGCGTCAGTCGTCGCTAAAATCAGCGCATCATGCCCAACCGCCCAACCATACTGCTGATCAACAAAATACACTGCCGTCAGTAATTGCTGGGTGGGCACTTTGGCTTGCGCCCAACTCTGGCCGTCATTATCAGAATAAAGAATATGCCCGCGATCACCGACCGTCAGCAAACGTTGACCGGCACGCACCACATCCAGTAACAAACCTGTTTGTGCAGCAGGCGACTCAATTGAGTAAGCCGGCGCAGTCACCTTGTCTGTATTGGCTGACGCAGACACTGCGTACAGGCTGGGTATCAGCAATGCAGCACAGAGCGGTAGTACTTTAAATAGATCGATACAGCTCTGCACTGACCGACAGAGTCTAGTCACTGCTGGGCCGCACTCAGATGCTGGCGATAAGGGTTCACGCATATATACTCCCCATTATTTTTATAATGACAGACCATCACTGACTCGGTTACAGGCTTTAATCTTGTGGTATCCGATGAACAGAGCCAGTGCGGCTTTATTTAATCAATTTCTTATAATTAATATGGCTCAGCCACAGGTTTAACTTAAGTTTTACGCTGTTACTGAGCGAATACACCCCAACCATGCAGCTAATGAGGCTTAAAAAGCAACCAAAATCAGCATAATCACGCACTGAATAATTGGTTTTATTTTGACTGCTAAGTCATTGCTTTATATAAGAATATTTAACGAAGGGAGTGTTGCGTAAAAGACAGGTTTTATCCAGTTTAAAAACAACACTGAATAATAGAGTACCGCATTGCGCAGCACTGTGTTATTGCGGCCAGATAACTGCCCAAGTGGTAGATGCGTCATACCACCCAGAACCCTAAACACCCTTCTCATTTAAATGGGAAGGGTGTAAAACGGATTAATGCAGATACAACGAACTGCGCTTGACGATGATTTATGCTTGGCCGCGCCCACCTCGACGCTGTCCATTCCCCTGGCCACCGCCAGCGCCATGACCTTGTCCACCACCAAAACCACCACCTCCACCAGCACCTCCACGCTCTACACAGCGCTGAAAAGCTGGCAAATGACGCTCTAGCGAGGCTTCTTGTAATCTGCGCAACACAGTCACAATATCAGCGCGCATCGGCTCGGCAAAGAGTTTGTCGTATAAATCGCCATTGGCAACTTCAGCTGCAACGCTGGCCTCACAGGCTTCTTTCACCGTGGCATAGCGCTCAACTTTACCCGGCCATGGGTTGTCTGGCATTGGCAGATCATAGCGAAGATACAGAGTACGCAGCGCCTCAATATGGCGTGCTTCTGCTTCGCGAATATTAATAAAGGGGCGTACTTCACCAAAGTCTTGAATCACTTGGTCGTAGATTGACCACGCTTGGTATTCGTCTTCTAGTGCTTCGTGCAAAGCGTTGATTTCAGCGGGTGTTAGCGTGTCCATGCGAAACTCTCCTATATGCAGTAGATGAGATACATTAGCATTTGAAGGAGGACTGGCACAATACGGAGTCCTTGCGTGCACACTGGCCTGTAGCCTTTAACTGTTCAATATGCACACACCCTAGCCATGCGCAACAGAGCTTATACACATATAAAAATAGGCTACAAACACATACGGCACTGTATTGCACAGTGCCGTATGGAAGAGATGCGCTAGTGTTTATAGACTAGCGCAGATTTTTAGAAAGGCGTGTTGCGCTTACGCTGGCACGCTTTTCTCCAGCACTTCAAACAGGTCTGCTGATAAATCGCCACTGTTTTTAATACGCTTGAGTTGCGCCAGCATCATTTCTTGCTGGTGTAAGTCAAAGCGCTGCCAGCGGGTTAAGGGCGAGAGCATACGCGCGGCCATTTGTGGATTTAAGGCGTCGAGCTGAATCACCTTGTCGGCCAAGAATGCATAACCGGAACCATCCTGTGCATGAAATCCTGGAGTGTTTTGCGCACTAAAGGCACCCACCACAGCTCGCACTTTATTGGGGTTCTTGATGCTAAAGGCTGGGTGATTCAATAATTGCTCAACGCGCTCTAAGCCGCCTGGCAATGTTGCAGCGGCCTGTACGCTAAACCACTGATCCATCACAATAGAATCATCAGCAAAACGCTCTGCAAAGCTTTCTAGGGCTTGTGCTGCTTCATCGGCAAAGGGTGAGTTCACCAAACACGCTAAAGCGGCTAAGCGCTCAGTCATATTGTCTGAAACAGCAAACTGATCCACACACGCATCCAGTACGCCTGCATCTTCAGTGCGCATTAAGTAGGCCAGCAGCATATTCTGCAAACGACGGCGGGCAAAGTCAGTATCTTGTGCCACATAGGGCGTCGCTAAGGATACTTGACGTAAGGCTTGGTAACGCGCAAGCATCGGCTCTTTTAACGCATGAGCCAGCTGATTGCTTACATGCTCACGTGCCTGATGAATCGCCAACGGATCCGCTTGCTCGTATTGTTCAATAATATAACCAACGCTTGGCAGCGCGATAAACTCAGCCAACATGGCTGGATCTAAATCATCTTGCTCAAGCAACGCGGTAAACACTTCGACTAAACGTGTATCCAGCATCGGCTGTTCAGTTTCATAGATCTGCCCTACCACTTCTTCAATCACTTGCAGCGCCAGTTGTTGGCCTGCTTCCCAACGATTAAAACCGTCAGTGTCATGCTGCAGTAAAAACAGTAGATCGTCACGGCTGTAGGCGTAACGCAGTTGCACTGGTGCAGAGAATCCACGTAGCAGTGACGGCAGAGGCTGCTCAGTTACATTGATAAAGGTAAAGGTTTGCTCATCTTCAGTCACAGACAGCACACGCTCATCAAGGATCGCTGTGCTTTCACCCTGCAGCTGCAATGGCAGCGCCTGACCCTGTTTGTTCAGTAGCGCCATACTCAGCGGAATCACAAACGCCAGCTTATCGGTTTGACCCGGTGTATCAGGGCAGCTTTGCTTAACCGTTAACTGATAGGTCTGATTGGCTGCATCATAGTGATCACTCACCTCAAGCTCTGGCGTACCTGCTTGACTGTACCAGCGTTTAAACTGAGTCAGATCCATACCACTGACAGTTTCCATCGCAGCAATAAAGTCATCGCAAGTGACAGCTTGTCCATCATGACGCTCAAAGTATAAATCCGAACCTTTACGGAATGTCTCAGCACCCAACAAGGTGTGCAACATACCTACCACTTCAGCACCCTTCTCATAAATGGTCAGGGTATAGAAGTTAGAGATTTCCATATATTGCGCAGGACGTACCGGATGCGCCATGGGGCCCGCATCTTCGGCAAATTGATGAGTGCGCAGATACGACACATCTTCAATACGCTTAACCACACGTGAGTTCATATCCGCAGAGAACTCACTATCACGGAATACAGTAAAACCTTCTTTCAGTGATAACTGAAACCAATCACGGCAGGTGACACGGTTACCCGACCAGTTATGGAAGTACTCATGCGCAACAATGCTTTCAATACGCTGATGCGCGGCATCGGTTGCGGTTTCTGCTTTAGCTAAGACACAACTGGAGTTAAAGATATTTAAACCTTTATTCTCCATCGCGCCCATATTGAAATCATTCACCGCCACAACCATAAAGATATCTAAGTCGTATTCTCGACCGTACTGTTCTTCATCCCAGCGCATGGCTTTCTTTAAGCTGTCCATTGCATGCTGGCATTTATCGATGTTCTCTGGCTCTACGTAAATACGCAATGCCACTTCACGATTGTTCATGGTGGTAAAGGTGTCTTCTACACACCACAAGTCACCAGCAACAATAGCAAATAGATAGGCTGGCTTTTTAAACGGATCTTCCCATGTCGCCCAATGACGACCGTGTTCATCTTCACCTTGCGCAATTGGGTTACCGTTAGACAGCAAGATCGGATAGAGCTGCTTGTCAGCATGAATGGTCGTGGTAAAACGGCTCATCACATCGGGGCGATCGAGGTAGTAAGTAATCTTACGGAAACCTTCCGCCTCACACTGCGTACAGAACATACCCGAGGACTTATACAGCCCTTCCAGTGCAGTGTTATTTTGCGGCTCAATACGTACCGTGCTGGTCAGCTCAAACGCACTCTGCGTAGGCTGTAGCTGTAAGTTCTTATCCGTGATGTGGTATTGCACTGCGGACAGCGGCTGACCATCTAGGGCTAGGCTGACTAACTCCAACTGCTGACCATGTAACACCAAGGGCGGCAAGCTATGATCGAGCCCTGGATTACGCTGCATCAGTAATCGCGTATGCACCAATGCATGATCTTCATACAACTCAAAGGTCAGATGTGTTTCATCAATCAGGTAATCCGGTAGGCGGTAATCACTTAAAGCGATCATTTTTGGTTGTTCGGTACGCATTATAAAAAACCTCGATTAGAAAACACACTGACTTTGAAAAGTAAAAATTTAAACGTCCGCATGACCCACGCTAACGGCCAACTGATACGACGTATATTTACGGATATTTATCACGCCAGTATCAAACAATAGATACTGGCCTTTAATACCGATCAACGCCCCTTCAGCAATGGGGTTCTTATCCAAATTAAAACTACTTATTTTCGCGGGATAGGCTTCGACTGGATAGCTGATATCCAAGACATCCACATCGGTAATCGGCTGAATCGCTTGTAGACCAAAACGCTGTTGCAGATCGAGTAAAGGCTGCTCGCAACTGTCCATCAACTGCTCACGGATGGCGATTAAATCAATCGGCTCAACATCACCTTTAAGCAAGGTACGCCAGTTAGTACGATCACCCACTTGACTGCGTAACACATCCTCAACAAAACCTGACTGCTGACGCGTGGCGACACGGAAAATAGGCACCGCTTGAATCGCACCTTGATCGAGCCAACGGGTTGGCAATTGCGTGCCCCGGGTAATCCCCACCTTAACGCCGGTGGAGTTGGCTAGATAGACATAGTGATCCGTCATGCAGAAGTCTTGCGCCCACTCAGGCTCACGACAAGTCCCTGCATCGTAATGACACTTTTCAGGACTCATCATGCAGGTATCGCAGCGCGCCAGCTTAGTGAAACACGGCCAGCAATAACCTTGCGCAAAGCTTTTTTTAATGGAGCGATCACAATGAGTGCAGTTAATCGCACCCAAAAACTCTAAGCGTAAGGTTTTGCCAATCAGCTGATTCAACTCGTGCTGCTGATCATCTAAGCGGAAACTGTATTGTGCAGGCGCATCCAGCGCAATCTGCATCTTACTGACCGCGCCACGACCTAATTCCAACATCAGTGCAGAGTCCCTGCTGCCGGTGTAAATAATGCAGCTTGTTCTTCAGACAGTTTCTTCTTGGTTTGTTTAGCGCACTCTTGGCCGCCCATATAACCAGTACGTTCTTCTTCAGGTAGGTTGTTTTGCTCCCAAAGAATCATCGCCTGCATGGTCAATTCTTTCTGTTCTTGAGTGAGTTTTGTGCCATCACCCCACTTACCAATTTCCATCGCCAACTTTAAGGTGTCATATGTTTCTGGCGTGAGACTTTGAATTAAATCATTAAAAGTTTTCATCATTGATTCCTACACACAATAAATTTAAGGCATTACGCCGCACGGTGGCGCGCCATCAGCGCAAACAGACCACCACTTAAACATCCCAACAACAAACCACTCACATGCGCAGCATTAGCAATCTGCCCAAAACCCAGCGCAGTAACAACACCAAACAAGCATAACAGCAGCCAAATCAGCATCATAGCAACCACGCCCTTGGGTAAGGCATAACTGGCTTGCGGATCAATACGTTGATAAATCCAACAATGGCCCAGTACCGCATACAGCACACCGGATAATCCACCAAACAACGACATGCCTGAAAACATAAATTGGCTGACATTGGATACCAGTCCCGCCACCAGCGTCAGCGTGAGTAGAAATAACCGGCCCTGCTGATATTCAATACGGCGACCCAGCTCCCAGTACCACATCATATTCATCGCTAAGTGCAGAAAACCAAAGTGCAACAGCATCGGTGACAGTAAACGCCACCATTGGCCTTGCTCTAAACCGCGCTCTAGGGATAAAAAGTAAACATAGTCACCTTGAATTTTAAAATCATTAAAGGTAAACCAGCGCACCATCTCGAAGTTATCGCCTAACTGCGTTAGCACCGCCACCAGTACGCAGGCGATTAATACTCCGGCGGTCACTGGGCTGCGTAGTAACTGCTGAACAAAACCATCAGGCCGGTAGCGCTGCGCATGCTCTAAAACGGGCTGCACAGGCCTCTCAAGCGACAACTGACCGTTTAGAAACTGCTGGTGCAGCTCTTGCACGACATCCGCCTGTGCTTGACTGCCAACCCATAGCACCTGCTCACCTCGATCTTCAGTCACACGATGGCCAATACCCTGTTGCGCCAGCACCTGTAGAAAGGGTGCAAGGTTACTGTCCAGCGGTACACGTAAGGCACTGCTCCACGTCATGATCTCTATCCTTACTCTTGGGCATCAACCCAAACAAAATTATTCGGCAATAAATAGTCTTCTTGCCCTAAACGATACGCCACTAATTTACCGCCATTCACCGCACTGTAATCCAAGCAAGCTAAGTTGGGACGAATCAAGCTGGGCTGACCTTGACGCCAATAGTGCCCAACAAATAACAACGGCTGCTGTGCATCGTAGCTATTGATATGACGTAAGTACTGAGCGGGTAACGGCTTTTGTGCAATATGCTCAGGCAAAGCATCCGGTTGAAACACCACATCACCGTAGGTCAGCGCAGATTCATCTTCATGCCAAAACTTAGTGCGAAACGAGGAACGACGATAACCGTCTTGACTGATTTGCGACATACCGTAAGGCAAAGGCAAGTTCACCCCACGCAATAATCGGTTAAAGGTCTGGTCGGCAAAACTGCCACTGACTGCCGATTGCTGAATAAAGCTCGTATCAATACGCCCATCGGGGAAACGTGTACGCAAGGTACTGATTAAGCGGTCATCCCAACAGGCATGCACTGCCCGAAAGCGCTCGGCATCGATAAACAACGGCAAACTTAAAAACCATTGATTGAAATCCTGCCAGTCATAAGGGTGGTCTTCAAACTGATCGATGGTTTCACGTTGCAAACGTGCATGTCGCGAATTGTGTTCACGCACATAGGCATCATCATGGCCCTGTTCAAGCGGTGTATTCCACGCCAACGCGTAGTATTCATGATTGCCCATAATACAATGCGCATGCCCTGCATCGACCATCCCATGCACAATCTGCAAGGTCTCGCGTATATGTGGGCCGCGATCAATCAAGTCGCCTAAGAATAACGCCTGACGCTGAGGATGCTGCCACACTCCCGCGTGCTTGCTATAACCGAGCAGCGCCAGCAAGCGCTCAAGGGCATGGGCACAACCGTGCACATCACCGATCAGGTCATAATTGCGCGCAGGATCAAGCCACATTATTTATTATCCTGCCCCAAGCGGCTCCCCCAGCCCAGCTTGTCACGACATACTGCGTAAAAGTTATGATCCAGAGGATGCAGCAAACGCAACTTTTGCGGCTTACGCTGTATATGCAAGGTATCACCCGGTGCACAGGTGACATGATGCTGACCATCACAGGACACCAACGGATAGATACTCATATCCTCAGCGATCACCACTTTCAGCTCACTATCAGCATCCACCACAATCGGGCGACTCGATAAGGTGTGCGGGTACATCGGCACAATCACAATGGCATCCAAACGTGGGTGCATAATCGGACCACCGGCAGACAGCGCATAAGCGGTTGATCCAGTCGGCGTGGCTATAATCAAACCATCAGCTTTCAGACTGTAGACAAACTGCCCATCAATAAACAGCTCAAACTCAATCATGCGCGTGGATTTACCTGGGTGCAGCACCACATCATTGAGCGCATCACCTTGGCCAATTGGTACACCGTCACGACGCACTTCGATTTCCAATAAGAAACGCTGCTCAACCGTATAGTGGCCAGCCAGCACTTCAGAAATTTGTGACTCCAAGTGCTCAGGTAAAATATCGGTTAAAAAGCCTAAACTACCGCGGTTAATCCCCAGCACTGGGACACTGTGTTGCGCCAAGGCTCGCGCGGCACCCAGCATGGAACCATCACCACCGACCACAATGACTAAATCACAGACTTCACCGAGCAATTTACGTGAGCTGGTTTGCAAATTATGGCCCGGCAGCATTTCGGCAATGGTCTCTTCTAAGATCACATGCAAATGCCGACCAATCAGATAGCGCTTGAGGCGACGAATCGTTTCTAAAACGCGCACACTACCCATGCGTCCGATAATGCCAATATTGCGAAACTGCTCCATAAAATCCCCGCTTAAACTGCGATTGTTAATAATTTAAGATGCACAGCGCCACTTAAAGTTTTTTGCGAATCCAATAGATATAAGTACCATCCTGCTCACAACTCTCAAGCAGCTGATGCTCTAAAAACATACAAAACTTCGGTATATCACGCTGTGTTGATGGATCAGTTGCCGTGACTTTTAACACAGCACCGGCGGCTAACTCGCGCACCTTAGTGTGCAACATCATCACCGGCTCAGGACAAAAAAGGCCACTGGCATCCAATTCAGCATCAACCTGTATCAGCATATCTGTCACCTGTGTTTACCTTTGGTTAAATTGCACCGCAGCCACACCGAGTTGAACGGGGCGCTAGGTGCTTGATTTTATCCACCCACTTGGACACAAACTCGACTTATCAGTCAGCCTTTGTGCTTTACCTCTGATTCAGAGCTGGGTAGTGTGCGACTACAAACAACAATCAAAATGGATTCTATGCCATGAGCGAACTGATTCACTACAGCTGCAACGAAGCTATTGCTACTTTAACCTTAAACAACGGTAAAGTTAATGCGCTTTCGCCCGAAATGATCGCCGCATTCAACCTGTGTCTGGATCAGGCTGAGCAAGATCGAGCCATCGTTATTATCACCGGTCAACCAGGTATTTTATCCGGCGGCTATGACTTAAAAGTGATGACATCAGGCCCTGAAAACGCGATTAACTTAGTCACGTCAGGCTCCGTATTAGCGCGGCGTATGTTAGCACACCCCTACCCGATCATTATCGCCTGCTCCGGGCATGCGATTGCCAAGGGTGCGTTTTTATTATTGTCAGCGGATTACCGCATTGGCGTCGAAGGTGCCTTTCATATCGGCTTAAACGAAGTATTGATCGGTATGACCATGCACCACGCAGGGATTGAACTGGCCAAAGACCGTCTGACCCAACCGGCTTTCCAGCGCGCAGTGATCAATGGCGAGATGTTTAACCCGTCTGATGCGGTGCAGGCAGGTTTCTTAGATCGCGTGGTACCGGCCGAGCAGTTAATGGATACCGCGCTTGCTGTGGCCACACAGATGAAGAAGATTAATATGACAGCGCACCGCAACACCAAGCTTAAAGTACGCAAGAGCCTGCTTACCGCTTTGGATGCAGCTGTTGAACTGGATAGAACGCAGCTTTTCTAAGCACACAACTGCCCGCATACAGTCTGCCCACTACTTCACTCTGTGTGCGGGCAGTCGTTTAACCGCTGGCGGGACGAATTGCATCAATCAGATAGCTGATGTCATAGCCCAGCTCTTCACTGACGCGCGCGGCTTGTTCGCGCAATAAAGGAATCGACGGCGACTGCTCAAAACTGTAGGGCACCAGCAAAATCACATTGCCCTCTTTCACCGGTATCTCCCAGTAATGGCGGTAAAACAATCCCCGCAATAGTGCAGCCCCCAAAGGACTGCCATCCAGCGTGGCCCACTGATTGATAATCAGCCAACCGCCCGGATTGAGCTTATTCTGACACTTGGTTAAAAAGCCCCAAGCTAAATGCCCTGCTGATGGACCCATATCAGTGTACATATCCAGATAGATCAAATCAGCGGTCTCAGCCGTATCAATCAACTCCAGCGCATCACCAATACGGATGGTCAAACGCGGGTCATCGGTCATCGCCATATGTTCCATGGCGATGCGTGGCAATGGCTCACGTAACTCCAACACTTCAACATCTTCTAGTGGCAGCGTGGCCAAACACACTTCAGTTAAGCTGCCCGCCCCTAAGCCTAAAAACAATGCTGTTTCTGGGTGCTCGTGACACAAGCTGGCTAATAACATCGCACGCGTATAGTCGTACTTTAAATACAGCGGGTTGTCGTACAGGACACAGCTTTGCTCAAAACGGTCGCCAAACTCTAGATAGCGATAACCATTGACTTCGACCACTCGGATCACACCGAACTCATCCGTCTCTTCAACAATAATGCGTCGTTCTATTTGTTGCTCAACTAACACTGCATATTCCTTACGTGCTTGCCCATAGCGATACAGATGGTATGCCGCAAGCAGCACACCCGAACCTATACTTAACCAAAGCATCATCATAGCGCATGCCGCCTCTTAACATTGCGATCGCCCCAGTAGCAACATGCTCACAACAAAAAACCCAGCCTAGGCTGGGTTTTAATGACACGAGAGTCTATTAAAAATTAAGCTTTAACACGACCCTTGTACTCATCGGTACGGGTATCAATTTCAATTGAATCGCCGATTTCGCAGAATGAAGACACTTGGATCTCATGGCCGGTGCTTAAACGTGCCGTTTTCATCACTTTACCTGAGCTATCACCGCGTACGGATGGCTCAGTGTAGATGATTTCACGCTCAATGGTGGTGGGCAGCTCAATGGAGATCACTTTATCATCATAGAACACTGCAGCGCACTCATCCGTCATACCCTCTTCAATATAAGGCAGGACAGCTTCCAAATCGGATTTTTCCACTTCGTATTGATTGTATTCAGTATCCATAAATACATACAACGGATCAGCAAAGTACGAGTAAGTCACGGTCTTGCGATCAAGAACAACCGTCTCAAACTTATCATCTGCGCGGAATACAGTTTCTGTAGCTGTACCGTTTAACAGGTTCTTCAATTTCATCTTAACGACCGCAGAGTTGCGACCTGATTTATTGAATTCAGCCTTCTGGATGACCCAAGGTGAACCATCGATATTTGCTACTTGACCGGCGCGAAATTCTTGTGCAGTTTTCATGCTGAAAATCCATAGGGGATGTTAATAAAATTTTAGGCGTGCATCATAGCCAATCTTGATAGAAAAGAGCTAGCTTTGTTGCAAGATCAGCCTGTTTATTTTGTTGTGCAGACCAGCATGCAGCATGGCTTTGCAATGCTTGCTCATGCTTTACCAACTGCGACCAAACCTTGGTCATATCCTCACCTCGATTCCATGCCAACCAGAAGTTACTGAGCACATGCTGCACATCGTCGCCCAACAGGTGGCGATATAGCACTAAAAACGCCTCAAGCTTGTCTAAATGAGCATCATCGTCTTGCGGATAAATATGCCAAATAAAAGGTTTTCCCGCCCATTGCGCCCGCACAAATGAGTCCTCACCCCGCACGCAATTTAAATCACAACACCAGAGCAATTTATCAAAATTTTCTTGCTGGATATAGGGCAATACCTGCACTATTAAGCTGCCTTTTTGATATTCATGCCCCACTTGCAAGCTATCCTTGGCCAACCAATCAGCAACTGCACTCTGCAAGGGTCCAGGCAACACCAATAATCGGTTAGTGCGCGCATCCTGACTTAAGGCCTCTAACAGACTTGGCAGAGCTGGATTAGCATAAGCAAACAAGCTGATTAGACGCTCCCCCGACTGTTGCTCCACCCCTAGATCCGCTAAATACTCAGCACGCGAGCGCTCGCAGGCTATAAATGCATCGCGCTGCGCCAGCAAATTGGCTTCACGTAACAGCCCGCCGGTGTTTTCAGTAAAGCCGGGGAAAAAGAAATACTTGTGTAAACCGCCACCCTGCATCGAAGGCAAAGCATGGCATTCTGCAGCCCAGGGCTCAGCAGTCAGATACTCTAAGTTCAGCCACAGTACTTTCTGTTTGGCACGCATTAAGTCGATATAGTCATCTGGCAACTGACAGGCAAAAGCTTCAATTACCACATCAGCACATTCGCCTGCCAGCACGGCAACAGCCGTATCATGCCATAAGCAGACCTCAACACCGGCAACCACTTGCTGCTGCGCTGTCACCGCCACAGCAGGACAGATAGCATGAAAGGCCGACAAATCATCCACCCACAAGCGCACCGCAAAGCCCTGCTCTTGATTTAATTGCTGAGCTAAACGCCAGGTCACCCCAATATCACCGAAGTTATCAATCACTCGACAAAAAATATCCCAAGTCACGCGCATGCTGTCGCCTTGTGCTGATGTATCGGTAAGAAATATAAGGCCACCATCATCAGGCAAACCACCCTTAAAAATGAATATTTGCCTTAAGGCATAGGTTCGGCTATATTAGCGCGCCTTGAAGACATCTATGGTGTTTTTAAGAATTGCGGTGAAGTGTCCGAGTGGCTGAAGGAGCTCGCCTGGAAAGCGAGTATACGAGAAATCGTGTCGAGAGTTCGAATCTCTCCTTCACCGCCATATTTATAAAGAACCTCTGATTTATCAGGGGTTTTTTTATGCCTGCTGTTTTGTGGGCTGTTATCAGGGCTAGCAGATAAAGTCTCGCCACTGACGCGACAATAACTTTGAGCACATAATCTGATGACTCTCAACTCGAGCAAGCAGCTTGGCGATTGACACGATATTTTCTGTACTATAAAAATAAATAACGATATAGCGACTCAGCGCTAACTTAACAGGATGTTAAAAATGCGAGCTGATTTAAAAGATAGGACCTTAGTTGGACGCAATGCACAAACCCGCAGAAGCTGGCTGTTTTGGCTTGCCTTGCCTGCCTCTACGCTTGCATTGCTTTATGTGCTTTCCAATGAGATAACACACAAACAACCTGACACAGTCTCAGCTACAGTCAACAAGTCTGGAGCGACTCGGCAACTGCTGCAGCCTGCAAATTCTGAGCAGACCATTCAAGCTAAACCTGTGCAAACAGCTCCAGAAAAACAAACCGTATTTAATGATCAAAACTATCAGCCGCAAGGCTCAATAAATAGCATTGCACTAGCGCCCAACCACGACTACAAGCAAGGCCAAGCCAGATCCAACGCTCAACTTCAAAAAGTACAACCTAACGTTCAAGGTGTCAGTAGAACACGAAGCATTCCATGGTCTTGGAAAAGTGAAAAGACACACCGACGCGGACACTTCACCTATAAAGAATCTCAAAATGGCATTGATACACTCAGTGTGTGCCGTAACTACACACAGGGCTCTTTTGAATACAGGGATTGCCGTAAAGCTGCGAAACAATATTTTAAAAACGCCTGCTCAAGCCAATATCGAACCGCATGTGCTGCGGGTGATATGATTCCATAAGTCTCGAAAAAGCACTGAACTGCAGCATAAAATGCTATTTTATTAACTCTTGGACATAGCTGTTCTAGTATTAAAAATACTTATTGGCTGTTCACGTCATTTAATTATAAAGAACATCTGATTTATCAGGGGATTTTTTATGCCTGCTGTTTAAGCTGGAAAAATTAGCAAAAAACGATCAAAACAATCAGCCCAAAGGATCAATAAAAAACCCTTTGCAGATTGCTCCGCAAAGGGTTGATTTACACTAAAGCTGACTTAGATAATGATTTGATTGTTGTTTAACAAGTCATCCAAATCCTTAGAATCAGTTTGATCGGTTAACACCAATAACTCTTGAAAGCCAAAGGTATCACCAGCACCGTCACGGTCAATACTTAAGGTAATGGTCTTATCTTCCTCATTAAACTCAGTTTTCAAGAAGTAACTTAAGTCCACTTCACCGTCTGACTCAGGTAATAATGCAGAAATATCGATCACATCAGCATTAACATCGCTACCCACTTCGCCAAAATGGAAGTCGGTCCAAGTATCAACACCATTACCGCCCGTGGCATCGTCTGCATCGAGCAAGTCGAAACTGATAGTGTCTGAACCTAAACCACCCTCAAAGGTATCATTACCTTGCGTACTCGTGATCTCGTCATCGTACTGCGAGCCTGTAGCATTCATGCCGACGTTAAACTTCAACTGGGCACTGTCTGAGGAGCCCGCAACAGACTCTAAGGTGTAATCAAATACATCTTCACCATAAGATTTTCCGCTGGCGGTATAGCTATAAGAACCATCTTGGTTGACCACCAGAGTACCGTGCTTACCTTCGATGGTGAGTGATTTCTGCAAGTTATTATCAAACTGCCCACCCAGCACAATATCCAAGGGTTTACCGTTCACTTCAATGTGAGCCAGCTCGGCACTGCCTGAAACTTCTTTATAGCTGTCGTTATCCAGCAGGTTGCCTTCTTCCACTATGGCGTTAGCCTGCTCTTCTTGGAACTTGTCTAAGGTTGTGACCGTGCCCTGCAAGCTCAAGTCATAGCGCACAGTATAAGCCAAGCGTGGATCAATGATCACTTCAACGCGATATTGGCCCTCGGTTAAGCTCCAGTTCAACTCCCCTGTCTCGCCAGTAATGGCGGGCTTATAGACCTCAACCACCTCACCCGTGTTCACATCAATCAGGCGAATGACAAACTCATCTACACGTGATGTGGTTGGGTTAAGGCTATAGTTTAAAGTTAAGTCATAAACTTGGTTGGCTTGAACCTCAATCAAGTCAGGACTGTATGTCGTATTGCCACCACCACTCTTAGTACCACTGACTTCCCAACCCTCGTAAGCTTCTTGGTTATCCAAGCCAAAGCGTGCATCACCCAAGTCATCGTTAGCCTGAACGTTGTTGATCACAATATTCAAGGTTGAGTTATACAGCTTATTATCTGCACCAAGGATGCTGTAACTGAAGGTATCCATGCTGCCAATATCTTTATAAGCGATGTTTTGGTACAGCTCATAGCTGTAGCTACCGTCTGCTTTAATGGTCAGCGTGCCATACTGGCCTTGGATGATATTGTCACCCTCAAGCAGTGGGTCACCATTGACACTGTAAAGTGTCGCACCTGCATCCAAGCCTAAGTCGGCTTCGACCTTAGCGTTGGTTTGCTCATACTCGTAAAGTTTATCTTCACGAATGCGCAAGGTCACCGACGGAATCACTGATATTCCACCTGTGGTAGGGATCAATACCGCCTTGTATTCACCCTCATCAAAGCGGAAAGTTTTATCCTCAGAGGATGCTCCCGCACCCACCACAACGCCAACAATGCCAAACCAGTTTTCTTCAATGGTATACAACTGCCAGAAATCACCGTTTGCGGTGGTTTCCTTTTTGTAAATCACCAAATCAACCGGTGAATAGCCCAGCGATACCGGTGCACCACCGGTGCCATAGAAGGTCACATCGCGCACTTGGTTTTCACCGACGTTAATTTCCAAACCATTTTCTATGGCAATCAGACCAATGTCAGCAATACCCAATCCAACACTTGCAATATCCGCCCAGGTTTTCGAGGTCAACTGATCTTTAGCTGGTATAGCAATCTCTGTAGCTTCAGGCTTCATATCAAGCCATACGGTGCTGTCAGGCACTAAGTTGCTGGGTTTATCCACTAAATTAATAGTGAGTTTGGCACTTGAACTGTCACCCGTATTGCTATTGGCAATGGTGTAAGTGACCTCTTCTTGTGCACCAAACTCAGGCTTGGCACCCTCCTTAAGTTTATAAGTGTAATTACCTTTAGCAGAGATAGTTAAGCTTCCGTGAGTTAGCTGGACTACAGTTGAGCCCACTGCAGGCACATCAACCTCATGAGTGCCATCAGCATCCTGATAAGTGATTTTAGTGATACGAGTCTGATCTGGCTCATCAATTTGATCTTTACCACTCACGTCAAGGTCTGTGATCACGTTACCTTTGTGTACCCCTGACACACCTTGGTAGTCGTTGTAATCAACCACAGTATCTTTGGTGACTTCTAACCCGGCACCACCAATGATCTTCACACCCGCTTTAGCACTGAGCATGATGTGATAGTTGCCAGGTTCAGTAATACTGATTTCACCATTTTTTGTCATACCTAAAAACGGCACTGTAAACCAACTGTCATATACATCATAAAACTTCTGGTTGCCGTAGGCGTCTTCTTTGTAAATGATCAGATCATAAGTGTCACCAATGGATACCCCACCGCCATCAGCAAACAGCTCCAAGGTCCGCTCGGTGCCTTCTCCAACAGTTAAGGCAATAGCGCTGTTGGCAAAATCGAGTACACCCGCATCAGCAACACCACCTAAGCCGGCTGAGACCACGCCAAAGCTGGTGACTTTTTGACCTGCGATGCTTTCACTTGCGTTTGCCTCGCGCTGAGTAGCAATAATATCGAGTACCAGTTCCTCGGTGTTATCTGAAGCTTCTGTGCGGATATTATTGACGGCAATCTGCGTCTGGGTTGAGTTGCCTGCGGCATCCGTAGCGGACACTTTTATTTGCGTATTGACTGGCAACTCTTGATCAAAAGTGACAGTAAGCTTGGTGTTGGCTTGCGCTTCAGTTACCTCAATGGTTTTTAGCTCGGTACCATCTTGATCGGTTAATACCACAGTACCGGCTTCGCTGACGCTTAAGGTGAACTCTGTTGGATTCACCTGCTTAAACTCAACCTCAGGCGCTTGAGTATCCAAGATCGCATCAGCTGAAATCCCAGCATTGCTGTTGCCATAGGCGTCTTTGATTACTGCATCAACAGTAATGATTTCGCCTTCGGCGTAGCCGTCGGTGGATAACTGATGCTCAACCTGGCCCGCAGTTAAGTGTGCCTCAGTAATTGTAATCTCTTCGCCATTAATAACTAAGATATCACCTGCTTCAACGCCAGCGTCTGGCAAGGTCACAGTAACTTTAAAGGTGCCTCCATCGGCTTCAGTAGCATTGATGTAATCGGTATTGTCATCGTCACCAATCTTGATCGCATCAGCAGCTAATGCAGTAGGAGCAGCAGTATCACCGATAATAGTCTCAGAAGCCTTGGATGTGTTACCCGCTTTATCAGTCGCTTCAACGGTGTAGTCATCGCCATTTGCTAAAGCAGGCTTAACATTAATGGTGAAGTTGCCGTTTTGGTCGGTAACACCGGTGCCTACAACAGTGCCGTCAGCAGCTTTAACTTCTACTGTTGCACCAGCTTCTGCAACGCCATCATTGTCCTTCACATTACCACTGATGGTGGTGCCAGTTAGGACACCGGCATCATCAAAGGTGTTTTGTACTTCTTCGATGATAGGCTTGTCTGGCGACTGAGTATCAACGGTGAAGGTTAGGGTTTCAGAGAGCTCATTATCTTGTGAAGGCAACACTTGTGGGTCAGCACCTTCAGCTGGTTTAGCAGCAGCATCGGTGGTGTATTGCACTTGATACTTACCATCATCAAGCTCACCAGTGATTTCTAGGTACTCCTTGCCGTCACGCTCAAACTTAGTTGCTGCGACTGCTTTAATATTACCGTTTTGATCAGTAACAATCAGCACATTTTCGTTTAATCCTGCTACACCTGCAGGGATCTCAAAGTATGGCGTGGCGTCATTGGTGAAGCCGTTGTTACTGAATTGATCGTGTTCTGCAGAAGTATCATATTCTGTCGCAACACCACCTTCATCAACCGAGGCAACGTTATCAAAACCTTGCTCAATGCCCGGTAATTTAAAGACGTTAACAGACTCACTTTGGTTACCTGCTGCATCTGTGGCTTTAATACTGCCATCGTCAGGAACATTGCCAACTGGAATGGTGAAGTTACCGCTTTCATCAGCAACAATATCATCGCCACCAGCATCTTTAAGCGGGTTGCCATCAGCATCAGTGATGGTAGCTCCCGGCTCCGTATGCCCTTTAACTTCGCCGCCTTCGCCTTCAGTAACTGAATCAATCACTGGCTTAGCGGGCGCTTCAGTATCGACTGTAGCGCTTACAGTTTCTGTTTCTGATGCGTTGTTATGCTTATCTTTAATAAAGGCATCTACTTCTAGCTTTACACCTTCTTTAGGTGCAGCAAACTCAAAGTCTACTGTGCCAGCAAGCAAATCATCTGCAGTGATGACATGCTCAACACCATTGACTACCAAAATGTCGCCAGCTTCAGTTAATACGTCACCCTCAGCATCTTTAGGTAGCTCAATCACGACTGAGACTTGGCCATCAGTGATTTCATCAGCATTAATCCACGCGTCACCATCGCTGCCGATTTTGATAGTATCGTCTGCTAGCTTAGCAGGCGGAGTAGTGTCGCCAGTTATAGTAGCAGGAGCAGATGTGTTGTCCGCCTTATCCGTTGCGGTAACATCATAGTCTTTGCCGTCTTCTAAACCGCCGCCCACAACAACTTCAAACCTGCCATCTTCGCCAGCGATACCGCTGCCGACTACAGTATTAGTGTCTGGATCGATGATCTCAACGGTGCTGCCGGCCTCGGCTTCACCCGTCACTGTAGTGCTATTATCATCTTTGTTATTAGTAAAACCATCAACAGTTGGTGCATCTGGGGCCACAGCATCTTCAAAGTTGGTAATGCTATTTGGAGCAGTGGCTTCTTTAATCACTTCACCTAAGCCATCTACCTGCCCAACAATGAACACCTTTTCGCCATCTGCTAATGCGGGCTTAAAGGTCACTGTGTATTCCCATGGCGCAGCAGTATCGTCTTCACCCACTGCCTTATTCAAGCGCGTTACAGTGACATCGATTTTTTTGCCATCAGCATCCGCGGCACTAAAGGTGCCTGGTTCTTTGTTGTTCGCCACAAACTTCACGATGGTCTCATTCGCCTTGCCGTCAGCAGGGCTATCCGTATCCCATTGCTCAACCACAGTGATATTCAAGAATATCTCTGCAGTAGCGTCAGCGCTGGAGGTGTTGCCTGCTGGGTCGGTGGCCACGACCTTAACCTTATCGCCGGCTTTCAGTGGCGGCTCAAAGCTGTAAGTATATTTCCCACCTGCAATCATCGGCTCGCCTACATGCTTTACACCATTGATGGTGAC
The DNA here is from genome assembly GCA_035271365.1 of Thiopseudomonas sp. Taxonomy (GTDB): domain Bacteria; phylum Pseudomonadota; class Gammaproteobacteria; order Pseudomonadales; family Pseudomonadaceae; genus Denitrificimonas. The sequence goes on from DATERS010000140.1 coordinate 18,975, forward strand.
GTTATAGGTCGCGGTTGGATCATTGGTCGTGAAGCTAAAGTTATGGCTGGTTAGCTCACCCTCTGGACCTGTGGCCTCCTCTAAGCTCACATCGGTCAGCTCTGGCGCAGTGTCATCACCCACTGCAACAACCTCTACAGGAACTGCATCGGTCGTGATGCTGCCTGTATTACCATAGCTGTCGGTACCGGTAATGATGATCTTGTCGTCTGCGTCCAACGCTGGCACGAAGGTCACGCTGACGGTGTTGCCTTGCACAGAAGTTTTTACCTCTCCCGTATACGCTTTGGGCTGTCCATCCTTGTCTAAGTAGCTAAACTCAAATTTGGCATCCGGCTCATCAGTATTAAAAGTTAGCAAGGTCTGATTAGCTGCGCCGTCAGCAGGATCAGAAGTATCCAGCTGTTTTATCTCAATAGTGTCAACATTCGGTGCTTCAGTATCACCCACGACAGTCACTGCTGGCGATGAGTTGCCTAACTCATATTTAGCAGAAACAGTATATTCCTCTTCATGGGTTAGCGCTGGAACGGTCGTAAACTTAAAAGCACCGTCGGTATCAGCTTTGACTTCACTGATTAATTTGCCTTCAGCATCGTATAACTGCACTAAAGCGCCGCCAGCAGTTTTACCGTTAATAACAGTTCCAGCAAGCTCACCGTCACCATCAAAGATGTTAGCGATGCTAATAATATCGGGCTGTTCAGGTACTTCAGTATCACCTGAGGTGATCTCTGTGGGTGTGGTATCTGTTGTGATTGCGCTGTTACCTGCTTTATCCACCGCAGTAATCACTACCTCTTGGTCCGCAGCCTGTGGCGGGAACTCTGCAACATAAAAGCCATCTGCATCTGGTCCAGCGGCCTCTACAGTAGTCTTACCGATGACTACTGTATAAGTAGCCTCAGCATCATCCCCCCTAAAAGACACAATGGTGATATCTGCTGTGCCATCGGCTGGACTTTTATCCAACGTAATGGTGGCCACTTGAGTCACTTCTGGCGCATCAATATCTACGGTGTAAGAGTGTTCAGAGGTGATTTTACCTTTGATGCCTGCAGCGCTGCTCGCCTCTACGGTTACATTAACCTGCTCAGCAGCTACTAAATCAGAGCCTTGCACGTTAACGCTAAAGCGACCATCAGCATCCACGTTACCCGTGCCAATGTCATTACCGCCCACTGTAATAGTGATGGTATCACCCGCGGTAAACTCACCCTCCACAGTGCCGCTGATAGCCACTTCAGTTTCTGATTCTACTTTATTGAGCACGTTATCTGCAGTAATAGGATCGACAGTCACACTCGTACTGCTGCCATCCGGTGCACTGGTGTCATCAAAGCGTAGCTCATCGGATACATCACCAGTGAAGTTGTCACTGTTACCTGCGACATCAGTGCCTGTAATAGTGACCTCAGCGCCCATTGACGCTGGTGGTAAGAAAGCGACCTTATGGTTACCCTCTTCATCTGCTGTGCTGACTTTAGTGGTATCGCCAATGGTGACCTGATAGGTCGCACCGGGCTCACCTTTAAAAGTCACCACGGTTTTGTTGGCTTCACCATTAGCAGGGCTATTGGTATCAACGTTGTAGCTTTCTACATTGTCAATGCTAGGTGGCTGAGTATCGATAGTGATCTGGCCAAGTTGCGTCACTGCGCTGGTGTTACCAAAAGCATCGGTTTGACGCACCTGAATACCCTCTGCTGGGTAAGTGCCTTCTTGCAAAGTAAAGGAATCGCCTGAGCCTGCAATCCAGTCTGTTCCGCCATTAATGGAATATTCCCAACTAGCGTCTGGCTCTAAGGCGACATTGACTTGTCCATTGCTGGTTATGCCATCGCTATCGCTAAGGCCCGTGTCTTCGGCCAACTCCACTGCAGGCGCATCAGGCGCAGTGGTGTCACCAGTAATAGTGGTGCTCTCTGACACGTTGCCCGCAGGATCTTTTGCAGTCACATCGTAGTCTTGACCATCGCCTAAACCGCCACCCACAACAACCTCAAACTGACCGTCTTCGTCGGCGATGGCGCTACCGACCACTTCACCGGTTGCTGGATCAGTAATCTCAACGATGCTGCCTGCTTCGGCTTCACCTCGGACTGTGGTGTCGGTAACCTCACCATCGTCATCAAAATTATTGGTGACGTTTTCAATCACAGGTGCGTTAGGCGCAGTGGTATCGCCAGTAATGGTGGTGCTGTCGGACGTATTGCCTGCAGGGTCTTTTGCAGTCACATCGTAGTCTTGACCATCGTCTAAACCACCACCTACAACAATCTCAAACTGTCCGTCTTCATCGGCGGTGGCGCTACCGACCACTTCACCGGTAGCCGGATCAGTAATCTCAACGGTGCTGCCTGGCTCGGCTTCACCACGGATGGTGGTGTCGGTGATCTCACCATTTTCATCAAAACTATTGGTGACGTCATCAATCTTAGGCGTATCTGGTTGCGCGATCACAGGCGGAGTAAATTCTCGTGAGCTGGAACCCGAGCTGGATGAAGCGCTGGCAATGCCAGCTATCGCTAAAAATACCAGCCCAGTAGCCACCCAGCCCTCGGTACTCATGAGGTCAGCTATTGCTATCGCACCAGAGCTGATTGCATCTCCCGCCGCGGCGATTTCAGCAGAACTGACTTCTGAAAAAACAAACTCTGAGCTAACTGAATCAAAACTACCCAGCCATACACTGCCATCTTCGCCTTCTAATACCAGCTCACTGCCTTCTTCATCTTCAAACTCTGTAAAAAAACCTTGAATATGGACTTGCTCAGCATTGTGTAAACGAATAATGAGGTCTTCACCTTGCTGATCATAGGCTTGCACCATATCCAAAGACACCGGCAGTTTCACTAAGCTTGTTTCCTGCAGCACGACCGGCACGCCCCAATCAGCTGCTTGTGCTATACCACTTGCTTTGCTAACTATACCAATTGAACTTTGCTCCATTTTAAAGCACTCCAAACACTACATAATCATTGACTGAGCAGGCGTAATAACACAACTCACTTATATATAAACTCACATCTAACAATCAAGCTAAAAACTTCACTTAAAACAATAATCCATATAGACCAAACTTAACTATAACAGAGCAAGCAGCTCAAAACCCTAGCCAGCACCAAGCATAACCCAGTCACTCTAGCTAAGCACGGTGCGGGTTAACCCCCCTTCTCTAGTACATCTACAGCGCAATACTTACTTCATTAGCGTCTCTGCATTCACTTATACAACGCCAATCATTCTTTACCCTTTTTACTTTAGGCAAGCTGCACGCTCTAAAAGCAGTAGTAGCAGGCCATATCTTAGCCACTCAAGTATTAAACACTAATAATTAAGTGATAGTTATTAGGTATTACTCTGGTATTTCACTGTTTTAAATCCTAAGCTTTATCAGTTTTACACGAAAGACCCCGTATTTTTAAAGGGTGTTAAACACTTAACTAAGCGCCTACAAGCCTTCAGTTTATCTCTAGCCAGCCGAAATAGAGTATAGACGCCATACCTTTATGGTTGGGTTTACTGAAGGAGTCACAGCATGATCTCACCACTTTCACGCACACCTCAGCTCGACACTGCCAGCGCAGCAGCCAAGGTCACAGCTCAGCCGACCGCTCAAGGTTCTACTCTGGATGAATCACAGAAAACCGCAGCAGCCAGCACGCAAGGACAGAAAGCTCAGTTGAATGAACAAATCTTGAAAGCATCTTTGGATGTTTCGATCAGTGCCGGCAATAACTCAATGGCCCTGCTTTACCGCACCGCCATCGACAATATCAACGAGCAGTTAGCACCTGAATTTGGTCCCAACGCTTTGCAGGCAGCGATGCAGCAAGACAACAGCCCTGAAGGTACAGCTGATCGTATCCTCTCGCTATCAACCGCGTTTTTTGACTCATACGCAAGCCAGCATCCCAATAAAGCTCCAGAAGATGTCGCGCGTGATTTTGTTGATATTATTCGTGGCGGCTTTGAAAAAGGTTACAACGAAGCCAGCAATATTCTTAAAGGCTTAGGCGTCATGGATGAAGGCAGTCCGATCGCCACCGAGATTGGTAAAACCTTTGACTTAGTGCAAAAAGGTTACGACGACTTCCTGCAAACTAAGCTGCAGGCGTTAGAAAAAAATGATGCTGATAACCCTAGTGTGGAATGAACCGCAGTTACCAAGTCTTAAATAAGCGGTATACCCACTCATTTCACTCTTGCAGTACCGCCATCAAAGATATGCAGAGCCTTGCAAGCGCCAAGGCTTTGTTGAAATATACCGCACACCACAAAAGTACTGTTTTTTTATACAGCTCCCAATGCTATGCTTAACCTTACATATTAAGTGCATGCCATAACATCTGATTTGTGAGAAAACCAAGTGATCGTATATATCGCTGAAAAGCCCAGTGTCGGCAGAGCTGTTGCTGCAGTTTTACCTACGCCACATCAAAAAGGTGATGGCTTTATTAAAGTCGCCAATGGTGACGTGGTGACCTGGTGCATCGGTCATTTACTTGAGCAGGCCGAACCTGAAGCCTACAACCCAGAGTACAAAAAGTGGCGCAAAGAGCACTTACCCATCGTCCCCAACGAATGGCTGCATAGCGTTAAGCCTGCTACAAAAAAGCAGTTTAATGTGGTCAAAAAGCTAGTGAAACAAGCCGATGTGCTGGTCAATATGGGTGACCCAGATCGCGTTGGACAAATTTTAGTCGATGAAATCATTAACTACTGCGGTGTCTCAAAAGCTAAACGTGATGCTGCTCAGCGCTGTTTAATCAGCGATATGAACCCCGATGCAATCAAACGCTCACTCAATGATATGCGTCGCAATACCGACTTTATTCCGCTGGCCACATCCGCCCTCGCTAGAGCGCGGGCGGACTGGCTCTATGGTATCAATATGACGCGCCTGTGCACTCTGCAGGGCCAAGCTTCAGGCTATAAGGGCGTGTTATCAGTGGGTCGAGTGCAAACACCTATACTCGGTTTAGTGGTACACCGCGATGTAGAGATCGAAAATTTTATCAGCAAGCCTTTTTATGAAGTGTTTATTGAGCTTAAAACAGACAAGAACGAAACCTACTCAGCCAAGTGGAAGCCCAGCGCAGCCTGCGAGCCCTATATGGATGAAGACGGGCGCGTATTATTAAAGAAGCTGGCAGAAACGGTCTTACGCAAAGTTATCCAGCAAACCGGACACGTGACGGCGGTGTCACAAAGCGTTAAAAAACAAGCGCCACCCCTGCCCTATAACTTATCGTCCTTACAAATAGACGCATCTAAGCGCTACAACTTTACTGCGCAAAAGACTCTGGATATTTGCCAGCAACTCTATGAAAATCACAAATTACTGACCTACCCGCGTTCAGATTGCCGCTATTTACCTAAGGGACACTATGCTGACAAGTCTTTAGTCACTCAGGCAATTAGCAAAACCAGTTCAGCACTGGGCAAAGCCGTCAGCCAGGCTGATTTATCGCTGAGATCTAAAGCTTGGGATGATTCAAAAGTCAGTGCCCATCATGCAATTATACCGACCAGTCGCGGGTTCGACTCCAGCCGTATATCAGCCGATGAACAGAAAATATATGAGCTGGTTGCACGACAATACCTGATGCAGTTTTACCCCGCTTTTCAGTATCAAGAAAAACAGATTGATACCGAAGTGGGCGGTGGTCTCTTTATCGGCAAGCAAAAAGAAGTGGTCCATCCTGGCTGGAAAGCCCTATTTCCTGAGAGAAAAGCCAAAAATGAAGACCCTGAATTCTCTGCAATCAAGCTACCCAATGTCAGCAAAGGTGACAGCGTCCTCTGTACCGACGGCCGTTTAGATGAAAAGCAAACCAGTCCACCGAAGCATTTTACCGACGCTACTTTACTGGCAGCGATGACCGGTATCGCTCGCTATGTCTCAGACCCTGAAATAAAAAAGGTGCTGAGAGAGACCGATGGATTGGGTACTGAGGCTACGCGCGCAGGCATTATTGAATTGCTGTTTAAGCGTGACTTTTTGATTAAACAAGGTAAGGAAATACATGCAACCGAGGTAGGCCGACGCTTGATCTTGTCACTGCCCGAAGTGATGGTGTTGCCTGATATGACGGCGCACTGGGAATCGCAACTCGAAGCGATTTCCGAGAAGCGCATGAGCTACAAGCAATTTATGACGCCGATGCTAGATGGCTTAAATCTGCTGGTGAACCAAGTGGGCGGTATTAGATTTGAGGGATTGCGTGGACAGGGCAAAGCACCGGTTTTTCGTAAAAAAAGAAAGACTAAAACACCATCGTGATATTCAAGCCCTTGCAACTGATAGTCGCTACACAGCATAAAAGGCTTAACATTTATTTACGCGAGCTCAACCCGCAACCGCTGCAACGCCTTAGGATCAAGTAAACTCACAAGTTGACCTTGGTACCACGCCAGTGCTTGCAGCGCTGGAAACTGGCGTCTGGCCTGTAATGAAACAGGTAAAGCACTGATATCAGCAATCGCCAGCTCAACTAAATCAGCAGACTGCTCTAAGCCTAACCGCCAAGACCCGCCGGCCCCTGCCAGCTCTAAATAGTGCTCAGTGACACAGTGCTCACAAGTAACCTGATCCAGCAACGCAGAAAAAGTCACGACACTACGCTGGTCGTCAAGCGCCAGCACTGAACCTTGACTGCGTACATACGCGGCTTCTAGAGCGAAATAATGGCCTTGGTGCTTCAACAGCACCACAGGCAAAGTCAGATTAGGCTCTACACTCATCCTTGGCCTTTCTGCCAAGCCGCAAATACAGCATCAATATCCAAGACGCTGACGGCCAAGCCGGTAAACTCCAGCAAACCGGTTACATAGGGTTGCAAGTGCTCTGGTAGCGACTCTGGCGGCAGCTGAATTTGGCTCTCAGTAACATCCACCACATCCAAAAGCCGATCAACCCGTAAGCCGCTGCGCATCTGTGTGTTATGGGCCAGCAAAATGGCAGTCGCGTGCATGGCGTTTTTATAATCCGGACTGGGGACCTGTAGTAAAGCGTGCAAACCAATCACCGACTCAATATCACCACGCAGATTAATCACGCCTTCAACAGAGGTAGGCAAGCCCGGCACAAAGAAAACCTGCTCATCGCCAGGTAGCACTTCTTTGATCGCAGTACCTGGGAAAGCAAAGTGATATTCACCGAGACTAAAAACCACTAATTTAATCATCGGCTCATCCACATCAACAATGGTTTGCTGCTTATTTTGCTGCTGAGCTAACAGCTGATCGAGCTGACTTTCAGTCATAATGGGCCTGACTCATAACCACTTGATTACGTCCTTGTTTTTTAGCTTGATACAAAGCCACATCGGCAGCCATACGTAAATCTTCGGCATGATTGTAACCGGGGTACATACTGATACCCGCGCTAAATTCACAGGTGAATTGTCGTTCACCCGAATCAAAGATAATTTTAGAAAAATCTTCACGCAACTCATTCACCAGCGCTTCTGCCGCATCAGCGGTAATGTTTTTCAGGACCAAGGCAAATTCTTCACCACCATAGCGGCCAATCACATCGGTATTTCTTAAACGATGTTTAAGCATACGCGCCAGCGCCACTATGACCTTGTCTCCAGCCAGATGGCCGTAAGTATCATTAATATTTTTAAACTTATCTAAATCAATCATTACTACGGCTAAATTTTCTTGTTCCCGCGCTGCGTGAGCTAATGATGACACCAGCATTTCTGTGGTGGTGGTGTGATTGTACAAACCGGTTAGGCTGTCTTTGGCCATCAGGCCTCGCAGGGTACGCATACGCTCTGCACGCAATCTGACTGACGCCACTAACTGATGTGGGATCACTGGCTTAGTGATAAAACCCTCAACACCGGCCTGCATCGCAGTAAATTGTTTCTCGATATTGGTTTCATTGGATAAAAACACAATAGGCAGTCCAACATAGGCTGGTACTTGGCGCACCAATGCCGCCAACTCAGCGCCACTGCACACAGGCATATACATATCGACCAGCATTAAGTCAGGGCTAAAGCTCTTTAAAGCTTCAAAAATCAAGGTTGGATTATGAATTTGGTGAACGACCATACCGGCATTTTGTAGAATCAAGCTGTGATACTCAGCCACTTCAGGCTCATCATCCACAATAAGAATATGATAAGGCTCACCCTGCTTGTCTTCGATTAACTCATCTAAGGCTGCAGCCAAATCCATCGGTCGTGCGGGCTTGGTAAAATAAGCCGAACAACCTGCGCGTACGGCGCTTAAACGTGATTCAAATGAATTACTACCAGACAACACAATGGCCGGTAAATGTTGACCCGTTGCCTCTCTAATATGCGCCAGCTCATCGGTTCCTGCAGTGCGACTCTGCGGGAAAAAAACATCCATAATAACCGCATCAGGGCGACGTGCCAGCACCGCCTGACGAAACAGAGCTGTTTGCGTAAAGTGTTCAACTTCATAACCAAAGCAGCGCAATTGGTGTGCTAAGTAATCAACCTGCTCCGGCTCATCATCACAAATATAAATAAGTGGCACAGAGTCTTTTAAAACAGACTCACTTTTTTGCTCATACTCAAATGTCTCTGCAATAACAGACTGATGGTTATGTTCTAAATCTTTATAGGCTTGCACCTGATTGATCAATGCCTGCAGCAACACATCAAGCTTCGCCGCCCACTGGTCAAGTTTAAGCACATTAGGCGTATCAAGGAGTTGCATCATCAACTCTTCAGCCTGCGCTGCAATTACTGAAAGCTCGACTAAACCAAATGATTTACCTGTGCCATTTAAGCTATGAAACGCACGGTGCAAGTCAGATAGTAGAGTCAAATTGTTATACTTATCATCCACTAACAACTGCACCTGTGACTCTATGCTTTCTAGCCGAGTCGGTAGCTGACTGATAAAACTGGCCCTAAGCAAGGCTATTTTCTTTTGCAAAGGCTGTTGATTGGTATTCATAGAGGTCGAATTCACTCTTCCTTGGATGATAATAACTGTTGTGCTGACATTACAGCGCTGATTGCAGCGGGTAAACGCTCAGGCATATTGAAATCTTTCATCACGCAGGCATCAAGTCTTGGCTCTTTTTCTAACGCTTTTTCAGGTTCATCACCGGTTAACAAAATAAAAGGTAACGCTGAACCCTGCTCTTTAAGCTCACGGTAAAACTCTATACCGCTGATCAATGGCATATTTAAATCACTGACGATCAGCTCAATCCCTGGCTGTTGATTCAGCACTTCCATGCCCTCTATCGCATTTTCTGCCTGAAACACCTGATAACCTTGATCTTCCAAAACGGCAGTGGTCATTTCACCGGCAAATAAGTCATCATCTACTACCAGAATTTGCATATCTATTCTCTTAAGTTGATTACGGATTAATCAAGTAACACTTTTAGTGTGTCGACTAAACTGTTTTGATCAAAACTACCTTTAACAATATAAGCATCAGCGCCGACTTCGATACCGCGTCGGCGATCACTGTCTTTCTCTCTGGAAGTAATAATAATAATTGGCTTATGACGGTAATTATCATCCTCACGTAGACGAGCCGTTAAGGTAAACCCATCCATCACTGGCATTTCCACGTCTGTTAACACCGCATCAAAATTCTCAGCCAGTGCCTTTTGTAAACCTTCAGCACCATGTTCAGCCAAGGTGACATGGTAGCCCCAGGCCTCTAAGACATCGCGCTCTATTTCTCGGGTATTGAGCGAGTCATCCACTACCAGAATACGTTTCTTGGCTTTTTGTGCCTCAAGATTTGCGACGGCGCTGACAGCTTGTCGGGTTTTACGTGCGAGGTCGAGCACATAGGGCACATGCAGCAAACTCACTAATTCATTTTGGCCACGAGTCACCATCCCAGAGAGCAAAGGCGTGTTACCTAGATGCTCAGGTAACTGTTGAATCACTAAATCGCGCTCATCAAGCAACTCATCCACATGCAGCGCAAGCTTCTCGGTATGCACACGAACCACTAATAACAATAATGTCTGTGAGTCGCGCTGCACTGGTTTTTTCGCGCGGGTGTCTTGCGGTAAATTCAGCAAATCGGCCAGTTTCACTACGGGCACAAACTCATTACGAATAATCACTGCATTACGATCCGCCACACGAATTAACGCAGTCGGCTCGACTCTTAACAACTCAGTAACATATTGGCCGGTAAAGCCCAGCACTTGCGCACCAGCTCGAATCAGCAGTACACGCATAATGGCCAGCGATAACGGCAGACGCAAAGTAAAACAGGTCCCCTCCCCGCGCGCAGTCTTAATACTGATCAGACCCTGCAACTGATCAACAATAGAGCGTTTAACCACATCCAACCCCACACCACGCCCAGAGACATCGGTAATAATCGCACTGGTAGAGAAGCCCGGTAGGAAAATCAGATCGGTGACCTGCTGCTCACTCATATCTTGCAGCTCTTCACTGCTAAACAAACCTTTTCTTAAAGTTTTTTCGCGAATCGCATCAACGGATAAACCGGCACCATCATCGCTGATCTCCAGCACCACCCAACCTGAGTCGAGACGTGCTCGAATCTGCAGCAAGCCTTGCGCAGGTTTACCGGCCTGCTGACGCTGCTCGGGTGTTTCAATACCATGATCGAGGGCATTACGCAGTAAGTGAATAATGGGATCAGCCAGCTGATCAATCATTTGTCGATCCAGCTCAATCTCACTGCCATAAATTCTGCAGTCCACCTGCTTACCTAAAGAGCGCGCCATATCTCGAACCAAATGCGCGGCAGGATTTAAGACAATCGACAGTGGCAGCATGCGCATCTGTAAGGCTCGGTCGTGCAGTTCTTGGGTCAAGCTGTCTTGTGATACGACAATATCGCGTATATCACGGGTGAACTGACGCATCGCTTGCGGCAACTCTCCTCGCGCTTGATGCTGAAACTGCTGTTCAAGACGACGTGCGGTCGCCACTAACTCATGCATTCCCGCATGGTTGGCGCTGAGCTCCCCCATTAATTTGATTAACTCATCGAGTTTCGTCAGCTTGACCCGCACCGTATCACTGGTAACGAGTAGCGGAGCGACGTTCTCACCTTGGCTTTCAGGCGCACTCGATAGTTCACCTGCTGCGGGCACAGTTGAGGCTTGCACATCCGTTTCTATAGCCTGACCTTGAGCCAGCGCAGTAAGATGTTGGCATAACTGACTTTGCGCTGCGCTCAGCTCAGCCACCTGTCCGCTTTTATGCAACTGCTCGACTTGATCGGATAACTCATCCACGCCTTGGTAGAGTGCATCCATCACCGTGTGATTCACCTGCACCTGCTGCTCACGCAACGCACTGAGCAAGTCTTCTAAACTGTGCGCCAATTGAGTAATAGACTCAAGCTTCAACATGCGCGATGAGCCTTTTAGGGTGTGCGCTGAACGAAACAAACTATTGATCTGTTCTGTACTGGCCGCACCATGTTCTAAAGCGGCTAAGCCCGTGTTCATTTGACCGAGATGATCTTGAGCTTCATCAACAAAGCGGCCAATAAACTTTTTAATATCAAGAGCCATGATTAATCATCCACTTGTGTGGTGTGTAAGGCAACGGTCAGCTGCTTGATATGACGCTGACTTAAAAACTGCGCATCATTGGCGTCCAAAGGTATAGGAATCCAAGTAATGCAGTTATTCTTGACTGCACCGGCGGCAAATATGCGCAAAACCGTTTGATAGGATTGAATGGCCGCAGCCCACTGCTCTTCACTGCGCAAGGTATCAGCCAAATAAAAATGTGCAGGCCAACACTCAGGGCAACTGTAAATCACTTTCCTAAGCCACTGACAGGCCTGTGCTGGCTGCTTTTGCCATTTGTATAGCAGACCTTTCATCAGCATGGCATCCACCGACCAAGGCTCCATATTTAAAGCATGATCTAACAGTTGATCTGCTTCAATAAAGGCTTGCTGATTGAGCAGCAACCAACCTTTGAGTAAGCAAGCACCATAATCTTCAGCAATCGGCACTGGAAAACGTTCCAACAGACGCATGGCTCGGAGTTGTTCACCGATCGATAACAACTGCTGAATTCTTTCTAAAGCAACGATACGACGGTCTTCAACGCTCTCCGATTCAACCTGGGCATTCAACTCTAGCGAGTGCGCATGGCTAGCAGCGGTGTCCGGCTTTTTAGCAGTGACAACCGGCCATTGCGGATCATCAATATCAAGTCTTGGGTGAGCGGGTTTTTGAGTCCAACTGACCGCATGATTGACCGCGGGACGATAAGCGTCGCCTTTGATAAAGACATACTGACCGGCATGCTCAACCAGTTCAAAGACACCAAGGTCATTGCCCATGGTTTCTGAACTGCCTAAAAACAAAATAGAGTGCTGATTCATCAGTTTATAAAACTTATGCTGAATCAGCTTACGCGTGGCCAAGTCAAAATAAATTGACACATTGCGGAAAAAAATAATGTCATAGTCGACCAGCTCAGCAGGAAACTGTGCAGCCAACAAATTCAACTGATAAAAGTTAACCTGCGTGCGGATATGCTCAGCCAATTTATAGCCTTGAACTTGCGGCTGAAAATAACGCTGACGTACGGCACTGTCGACACCACGAAACGAAAACGTTGAATAGACAGCCGCCTTGGCTTTATTGAGTACGTTGTGATCAAGATCGCCAGCATCAATCTGAAACAGCTCAGTGGTTTTTTCACCGTAGATTTCATACAGCGCCATCACTAGGCTATAAGGCTCTTCACCGGACGAACACCCTGCACTTAAAATACGTACCGGTTGGCCCGGAGTTTTACGCGCTAAAACCTGGGGGATTAACACATCAGTCAGTAATTTAAGCTGCTCGGGCTCACGAAAGAAGTAGGTTTCATTGACGGTCAGCTGGCATACAAGCGCATCAAACTGCTCCTGATCACTGCGCACCAGTCGCTCGTATGCGTTTAAATCCGCACAGCCGGCCTGCTTACTATTTTGTTGGAGAATTTTACGTAAACGGTCTTCGGCAATACCCTCAAGCACCAAACCACAATGAGCGTAGATCATTTTCTTAAAGGACAGCAACGACGCACTCATGCATCGCCTCGTGATAACAGCGTACGTTCATTGGTTCGCGGCAAGCCCACAATCTGTAACATTTCATTGGCAATAGACGCCAATGGAATTTCACGCTGAATCACACCCAGGTTGACCGCTTCAGCATTCATACCGTAAATCACCGAGCTGGCTTCATCTTGCGCTAGGGTGATCCCGCCTTTGTTATAAATAGCACGCATCCCTTTAGCGCCATCACGCCCCATACCGGTCATAATGATGCCAACGGCTTGCGAACCAAACACATCGGCCACCGAAGTGAGTAGCGCATCGCAACTGGGACGGTAAATATCCTTTGCATTGCGTTGAGTTAATGCCAGGCAGCGCCCAGCGGTGACGGTTAAATCTTTTTCCGGTGGCGATAAATACACACAACTGCTGCGCAATACCTCACCGTTTTCAGCGACTTTCACCGGTAGCTGACACAGGCCTGATAACCACTGCGCCATGCCATCAATAAAACCATCACTGATATGTTGAGCAATCAGAATCGGTGCTGGAAAATCAGCCGGTAACTGCGGCAGCAAACTGGCCAAGGCTTGCGGCCCGCCCGTTGATGAAGCAATCACAAACACCTGCTGTACATCCGAGGGCATTACACTGAGCGGCTTATAGGCTATCGGCGCCACTTGCTGCGGTTCTGCTAGATAACGCTGGCGCATACGAGTGATCACCGACACACCGGCCAACAAACGCACTTTATCGGCAAAATTATCCGCTTCTTCCGAGGTATAGCGCGGCTTGGCGATCACTTCTAATGCTCCGGAGCTGATGGCCTGATAGGCTAATTCAGCATCCGACTCATTACTCACCACCAAGATAGGGACGGCCTTGTTGTACATGATCTGCACAATGGCCTCCATGCCACTCATTACTGGCATATTTAAATCCATCGTCACCAAATCAGGGCGCAGCTTTTCAACCATTTCTACCGCTTCTTGGCCATTAGCAGCCTCAGCAATCACTTCGATCCCGTCTTGCCCTGTAAGCAAATCGCGTAAGATATCGCGAGCAACGGGGCTATCATCAACGATCAGAACCCGTATCACCTTAGCTGCCATCATTGCTTTCAACTCCCTGATGCTGCACGACCTATATTACTGGTCTGGCTTCGCCGTTTTAAATTCGCTCACCAACTGATTCAGCTCACCTGACATATGGATCATATCTTCACTGATATCGGTGATGCTGCGTACTGATTGGGCGTTATACATACTGGCATTGGCAATATCACGCAGCGCTGTCACCACTTGGCTGCTGGCTGTTTTCTGTTGGCGTGTCGACATCGAAATCTGCTGCGCCGCACTGCTGGTTTTACTGGCAGCTTGCACCAAGGCATTCAGGTCTTGAGCGGTTTCTGAACTGACCTGCATACCCATCTCAATTGAACTGGCGCCTTTTTCAGAGGTAATCACCAAACGATTGATGGCGTCTTGAATTTCTTGGATACGATCTTCAATTTCATGGGTGGAGTCCGTCACGCTATCGGCTAAACGACGAATTTCACTGGCCACCACAGAAAAACGCTTACCGGACTCACCGGCACTGGACGCTTCTAAGGCTGCGTTAAAGGCAATCAATTTAGTCTGATCAGCCAAGGTATTAATTAAATCCATAACCTTACTGATTTCTTTTGACTTGCGACCCAGTTGCACAATCTCATCAAGGCTGTGTTCACTGTCCTTATGGATTTCCGCCATACGTGACTGCAGATTCTGCATCGCGCCAGCACCTTTCTTACTGCTTTCTAAGGTGATATTAGCCACATCAACCACTGACTGCGAATAATCTGCAATCTGTGTTGAAGAGGCTGACAGCTCTTCCATAGTCGAAGTGATCTCAGCCACAGAAGACGACATTTCTTCCACCGCTGCCGCCATCGACTGACTGACCTCTTGTTGTTTATCAGTGTTATGACTGACCAAACCTGCGGTATACGCCAAGTTGTGTGCCGTATCGGTTAAGCGATTGGAACTGTTCTGCACACCATTGATAGCAAAAGATAAGCGTTCTAACAGGCTATTGGTTTGCGCGGCTAATTCACCCAGTTCCGCTTGGTCTGTAGTTTCGACTCGTTGCGATAAATCCAAGGTTCGCGTGATAGTGCCAAGTTGGCGCTGAAATAGAGCCAGTGGACGCGTTAACGATATCGCTAACGGATACAGCAACAACAAGCTTATAAATAACAACAATGCACCAATCATTAAAGATTGGTACAGCAAGGCTTTGATCGGCGCAATAAAGTCGCTGCGTGGTACTTCAATGACCAAATAGCTCTGTAAATCAGCAATCCACAGGGTGCCAATAAACAGCTGCTGACCTTTGTAATCAATTTCCTCTATGACGGCATCTTTTTTATCCAGCAGCGCTTGCAGTCGAGGTGTAGCGCTGAGATTCGACACAAACGAATCCGCCGCACTGACTTGTACATGACCTTGCTGATTGACTAACGATGCTCGACCATTTTTACGAAAGCGGTAAGCATTGATTATCTCTTCCAGATTATTCATATTTAAGCCGATACCCGCCACACTGATCGGATGTCCTGCAGCGTTGTGCTCTATGCTCTTATAACTGATAAAAGTTTTCGACTCGCCACCGGTAAAATCATTGTTAATCTGATTGAGCTCATGCGACAAATTGCTGTTGATATAATTAAAATACCAAGCATCTTGATCGACTCCCGGCAAGATTTGTCGCTGTTTTAAGCCGCCCTCTTGCAAGTAATAGTAACGAACATGCTCGCTATCATTGCTGGCTAAAAAAACCGCTTCAGCATCCAACTGCTTGTAGACAGCAGCCATCTGTTCTTGCACTAAAGGCAGTTCAGATGCAGGCATTCCATTTTTGACCCAACTTTTAATATAGGTATTGGTCGCCAAGCTCTGTGCCGCTTCAATACTCGGCGCCAACTTCAAGGTGACTTCTGCGGACAGCTGCTGCAGTTGTGTCGGCATATCTTGCTCAAGCAAACGTGTCACTCGGTTTTGCGCATAAAAAGTCGATTGCAGCACTAAAGATAGGGTGATCATCAGTGCCAGCAGCACACCAAAAGACAAAAACAAGCGTAAACGCAAAGAAAACTTATTCCAAATGGTGCGCATAATGTATGCCTTGTGCTCTTAAGGATTTATATGGGGGTGAAGCTAACGGGTATATGCTCGAAGTAAGCAAGTATAATTATATAACACCATCTAGATATAAGCTTTTAAATAGGCTTGCCCAACCGCTTTTTAGCAATCTAAACAGCCTCCATATAGAGCCTGCCGTATCCTACCGACCCATTCTGCACCCGCATTGACCCCTCCAATACCGCGCAATAGCCACTCCAGCATTTTGATTTAGTCACATCTGGCTATATGATTGCGCCCGTAATGTGAACTCGGTCACGAACTCGGTCACATTTCCGCCTGTAGTCGCACCTCACTCAAAAATATACGACCACTTCATCTCACTTTTATAGGAAACATGAAACCTGTGTTTTTTTTACGATGTTTAAATAACCAGTACAGAGCATTTCTTTTAACTGTATTTGTACTGTTTGGCACGCTTGGACCTATGGCTTACGCCTATGCCAGTGACATTATTTTTGCCTCATGGAACATTCGGTACTTAGGTCAGGGTGATCACAAAAAATACACGGGTTTAGCGGCTATCGCAGGCAAGGTTGACTTGCTTGCGATACAGGAAGTCATGACTGAGGACGGTGTGTTACGACTCAAACAAGCAGTCGAAAAACATACCGATGAACAATGGAGCTATTTAATCTCGCACCCAGTCGGCTCAAAAAGCTACAAAGAAATGTACGCGTTCTTATGGCGCAACTCTGCAGTTGAGTCCGTTCAAAGCCATAAGGTCTACCCTGATAAGGGGGATCGCTTTATTCGTGAGCCTTTTTCTGCAAAATTCAGATCAAAACATGACGGTAGTGAATTGGCGGTGGGCACAATACATATCCTCTACGGCCAAGGTGTTAAAGATCGGACTCCCGAAATTCAAGCTTTAGCCGACTACTGGCGTTGGATGCAAAAGACTTATCCCAGCACATCCATAGTGGTTGCAGGTGACTTTAATATGCCACCCACCCACGAATCTTGGAATGCCTTAAAAAGGTACGCCAAACCTTTAATTACCGAAGGTGCCACCACTCTCTCCGAAAAAAACGGTCAATATGCCAACCTTTACGACAACATCTGGGTCGACCTTGATACAAAACTCAAAATAGGTCAGGCAGGTATTATCTCATTCCCAAAAATGTTAAAGCTAAACCATAAAGATAGCCGTAAACATATGTCTGATCATGCTCCCGTCTATATGACCCTAGGCAATGCCAAATTGGATGAAAGCGTGGTCACAATCATCACGCCCGATACGAACTTCAGGCTGCCAGAAACTCCTGAAGAGATTCTAAGCCTTATTCTTGCTTTAATGATTGCACTCATAGCAATTTTCACTACAAAAAACAAAACCCGCAGACAAAAACTGATGCTGGCTTGGAAAGAAATACAGAAAACTATAAAGAAACAAAAACGCTCTAAGTAAACTGAATCAATAGTTTTCCTTAAGCTTGAATCCTTCATAGCTTGGGTACTATTTTTCTAGCCCGTCTTTACATACGTTAAAGTGTGTCAGGCTGATAACACCATTTAGATATCAGCCTGCTAGGCTCGCGCAAACTCAAAACACCTTAGCGCCTTAAATGAGCAGCACGATTCAACTTCAGCAAGCAATTGACTCAATCAATACTGCCAAATAGCCATCAAGGCATTTTGATTTAGTCGCATATCGCTATATGATTGCGCCAATTAATGTGAACTACGTCACATTTTACTCCCCCTACACCACTCAAAAAACATAAACCTCTTGGCGACTCAACCCGCCTCTTGGTTTAACGTATTTTAAGGACTTAATGTGTCTCTACGCTTCACTCGCTCATTCTTGACTGCTTGCGCGCTGTCAGTGGCCACCCTGTTTACATCCTTTGCTTTTGCTGAGGGACCCAAAACATTCGCCCAAGCCAAGGTCGCGCTGAAAAAAAACATCTACTTTGATCAAAACCAAGGTGGTGCTCTTGGTACTTTTTACTGCGGTTGTGATTGGGAGTGGGTGGGTAAAACTGGCGGACGTATTCAGCCAAAAAGCTGCGGTTATACAGTACGAGCTATTCCAACCCGTGGTGCGCGCACAGAAATAGAGCATGTGGTACCAGCAAGCTGGCTCGGTCAACAACGCCAATGCTGGCAAAATGGTGGTCGCAGTCACTGCAATAAGACTGACCCAGTGTTTAGCGCCATGGAAGCCAACCTGCATAACATCACCGTTGCCATTGGTGAGCTGAATGCCGACCGTTCCAATTACCGTTTTGGTGCATTGCCCAGCACTCCTCTGCAGCATGGCCAATGCCAGAGCAAGGTGGACTTTAAAGCACGTGTCTTTGAGCCGCGCGATGAAGCTAAAGGCATGGCCGCACGAATTATGATGTATATGCATGAATAGTAGACCCTTAATTTAGTACCAAAACCATAATAATATTATCCAAATTAATGCCTTTACACTTTTCTTTTTTTTAAAGCAAGTGCATAGTGCACTCTTTAAGGTACTTAAATACTGATTTCTTATGACTACTATTAGGGTTAATGCAAAGATCAAAATAGATAACACAGCAAGTCTGTTAGATCTGCCTGTGATTGTCACCAATGGGGGCATATTAAAAAGTCACCTTGAGTACTTGATTAACCATAGGAGCAGATCACGTAGCTGGGTAGATCGAAGCGTCTTTTCTGTAAGACTTCTTTTAGAGTTTTGGGAAGCAAATCAAGGTGCTGTTTCTGATGCAAAGAAAATGTTTAGAGAGTTTTCTTTTTCTCTTTTTACCGGAACGATTGGAGATGATGGAAAAGATCATTCCGGACTTAGATGGCTGTCGAGAAAAGAAGCGGATGCTAAGCAACTTATTGGACACATTACTCATTATTGTGATTGGTTAGCTGAGTTTAATGATGATCAAAGGCTTAGCATTAATCCTAAAATCCGGCCTGACGGTATTGGTGAAAGAATGAATCTAGCTGCACATTATCACCGTAAGCGTAATGCATTTCTTTCTCACCTGTGGTCGAAGCAACCAGCTAATAATCAACGAGCAGTCAGACTTCCTTCTTCATCAGTTATCCAGCACCAAGAAACTGTTAAGTCGTTTCCTGAGAATAAAATGCAAGATCTTCTGGAAAATGGTTTTGTTCGGAGAGGAATGTCCGGTTCGCGTGATATTAAGGAGCGCTTAAACCTTAGAGATATCCTGATCACTATGCTTATGTATTATGGAGGGTTGCGTATTAGTGAATGTTTTCACATCTGGATCGAAGATGTGATTTTGGTTGATGGAAAATGTGTTGTAAAAGTTTATCACCCAAGTCAAGGCTTAGCACCTGATGGGAAAACTAATCGTATTGCCTATTTACGAAAGAAATACGATCTTCTTCCACGGCAAGAATACCCCAAACGAAACAGATTACACGCAGGATGGAAAGATCCTCTTCTAACGCACCACAAAGGAAAATTTTTTACAGTTAACTGGTTTCCTTTAGATACTGGAGACACTTTCCGTCAGCTGTGGATACTTTATTTGCAGTATCAGTATGTCAAGCCATTATTAGGTGAGCAGCACCCTTATGCATTCACAGATGTTGATGGCAGGCCTTGTTCTATAAAGGCCTATAACGATAGCCGTAAAAGAGCGGTTGAGCGGATTGGATTACCTTTCTCCAAAGAAGCAGCAACTACTGCACATGCAGATAGGCATTCTTACGGCTTAGCTTTAGCAAACGCTAAAGTACGACCTGAAGTCATAAAAGTTGCACTGCACCACAAATCAATTGGGGCGCAAACGCAATATACCCAGCCAACTGAAAAAGACATGAGGAAGGCGCTTGCCTCAGCTGAGGTGTTTTTCAGACGCGATATTCCAAGTTGGGAGTTAGATTGAGAAATGCAGAAAAAACAATTCTATAAAACATTATCAGAAGCTAAACTGGCTGCACAACAGCTCGGTATTCAATCTTCGACCCAATATGATTTGCGATATAAAGAGGACCCAGGATTACCTAGCACACCTCGTAAGTACTACCATGAAGATTGGTTAGGTTGGTTAGATTTTTTAGGCAAACCAAGCCCAGATTGGTACGCTACATACCAAGAAGCAAGAGCAGCTGTACAACAGCTCGGTATTCAATCTTCAGAACAGTACAAAGAACAACATAAAAAAGACCCTAAATTACCCAGCACCCCCTACAATGTTTATTCTCATGACTGGGTAGATTGGTACGACTTTTTGGGTAAACCAAGCCCAGATTGGTACGCTACATACCAAGAAGCGAGAAAGGCAGTACAGCAGCTTGGCATTCAATCTTCAGATCAATATAAAGAACAATATAAAAAAGACCCTAAATTACCCAGTAATCCCCAAAAATTTTATTCTCATGACTGGGTAGATGGGTACGACTTTTTGGGATTACTGGGTAAGCCAAGCCGGTACGCTACGTACCAAGAGGCACGCGAGGCTACACAACAGCTCGGTATTAAATCTTCGACCCAATATGATTTGCGATATAAAGAGGACCCAAAATTATCTAGCACACCGCGCAAGACTTATCCTAATGAATGGACAAATTGGTATGAGTTTTTGGGAACAGCATTAGATTTTTACGAGATATACCAAGAAGCAAGTGAAGCGGCAAAACAGCTCAATATTACAACAAGTACCGAATATAAAAACCGGTACAAAGAAGACCCCAGATTACCCTGTCACCCCCATGCGTTTTACTCTCATGACTGGGTAGATTGGTACAGTTTTTTGGGTAAACCAAGCCCGGACTGGTACGCTACATACCAAGAAGCGAGAAAGGCAGTACAGCAGCTTGGCATTCAATCTTCAGATCAATATAAAGAACAGCATAAAAAAGACCCTAAATTACCCAGCACCCCTCACAGGGCTTATTCTCTTGACTGGGTAGATTGGTACAGTTTTTTGGGTAAACCAAGCCCAGACAGGTACGCCACATACCAAGAAGCGAAAAAGGCAGTACAGCAGCTCGGTATTCAATCTTCAGATCAGTATAAGGAATATTATAAAAAAGACCCTAAATTACCCAGCACCCCCTACAAGGCTTATTCTAATGATTGGACATGCTGGGAGGTTTTTTTGGGTACAAAACGTAATTGGTATTCAACGTATCAAGAAGCTAGCAAAGCGGCACAGCAACTTGGTATTAGATCTGTAAATCAATATAAAAAACGGTATAAAGAAGACCCTAAGTTTCCGAGTAATCCCAATAGGGTTTACTCCAATGACTGGATAAATTGGGGCGCTTTTTTAGGTAATACTTTAATTAAAAAACAACCATTGGCTGGTGCGTTTTATCAGTTTTCAAAAAGTTGTCCCGCATGGAAAGAGGCTGCTGAACAACACATTCTTGAAAATAGATCTCAGACCACCAGAGTATCTAATATACGAGCATTACTCAACGAAGTTGTTATTCCTGTAAAAATGACAGCTTGGCCTGGTGAGTTACTTAATGTTAATACTCCATTTCCAAGAAAAAAGTATGAGGATTTCGTCAACAACATTAGTGAATCAGGGAAGTTAGCTAGGCATAATTTTTGTATTGATTTTTTTGATTGGCTCCTTGATAGGTATTGCTCAGAGGAGTCTGATGATGGTGAGTTAGTTCGTTTGCCGGATTATCGAAATCCGCTGGTTACTCTGATGTCACAGCTTTCTTCACAGTTAGAGCGTTATCGGCCGAATGAGTCGGTAAAACCAGTTTTACCCATATCCATTATTGTGAGAGCCAGAAAACATTTAATTCCTCACGGAAGCAACTTTTTTTCTGATTTGGCTGCTCTACATCCTTTTTTACAGGACAGCTGGTTCGCGGTTGATCCTTCTACGGTTGATCCAAACGACCCGGATTGCGTATGGAGAGAGCACACTGTAGTCAGTAAAGACAACAACGTTAGTAATAATAAAAAAGTTATTCAAATTTGGTCGCCCGTCAAACTGATTGCCTTATATACATTGTTTATGCTCCCGTTGCGTGGACAACAAATTTGCTGGTTAGATAGTGGAGAAGCAGATGTTGAGATACCTATATCAGATGGCTTACATATAAAATGGGTTAAAAACCCATTGGTACTTGGTAAGTATCAACGAAGACAAGGCTTTGTGAAAAAATATAATAATGATCAGTTAGGAATGTATGTCACTACTAACAAGACAAGTGCAGTGCCTGGTGGGTACTCGGTTCCATTTATGCCCGAAGATCTCGCATATTGGATTATTCGTCTTAGAGATTGGCAAACAAAATACAATCCAGTAGATGCTCCAACGCCCTGGACTCAGATAAATCTGAGGCAGCTAATTAACAAAAATGTTCTGAAAGCAAGAGGTAGCCAAACATTCTTATTTCGTGACCCTTGTGGAAAAGATAAAACTCGAAGGTCTCCTATATACACCACAGAAGCGTTCTCAAGCTCTTTACCTGCTCTTCTAGCTGCTATTCAGAAACCTGGTGAAGAACTTGCTGTGGTACATAAAAAGTACGGGTTCAGTAGTCCATTTACTCCGCATAGCCTGCGTACCAGTATCATAACAGCCTATGTTATTGACGGCGGTGCGCCAGTTAACGTAGTAATGAAGCTTGTGGGGCATCATAGCTTAGTGATGACGCTTTATTATTCTAAAGTAGGACCTTTAAAAATGGCTTCCGAGCTTGAAGAGGCTGAAAAACGAGCGTTACAGCAAAATATTGACCGATTAAAAGACCTAGCTTTCACTAAAAAAATTGAAAATGCTAAGTCGCAACTGGTCGCAACTGACCGCAACTTTTTGAACAATATCGATGATCAGTGGCCAGCTGCAGCGTATCAGTTTACTGATTGGGGCTTATGCCCTATGTCCGGCGCAGGTTGCGACACTGGTGGTGCTCTTGTTTTAGAGGGCACACGCAGGGGCATCTATGCTCCTGTGGAATCTGGCTATTTAGGGAAAAGAAACTGTCCTAGGTGTCGATACTTTATCACTGGCCCTGCGTGGCTAGGAGGATTACAGGCGCTTTTCAACGAGATCATCTTGGAGACAAATACCGTTCGTGAAGAATATCATGAGCTGGAAAGTAAAAAAGATTACCTAGAAAACGAAAAGTTTGATGCAGAACAGATAGGTCAGGTTTTCAAACAGCATCGGGATCTAAATCAGACAATCGCCATTCTGGAAGAGCGCACCCATAAGCTGGATATGTTTTTATGTGATTTTCAGCAAGTTTACAGTTTGATCCAACAGTGTATCGTTTTGCTTAAGGAAGGTGCTGCTGAAAGTGACAAACAACAGCAGTTAATTGTGTCTGATAGTAGTGTGCTTGAAGTGGCACTCCAAGAATCTCACACCGACTTTCGCCTGCTTGCATCAATTTGTAGAGATGCCGAATTTTATCAGGCAACGAGCGCATCACGAGCAACACCCAAAATGGCTCAGCTTATCGACACGTTTGCTGACAGGAATGGTTTTTCGCCAGGATTGTTTAAACTATCAGAGACACAGCAAAGAAAAGCGGCTAATCAAATTTCAAATTTATTACTAACTAGACTTAATGGTAATTGGGATCTTGCTGAGCAAGTTGTGACAGGTAACCTGCAACTATCAGACCTAGGAATAGATGAACTCTTAGAGCCTCTAAAGCTAGATATCACAGCAGCCTTAGAAGGTAAATTACAACAAAGTTTAGAGGTGAAATATGTTGGAACTTAATCCACAAAGCGTTTTTGAAGCGCTACTTCCAAAAATGAAGACAAAGCGTAGCATTAAATCACTAAATGCTATTAATGATGTTTGTAGAGAACATAAAGAGGCTGGATCGACAGATTTTAATCTAGCAACTATTGTCCGTCTTGGTGCAAATCGTGGAGTCCCTACTGAAAGAACAATAAAGAATTCCACTGGCGAGGCGTATCGCGCCTTAATTACAGCATGGCAGGACACTGTGCCAAAAAAACAAATTAACAAGCGTGGTGCATATGATTGGATCTCTGAAATATCTGATTCGCGTCTTCGTTTTTTAGTTGAAGACTTGGTCGCTAAAAAAAACAAGCTTGAGAAAGAAATTCGTGAGTACTCAGGCTTAGTGTTGAATATTGATATGCGAGAATCAAAATCAGAGCAAAGTGTGCCACAACTCATAGACTCTGAGTGGGAGGCACTCAGAGCTGCAATTGACAACGATTTCATAAAAAAAATGGGTTGGCAGGTTGATCCTCGCGGGCGAGTAAAGGATGTAAATAGCAATACAATTTACGGTCCTGGCTATGTTACAGCCATCGAAAAGCTGATCTCTCTGAAAGCAATTTAAGAGTTTTAAAGATACCTCGTATAGATAGTTCTGTGTAACAGCCAAGGCTAAATATAATGTGATAAGGCCTGAATAACCCCGAAACTTTTTATGGTAAAAACATGAACAACCATAAGGGGTTAAACATGAGCAAAACTGCCAACCAAAAATAATATTTATGCATAGATTTAACGCAAAGCGGTCATAGCCGCAATAGCGGCGACAACAGCGTCTTGTTACGTTTTCATAGTTCGATCATGTCAGCAACTTGGTAACCCTCGTTACTGATCTCGAAAACTTGACCTTTATGACCGCGCTCAATCACAAAGCCTTTCTCGGTCAACTCGTACAGCGCACCCTCCCAGAGAGCAACCTCTCTCCGTTCATTGGAGTTAATCAGGTTTTTACCATTCGTTTGAATATCTGTGCCGCCTAGGTGCCGAAGGTAAAGGATAGTTCCATTCTTGTCCTTACTAGCCTCCTTGAGCAGAACCTTGGCTTCATTCGTAAGCTCTGGGAACGGGGTTTTAGAATCTACGACATGGATATCATCTACCCCTGACTCTTCCTTAAACATTGGATGGTCGTACATTTTTAGCTGTAGCTGGCGATAGAGCTTGTCCTTAAAACCAGTCAAGTTGTCGTAACTTTCGTACAGCCCTCTGGTTCTGCATGAATCCTTAAATTGCTTCAACTGCTCAATCTGTTCTGTTTCAACTGTATCAACGGCTACTGGCTGGCTAGAAAAGTAAAGCATCGTTGGCTTTCCAGACTGCATATGCCTTTCAATTTCCTCAACCGTACCGCTAGCATATTCCGTCGTTGGCGTTCCAATACGAGTCCAAAAAACACCAACAAGAAGATCGCATCTTTCCAAAACTTGGTTATTGATAATATTTTGCGCAGAATCTCCCATCTCAGGTGACGAGTGCGTCTCCCAGTCAACGGGAAGTAAAACAATTGATCGTGCCTGAGAATGGACCGCATTCCACTCATAAACGACATCACGAATTATTGCTCGTTCCGAAGCAACATCGCCAGGTGAAGCAATCATCACGTTGTAGACCTTTGATTCATAGCTCATAGCAAGATGCTTCCTTGTAATCGTAACGCCCGCAGCACGCGCGGCTTTGTAGTGGAGGCGAAGCCGCAACGTAAAAGGCGTCGCTGTGCCTGCGTTTGTTATGTGCTGGCAAACTATTGCCCTAGTACCTGTATCATTTTATCATGGTGCTCAATATAGCCGGTCGCTTTGAAAACAAGCTTTAAGCCTTCCCGAAAAGACTCATAGTCGAACTCTTTGTAATCAAAAATATTCTGCCCAAGCGAATGAGATTCCCGATTGATGTATCTGCAAAATGCCTGATACCTATTCTCCTGTAACTCTGGCATTTGAATTACGTTGCTCAAGTCTTGTTTTTGAACAAAATTGAAAAAATACTCTATGATATTTCGCATGCAGTTAGCTATGAGAGCGGGAGGCTGCGCTGAATCAGTGGCTACTGACCAGTACGAGTGGTAATCGTTCTGAATCTCCTCATAACTCATTTTAAGTATCTGACTACCTGTATCATTTTTGAACAACCGAAATAGCTGCTGGTATTCTTTTCTTCTTCTGTGGTTTGAGTCTGCTAATTCGTAGAAAAAATACAAACTATGCGTAAGCACAAAAACTTGCTCAAAATCCGTTGAATCAAAAAATTCACTTTTAATTAGCCGGCCGATATTGAAAACAAATATGTGAGATAGGCTCGATATTGGGTCATCAATGACTACCACTTTCTTTCCTGTTACTTCTGAAGCGTTACGCTTACCTTTACATGACTCGCAGAAATATAGAAAGCTAATGATCATCTTCTCACCTTCGCTGAGAGACGAAAAGTCGGCCGTAGAATTTCCGAGACGTACAATTTTGTAAAGCGTGTCACGGTGCTTTGCTATTGAAAAATCAGTTATTCCGATCTGAACTAGACCTATATTTATATTTTCTATTGCTTCTTCAATGTTAACGGTAGATTTTTGCAGCGTTGTAATTTCGCTTTTTTTTGATGAGATAATGTCGGAAGCGACTTTTTCTCGCTCCTTTAATTCAACCAGTTTCTGATTTGACGTTACTACCTGAGCCTCTAAAGCCGATATAGTTTGATCGTAATCCCAGCGCATTAACCTCCAAAATTCTCGCTTTAACTTGTTTAGTTCGGCATCAATATTCTCAAGCTTTTCGTTGTGTTTTGAAATTTTTGTATTTATTGATTCTAGTAGCTCGTTAAAGCTCGCAACTTCGTTGCGAGTGCTTTCAAGGGATACGCTCAGGCTTGGTGAGTTTTTTTTGGCTATTATTAGTCTTGCATTTTCCTCTAGTTTTTTTGATAATTTTTTATGTTGTTCTGTCAATGCAGGTAGTTCTTCAATAGAAAATGGGTTTGACTTGTAGGTATCAAGCGAAGTGAGTTGTTCGAGCGCGGTGGAATAACGGGATAAAAGACTATCAATTTTTTCAATTGAACTGCTATAAGACTCATCAAAATAGTTCTCGATTTGCTGGGCGAATTCCTGGGATATTGTATTTTTTTGACAAAATGGACACGCGCTAGCCTCATTTTTATATGGTGGCTCTAGGTAAACTAGCCCTTTTTGTATCCAGTCTGAGTTTTTTAATTTTTCGATTAACGCCGATATAGAACTGCTGGTATTACCAACTATCACCTGCTCAAATATAGGGTCAAATTCAATTTCGTGCTCATCAAATTCCAGCAGGTTCAGAGTAGAATACTGTTGAACGGTATCTCCCTTTAAAGCCTCAACATCTGCTTTTAACTGAGATATATCCGTATTTGGCTTCACATCAGGTTTAGGCAAGGCTGACAAGTGAGAATATAGAGTTTCTTTATTGCCCTTAAGTCCATCCAGAAAGCCTTCTAGAACTCGGTCCCCACCTGTAAATTCCTGCTTGATTTTCCAAGTAACGTCAAATGCACTTGATCGTTTGGCTGAAAGCTCCGTCATTACATCACTAGCAATCTGTCGCTCTTTCTCTTCCACAAGAACTTGAGCGCTAAGTTCAGCTTGAGCTTCATTGATGCATTTCTCGATATCCTTATTTTCTTTGGAGAGACTGAATATCCCTTTTAGACTGTCAGCCTCGTAAAAATTTTCTTCGATGAACCTCTGATTGTAGACATAGAGCGACGTATCGTTAGCCATATCAACAGAGCAGCTATAGTATTCGGAGGCTTCTGGTTGATACAAATAGTTAGAAAGTGTGCTCTTACCTGAACCGTTTAGCCCGTAAACAATATTTACTTTTTTGTCAGTGACCAAAATGGCTGCTGCTTTGTAGCTAGCGATATTCTGAATACTTATCTTGGAAATCATTTAGGAGCTTCCTTTAAGCACATAACGCCTCATTAAAAGGCTAAAAATAGTGCGATAAAATAAAGCGAAGCAAAAAACTCCACTATTTTTAGTCCTATTTGAATGATTTGTTATACATTATTGCTCCATAATACTATCTAATTTTTTCTGCATAAAATGCTGCAAGAGCTTCTGCCCGCCTTCGAAAACAACCTTAAAAGGGGCGTCTTTGAACTCGGTTTTTAGCTTATCCATAACTTCTTTATTATTTAAAGACAAAGCAAAATCATGACCGCGTTGAGTAAGCCTTAGAGGAACAATGCTAATTGTTGTTGACCCATCTAGCATTTGTATAATACCTATATCTTTCAAGGTTTCTGCTGAGTCTGAACGCTTGCCAATTAATTGATTATCGAGAGCTAATTGTAAGTGAAAAATTAGCTTTTCAGATATTTTCCCATCAACTTTTGTTTCAATACCAGCATTAACAATATCATTAAAATCAACATGCGCCTTGTCTGAGTCTAAAAAGACATTAAGCAAAGAACCAAAATATTCTAGATTCACTCTCATTAAAACTCCACCTGATAAAAAACGTATAACATTATATTAGTAAGCATGCTCGTTTCACTGACTGCAACTGCTTACAAAAACCAACATAAGCCTCTGTACATACAAGCTTTATCATCAAATAGAAGAAGCTCTCGTAGCAACTATTTAAGCATGCCTGCTATCTTGCTAAAGGCATGCATACTATCCTGGTT
The DNA here is from genome assembly GCA_035271365.1 of Thiopseudomonas sp. Taxonomy (GTDB): domain Bacteria; phylum Pseudomonadota; class Gammaproteobacteria; order Pseudomonadales; family Pseudomonadaceae; genus Denitrificimonas. The sequence continues at coordinate 47,539 of DATERS010000140.1, forward strand.
ATATATTTCATAAACAATTGATTTTCATAACTTAAAATAAAAACTAAGCATGAAAACAAGCATTCCTTAGTGTGAAAGTAAGCACCTTTTGAACTCTAGCCTCAATAAACTATGTATTCAAACAACCATGAGGTGATAAATACCCCTTTTTTCACACCACCAACCCCACAGAATTCACCCTCAACCACTCCCTACACCCCTGATAATCGGGCATCACTCTACCAACCTCACGCCAAAACTCTGGCGAATGGTCGTGATGGATCAAGTGACAAAGTTCGTGGATAACAACGTAGTCCACCATGCGATTGGGAGCGAGCATGATGAGCCAGTTGAACTCGAGCTCTCCCTTAGCGGTGCAGCTGCCCCAGCGGGCTTTAAAAGTCTTGATACTCACGCCGGTAGGATCAACACCAACCATAAGCGCGTAACGCGCTACTTTCTCTTTTATTTTTTGTCCTGCTTGACGTTTGTACCAACGTACCAATGCGTTACGAATCACGTGTGGTTGCTGACTACCTTCAGGTGTTTGCACCACTAAACGGCCTTGCAGTAGTTTCACTGGCGTAAATGGGCCTTTCTCAACCTTGAGCCGGTAGTTACGCCCTAGATACGGAAAGGCTTCACCTGAGACGAATTGCTTGCTACTGGCTGGAGCCATTTCGCGCTGCAAAGCCATTTTCTCTTTGATCCACATGCGCTTGGCTAATAGCAGCTGATCAATCTTTTCAACACTGGTACTGGTCGGCACAACAATAGATACAGCACCTTCTTCCACGCGTATGTCCGCCGATTTACGACGACTAGTGCGGATGACTTCTGCGATAAAGCCGTTGCCATCACGGTACTCAGAGTTCTTAGCTGCGGCCATCATGCTACTACCTTGCACCAAAGCGCGTCTGCGCTAATTCCATAAAGCGATCTTGCACGACCTTCACCAACGCCGCATCACTGTACGAGCACTCAAGAATGGCGCGTTTTATCTCTTTCTTCATGCGCTTTACTTCATCAGGCTTGGCAAAGAAATCCACGATCTGCGTGGCTTCGTCAAACATACTAACGAGGCTCTGACTGGTTGCTTTGATTTCATCATGTACGGCTTCGCTGATGGTTTCATCACGGGTATGGTTGGCGACTTCAGCCATTAGGATGTTGTAGAAAGCCAATTCAGTATCAGTTAAGCCCAAGTCAGTCGCAGTCTGTAGGCGTTCGGCTTCGATGTTGTTACGGAAGTCCAAAAGCATCTCGACCTGCTGATTCCACTTACCGTTATTTTGTTGAATAATGTCCTGCAAGCGCAAACTGAGTGACTTGTAGTATTCAGGGTCTTCATCAAGGTTGACGGTAATGTGATGCTTAATCGCGCTCTCAATCTCGGAGGCGCGGGACTCAGGTGATTTAATCTGCTCAACCGACTGTTTGAAGTTGGTTGCCATCAAATCTATCGGTGGGATTTTCGGATCAACGCCGGTGCTGATAATGTGTTCTTCAACCAAGGCACGGACTTTGGCACCTACATCTTGAATATTCAGCCCCGGATCACGGTAGCGGTTACGCGCCGCATTCTGCACCTTGCCCCACAGCTTCAGATCGCTCACGTAGGGCTTGGCCGCGACATCTGGCAGAACCACATCCATTTGCTTAGCAAAGCGCTTAAACGCCATCTCAAACTGCTGACGGACGTCTTCGTCTTTAAGAAACACAACGTAGTCGTCAATATCCTTACCCTTGAGGCTGCTAAACATATTAGCGACACGAGTATGCGTCGCTTGCAGTCTTGGTATCTCGTCTTTCAGCGTTTGATACGCACCTTGTACGTCTTCGCTGCTAAACATCTCCAGCGCTTCAGTTAGGTAGTCTGACAAGCCATGATAATCCACCACAAAGCCTGCATCCTTACCTTTATAGGTACGGTTCACTCGTGCGATGGCTTGCATCAAGGTGTGTTCTTTGAGGCTGCGGTCGATATACATCACCTGTGCGATGGGCGCATCAAAGCCGGTGAGCAGCATATCTTTCACAATCAGAAACGCGGTAGGATCTTGGCCTTCGCCCATACCCAACGGCTTAGTGAAGTTCTTAATCACTTCTTTCTGATGCGCTGCGTTGGTATAGGGCGTATAGCGGGCTTCATCATTGTGATTGCCGGAAATAATCACTTCGGAGGGTGGTGCGCCGAGTTCATCGAGTGTTTGCTTAAACAGGGTTGCAGCATAACGGCTACCCACAACAATCATGCCTTTAAAGCCATCCGGCTGAATCTTTTCACGGTAGTGCTTGAGTAAGTCGATACACACCCAGCGAATACGCGCTGGAGCTTCACGCACTGCACGTTCAACGCCGTGCTTCTTCCTGATTTCACGCTTATCTTCATCACTGAAGTCTTTGAAGTACTCATCAAACAAAGCATCCAATGAACTGCCAACCACCTCAGTCTGCACTTGGCGGCCTTCGTAGATGATGCGTACTGTGGCACCGTCTTCTACTGCTTCATTAATTTTGTATTCATCAATATAACCACCAAATGCCTGATCCATTTTCTGGTTTTTCAGCAATGGTGTACCGGTGAAACCAATTTTTGGTGCATTGGGTAAAGCCGCGTTAATGGTCGCGGCCAGATTACCAAACTGAGTACGGTGCGCTTCGTCCGCCAGCACAATAATTTTGTCGCTGGGGTTCAGGTCGTTGAAGTCGCCTTCCGCTTCGGCTTCCTGAAATTTCTGCACCATCGCGGTAACAATATCGGATGAGTCGCGGCTCAGTAGGGTTTTCAACTCTGCTACTGTGCCAGCGTTATAGATGGTTTCGTTTTGCGCGGCGCGGAAAATATTCGACAGCTGTGAGTCCAGCTGAGTCCGGTCAGTAACAAAGACCAGCTTGTACTGCTGTAATTCTGGATCACGACGCATCTTAACCGCCAGCATCACCATAGTCAGCGACTTACCTGAACCTTGGGTATGCCAGATAATCCCAGACTTCTCTTTACGGTCAGCACCCGACTTAAGCCGCTCGATAACCTTATTCACCGCACGGTACTGTTGATAGCGGGCAATCTTCTTGATTAAGCGGCCATCGACCGGCTCAAAAATAGTGAAGTTTTGAATCAGATCGAGAAAGCCTGCCCGATTAAACATACCGGCCAGCAAACGCTGCTGTGGATTGATTTCAGTAGGCTGTGTTGAACCGTTAGCAATCTGCTGAGCTTGAGCTAAATACGCCGGTGATGGCACATCAGACAGCGCAACAGGGTTGCCGTTAGCGGTTGGTAAAGGTTGTGCCAGTAAATTATGAATATCGGCATCGGTGTGCGGATAGGCATCTTTCCAATCACTATAATACTGAGCGGTGGAACTGATGGTGCCAACTCTAGCTTGATCGCGGCAGGTACTGACCATCAGTTGGTTGTACCAAAATAACTTTTCTGCACCTTCATCACTGGCAGGCTCACGCAGATTGGCATAACGGCGCAATTGGTCAATGCCTTCTGCAATCGCATCGGCCTTATAAGGGGATTTGCACTCAATCACTGCCAACGGCAAGCCATTCACGAAGCAAACGATATCAGGAATTATATTCTGGTTAGCGCCTTCAATCTTGAACTGATTGGTACAGAGAAAATCATTATTTTCCGGATTTTCAAAGTCGATAATCTTGACGGTTTGTCCTTTGCGACCCTTGCCTAAGTCCTGCTCCACCGAGAGATAATTTGCCAGCATCTCGTAAATGGAATGGTTGTACTCCATCAATGCTGCATGATGCGGGTGAGTGATCTCACGCATCACCTTGCGTAGATTTTCGTCACTGATCCACGGGTTCAGCTTACGCAAAGCAGACTCAAGGCGACCCACCAAAACCACCTCGCGGTAGTAATCGCGCTCGGCTTTTTGTGAACCTGTACCAGCAGCTAGCGGTGCAAGACTGGCTCCAGGCACATATTCCCAACCGAGCTTTATAAGTTGCTCAATGGCGGGTTGTTCTACCTTTAACTCTTCATCCTGAAACATCATACCGCTCGCTTGTTAATCCGTTTTGTTTTGCCCGTAATGGACATCTCGCTCAGCCCAGCCAAAAGGTTTCACTATAGGTACTCTACACTTAAGGATGGAATTCGTTATAGGCTCGATGCGTACAAGCCAATAAGTTGATAATCTTATAGAAAATTAATACCCGCCTATTACTAGCTCGAAGGTATCAATTTTCATACGATTTGTAATCTAAACTTTAAAAGGCAGTAGCTAATGCTAGATCCATGGAAACGCTGGGTGCAATTTCACGAACTGTACCTAAAGAGCACACCCGAGGAAGCTCCAAAGATCAATCTGAATGATTTGCTACCACTTTGGGAAAAACGCATTAAGTCAAAAGAAGCTGTAAAACTTATTAACAAAGAAACAGCAGCCATCCGCGTAGTCGATGTCCGGCATGATAAAAAGAAACACATGTTAGCTCTACTATTTCAGTATACAGACCAGAACGTAACAGACCCTGCGTTTAGTCACCTTAAGACGGGAGAGCTAAGGGTAGAACCAAAGCTGGAAGGTGAAGGAATTGCTGTATCTGCTCATGCATTAATTTCTTTAAAAGCGCATGATCCAGAAGGCTTGCTATATCAATTCTTGTTGGAAGAAATTCCGGGGTTAGGACGCTCTCGCCTATCGGATTTCATTCGCTCAGAACTGAAAGAAGTATCCCAAGGAGTTTTTGAGTACAAAGATCCTGATGCGAATAACGCTCTGAAAAAATACTACCCAGCTGCTGAATTACTGGGGACGCCATCTAAAAACCTTACTGAAGAAATTGAAAACGGTTGTGTAATTCAGTCAATAGAGCTAGTAAAGTTTTCTAAAGGCTCGTCAAAGATTGATGAAGAAGGTTTTTATGTTGAGTCTAGTCGGCTACTAAAGTTAGTGCCAGACAAAGGAGTAAGTATACGTGAGCTGTGGCCTAAAATAAAAAAACTGGTTAAAAAAGATGCGTACAATGATATTAAATTTCGCTATAAGCACCCTGCAGGCAAGCAAAAAACAGCTACGATGAATGGTGCTGAAAGTGATATTGTAGATGCCCTCGTATTGAGGAGCGAAACAGTCCTTGCTGACGAAGTACTAGAGCAGTGCAGCAAAAAGTTGGTTACAAGTATTGTTAGTGGAATGTCTGAATTGCTCACTAATAAATCATAGGTGGGTTATGGGTATATTAGGGCAGCTATTTACACCTGTCGCCTATTTACGAATTAGGCACCCGGTCAAAGCGTGGTTTGACTGGTACATTCCTCTTTTATTAACAGCTTTGTGTGTTGGCTTCATTTTAGTGGCTCCAAAACCAATTAAGCTATTTGGCGACCACGGTTTGGTATTTATCATCACTGATTTAATCAAGATGCTGACAGGGTTTTATATTGCTGCGTTAGCTGCCGTTGCAACCTTTCCTAGGGATAGCATGGATGAGCTAATCAAAGGTGAGCCTGTTACGCTTTCTGTGAAGCGCAAAGGGGTTGCTAAACGATCAGAATTAAGCCGCAGACGATTTTTAAGCTATTTATTTGGTTACTTAGCATTTATGGGACTTGCACTTTACTTTGCAGGAGCAGTGTCTTCATTGCTTGTGCCAAACTTAGCCCTGTTACAGTTAAAATGGTGGGGCGTGCTATTGAAATGGTGCTTTGTTTTCGGGTATCTTTTTTTCACGATAAACCTTTTAACTACCACGCTGCTTGGCCTTCACTTCCTGACAGATCGAATTCATCGATAATTTAGCAGTCTTATAAAATACGTTATTTCCACTAATAGGCATCCTGCTCGGTAATTTTTATCGAGCCTGGATGCCTGCAAGTCTGCCTTTACATCATCTGTGTTTTTTGTCACGTACTCGCTTGTTTAACAAGTAAGGCTACAGATCAGACATTTATCATGATTTATGAGTCACTTGGTTTGACGCGCACCTTGCCGGTGAGCAGGTCTTGCATTATGGCTTTTTTGACACTTGAAATACGGTCCAGCATAGTGCGTTTCATAACAATATCTGTATCTATGCTATCTAGCGTTTCAACTATTTTATCTCTTTCATTTTTTGCAGGCATAGCAACAAGCGTGTTGCGAATAGCTGGCAGATTAAGCCCAGCTTTGGCACCAGAGTCGTTATTAGCAGTAAATTGTTTTTGGGTGTTTTCAAATGCTAAAAAGTGACCTATCCACCTAGCCTCACTTGGATCTCGTAGTCTAACAAGTGAAATATGCTGATTAACGTAAGCTTCACCAATAGACTCATTTACTACCCCTATGACACCTAGATCAGCTGTAATAGAGATCAGTACATCACCAAGCTGTACCTGTGTACGCTTTCCTTCTGCAGAGTCTGGTGGACAAACATGTACAGTGTCATTAAATCTCAGGTTGATGTGCTCTCTAGTTAGATTTCCAATACGGATAAATATCGGGCCAGCATCTGAATAGTACTGCGCCCAACCACGAGAGCCACTTGTTACAAAGGCAGCTAATTGATCTAATTTTTTACAACCCCAAGCGGCAGGTATCCGGCCCACTGGCGAATCCTTGAACTCAGTATGCCCAATCCCTTTGGTCAATAACTCCTGCATCATGCCGGTTTTTAGGTCTTTCAGCTTGTCGATCTGTGCGCGTGTTTTTTCGATCACATTATCGACAGATGACAGGATGCTGGCAATTTTTTGTTGCTCGGGGAGTGGTGGAAGTAAAACAATGCCATCCAGAATTTGAGCCGTACCTAGATTAGCTTGAGCACCTAATCCACTTGCACCCATGCAATAGGAACGCCAGTCATCGTAGTTAGATAAGTAGGCTAAAAAGTATTTGGACACCCTTTCTTCATCAACTTTAATTAGGCCAACCCGCTGATTTAAAAGGTACTCTCTATCAGCATTGACAATACAAGCCCTCCCGATCAGTTCCATTGTTGGGGTAACGTCGGTCATTGCCATTATTAAATCTTGAGGCTTAACAATGTAACGTAATAGTTTTTCTCGGTCGGCACTATTCCAGTATTTTATTTTTTTATTGTCTTTCTTAAAAATCCCATCAAGCTGAATACTACCCATGGAAACAATAGGTATACCTTCAGGCGCATAACCTTTTGCGCTAAATGCATTGCCATTTTGAAACTGGGTAATAATCTCGCTCATTTCAAGCATGGACCACCCTTCGGGAATTGGATTACTCATACCCCAGCTCCGCCAAAAAACCTTTCATCACTTCCTCAGCTTCAGCCACCTGCACATCCAGTTCTTTCAGCGACACACGGTACTTATCCCACCAGCGTTCTAGCTGCTCGATAACGGCGGCATGCTCTGCGCCGACCACTTCACGAATCTTTTCTTTGCTGTCGATTTCAGCTTTAAAATCGTAATACTGTTCAGCCGCTAAAGACTCTGCATCACGCTTTACAAACACGGTACTGACATCAAAGCCTTCCAGTATTTCTTCACGGATATACTCACTTTCCACTTCACGCACCGGAATGCCACCATGCAAAATAGCGCGCACATCAAAGATTTCCGGCGGTGGGCTGGTGTCGGCGTAGCGGCGGATATTGAGGTTGTAGTCGTTCTCAGTAATCTCAGCCAAGGTCACGACTTTTGAGTAGCGTTTGATCTCGGTGAAGTCATCAAAGGTCTGCACGATCTTGGCAATATCTTGCGGGCGCAAGACGTTCTGGTTTTTGCCTTCTTCGTATTCAAGCTCGCCATTGATAAACAGCACCTTGTCTTTGCGCGCGGCTGGCTTGGTTTTGTTGATGATTAACAAAGAGGCCGGAATACCTGTGCCGTAGAACAGACCAGCAGGCAGGCCAATCACTGCTTCCAGCAAATCATCGTTAAGAATGCCCTGACGAATGGCTTTTTCACTGGAGCCACGGAACAGCACACCATGCGGCATCACTACACCGGCCATGCCTTCAGCGTTAAGGCTGGCGATCATGTGCTGGACAAAGGCTAAGTCGCCAGAGTCTTTCGGTGGCGTGCCATAGGGGAAGCGTCCGTAAGAATCAGCATCAGCTTCTTCTTTACCCCATTTTTTCAGACTGAACGGTGGGTTAGCGATCACACGGTCAAAAGTCATCAGCTCACCACCTTGGGTGTGCTGCGGATTGCCCAGCGTATCGCCTTTGCGAATATCAGCGCTGTAGACACCGTGCAAGAACATATTCATCTTGCAGATGGCCCAAGTATTGAGGTTCATCTCTTGGCCGAACAGAGACAAGTTCGATGGGTTTTCACCATGACGCTCAAGGTAGTTGCGGGTCTGCACCAACATACCGCCCGAACCTGCGGTGGGGTCATAGATACGCATACCGGCTTGCGGCTTAAGTAAGGACACCAATAACTCAACCACTTCTGACGGGGTGTAAAACTCACCGCCTTTTTTACCGGCGCTGTCGGCAAACATCTTAATCAGATATTCGTAAGCGGTACCCAATAAGTCAGGACGCTCAAAGTCACTGTTACGCAAACGGTAACGGCTGAAGTGACTGAGCAGATCACGCAGCTTTTTATCAGAGAGTTTGTTTTTGATATTGAAGTCGATGGAGACCAGCACACCTTCCAGCGAGTCATTGAACTCCTCGATAGCTTCAGTGGCCTTGTTCAGCTCAGCACCAATATCGTGCTTCAGGTCTTTAATCGCATCCCAACGTGCAACGGGCGGGATATAGAAGGTCTTGTCGTACTCATCTTCATCGTCGGCCAGCTCAAGCGCTTGCGCTTCAGTCTTACCGGTACCGACGTAATACCGCACCACACCTTCTTTGGCTTCATCAAACGCATCGGATAAACGCTTTAAGAACATCATGCCGAAAATGTAGTCTTTAAATTCAGAGGCATCCATGTTGCCGCGCAAAATATCAGCGGCTTCCCATAAAAACGATTCGAGTTGTTGCAGGGTGACTTGTTGGCTCATTGATTGGGTTCCATGTGTGACAGATCAAACAGCAACACACTCAGCTCCAAGCTAGAGAATCAGCGAGTGCTAAGCAGGTGGCTGTTTGCAGGTAGAAATGGGATTGAGCATAGCGGGAAAGGAGTGACTGGGGAAGTCAGGCTTTATCACTCATCAGCATATTCATGTTCATGTTCATGTTCATGTTCAGAAAGAATCGTCCACCTTATATAGCTAAAGACCAAATTGCTCTTGCTCTGATTTCTCATGTACTTTTTCTTTATGAATACGCTCATATATTTCTTCACGATGCACAGCAATATCTTTTGGGGCATCTATCCCAATGTGTATCTGACTACCCGTTACCCCCAACACTGTCACCGTCACGTCATCACCAATATTGAGTGTTTCGCCAATACGTCTTGTCAAAATAAGCATGTGTAACTCCTTGATAGTTAAAAATCCGTGTCATGCTTAACTATAGCAACGAATTTTTAGCCTGCAATTTTATGGACAATTTCCTGCCTTCCTATAGCCTGACCCTTGTGCTTCTTTCTCACTTTTAAACTCAACTATATTACTCGCCTTCATAGCGTTGTAACTTGGACAGATTGACAGGTGGTAAATGCGGCTTCTTTTATTGCCATGAATGATGAACGCGTGGTTAGCTGCGTTTGTTCCGGGTTGAGTCGTACCCATTTCACCCAGCCCAGCAGCTTTTACTAAGCCGCCACCTCGACCTTTATAACCTAAAGTCCAAGTTTGTTCGCCAGTAACAAAATCATTACGATGCCCCATTATTTTAGAGATGCGACGCTCACGCTCTCGCTCCCAGCCTGTCACTGGAAACTGTTTTCCCCAAGCCATAAACAGCTTTTGTTGCTGCTTGCTCATTTTCAGGTTCGGATAACGGTCATACATATAGAAGTAAGTGCGAGCTACAATCCCCTTTACTTCGTCACGAGGCTCAAAGACCCTTTGCTTGAAGTCTGTCTTACTCTGGCAATGTCCATACATGCCATCTTTAGCATTAGATACAATACCCATATTGTAATTTGATCTATCGCCGTTAACCTCGCCAATGACCGGTGAGAGGTTAAACAGGTTTGCTTCCATTTCATTAAACTGCGGACTTGTAGATTGGCAGTTCTTGCGCCCACCGTTTTGCCAGCATTGAAGCTGTCTGCCAAGGGACGAAGCAACGACTATATGCTCCCACTCTGTCCGCTCAGCTCTAGTTTGTTGCGCTCTAACTTTGTAACCACAGGAATTATGATCAACACGCCCCCCTGAGCGCCCCACCCACTCCCAATCGCAGCCACAGTACAATGTTCCTAGCGCACCATTCTTATTTTGGTCAAAGTAGATTTGTTTTTTCAGTGCACTCTTGGCTTGCGAAAAAGTTGTTGGGGCTGCTCCAAATACAGTCGAAGAAAAAAACAGCGCTAATGATAAAACTATGAAATTTGATTTAATGAAGCGGGAAAACATTATTAATTCCTATTTAACTCTATGTGAGCCGTCCTAAAGTGATCTTGATGGAGGTGTTGCTATTCAGCGTACTTTAGGTAGGTCTGCCCAGCGTGTTGTGTACGCTGGGGACAAGTGATCACGCTTCATGCTCCAAGCGCTATTCATGCCCTGCCGGGCTAGAAAAACACGGCCAAGTCCGCTCAGATTGATTTCATCAAGCACGGCCATAAGATTCTTACTGTTAGGACGCTTACTGACCTCATCAAACAGCTCAGGTTGATATGAGTTTGGGCCATAGAAGTCGGAGAGCATGACGCCACCTTTGTTGTAGCTATACCCTTCACGCCAAATGCGTTTTAACAACTGCATAGCAAGCTCATTTAAGTCTCTCGTGTCATCGCTTGGCAGGATCAACTCACCTGTAGCCGAGTTACTGTAAGCCTCTTGGCCTGATTTAAAAGGACTAGTCTGTATAAACACGGTCAGAACCTTTGCTTGCTGTTTTTCTTGACGTAGCTTTTCACATGCGCGAGCTGTGTATTGAGAAATGGCTTCGCACATCTGCTCGACATCAGTGATCTTTGTACCGAAAGAACGACTACACATGATTTGCTGTTTAGTTGGAGGTATCTCTTCCAACTCAAGACAAGATTCGCCGTTAAGTTCAAGTACGGTTCGTTCAAGCACTATAGAAAACAGATTACGGATTTTTACAGGAGAGCAATCTGCAAGCTCAAGCGCAGTGTTGATACCGAGACACTGAAGTCGCTTGGTGAGCTTTCTGCCAACACCCCAAACATCACTCACTGGTGTAATGCTTAATAGTCGTTGCTGTCGATTAGGATCCGTAAGGTCAACCACACCACCCGTAGCGGGATACTTCTTTGCAGCATGATTAGCGAGCTTCCCTAATGTCTTAGTCGGAGCGATGCCAACGCAAACACCAATACCAGTCCACTGCCCTATGATTGATTTGATGTTCTGCCCGTGTTGAAGTAATGAAACAGTTGACCCTAAGCCGGTGAGGTCTAAAAAGGCTTCATCAATCGAGTAGACCTCAACACGCGGAGCCATACTTTCTAATGTATGCATCACACGGCTGCTAAGGTCAGCATACAAAGCGTAATTGGATGAAAAAATTTGTATGTTGTGTTGTCTTATTTGATCCTGAATCTGGAATACAGGCACACCCATTTTGATACCAAGCACCTTTGCTTCTTTTGAGCGTGCGACAACGCAACCATCATTGTTTGAAAGAACTAAAATCGGGATGTCTTTAAGGTCAGGGCGAAATAGCTTTTCGCAGCTTGCATAGAAATTATTGCAATCAACTAGAGCAAATATAGTACTCATGTTTTTGATGAAGAATTGCGACGCATGTGTCGTATCACGTTGGTTACCACGCCGAAAATATCAACATCACAGCCTTCTGGAATATCTATTGGCTGATAAGCTTTGTTGCGCGGTACTAAGCGCACACTAGGTCTAAGCTCCAGCTCTTTTACCGTAAACTCCCCATGCAAGCCTGCAATCACGATATCGCCATGTTCAGCTTGTATGGATCGGTCAACCACCAAAATATCGCCTGGATAAATTCCAGCCTCACGCATTGAGTCACCTTCGACACGAACGAAAAACGTAGCCGCAGGGTGCTTAATGCATAGCTCATTTAAGTCCAACGTTTGCTCAATGTAATCCTGCGCTGGCGATGGAAACCCTGCGGATACACGCTCCAGGAACAATGGAATCGTTAATTTCTGTTCGTTTAGATAGCCAGCATCGTAGCTTTTGGCAATGAGAGAAACACGCATTACAGCCTCGCAAAACAGTTAACTGTATATTTGAACAGTATCCAGTATTGCGTTTATTTCTGCAAGGAAGAGTTTTAAGTGCATACTTGTTTTAAGTGCCGGATTATTCCGCTGGTTCTGTGGAAATAGCAGAAGCGTGACATGTTACGCTACTGCTACCGTAACATGTCACGAATTCGATAAGAGCCATACACAGTAAGGGTAAGACGCTTTCTAAAGTTACAAAGAGAAGCTTTCATTGTCGAAATAACACCTTCCTTGCCTAAGCCGCAACAGGATCTATTTTAGAGTTGCTGGGGGTCTTGCGTTACCCGTGCAGCGATCACTTTTAAACTGCTTTTATCTAGCTAACCAAGTACTAGAGTTTTCTGGTTCAATCAGCTCATGTAGTGGTTGTTTAAAACCACCATCATCTGTACCCAATATAGTATTGAAGACAATGCGGCTCAAAGAAGACTGGGGAAAGCTGTAATTTCTTTCGAACGATTTCACGTTCCAGCCATTAGCTAAGGATTGCTCCATGTACCTTGATATAGCGCCTACAACTGAGTTTGCAGCTTGTTTTTTAGAAATATTGCTTCGCATGTAATAGGCTGCTGCATTCGTAGCGGCACGCCAGATAAAATTGTAGGTCTGAGCTACGCTGAATTTGTCCAGACATTGAGTGAGGACTTGCTTGGTTTTAGCACCCGGTACTAGGCTTAATTTATGGTCCACCAACATAGCTTTTAGAAAGCCAAGGCACTCATTCAGCTGAATTTCTTTGCATAGCTCTATAAATTCGGGCGTTTGCCTGATGTTATGTATAGCCTTTGACTCACGAAACTCATTAATCAACTCAGTAATCTGACATTGGCTTAAAGCGAGATCAAACGTAGACACACCTAAGCTTATGCTACCCAACTCATTATCGTGAAGCTCTACAGCCTCTTGCCGAGTATTTAGACTTATCAGTAGTAGATGTTTATCCAACAAGTATCGAATGATTTTCTGGTCATAGGCAAAATCAGGAGACAAAGTACATGCTGGATAATCGTAGAGTGGCTCAATGCTACTAAAATTCTCTGTACCTAAGGCTTGAATCGTAGCAAGCAAGTAGACCGTACCTTTCAGACCTAGCGCTGTTAAGTCTACGGTCTTACTTTCTGCTGACTGCCGCATTTTGACAAGCAAGGATCTCTTTGCATCTGCAATAGATTGGCGCTCAACCTTCCTACAGTCCGTGCAGACAGTCCTTTTGTATCGATTCCGCTCTTGATATTGTCCACGAGTTTCAAAGCGATACGGCTCCTCACAGCGCATACAACAAACTGTTGCTAGCCAGACGTAGGCATGCTGCTTAACGTAGTTGCTAAGTAGGTGAGGTTTCATTCCATGGCTGATTGCTATCTCTTGTACTTTTAGAGTGAACTTTCCATCCTCATTTTGCTGCCAATAATCTTCGCAGATGCGAGTGGACTGTTTGTCATCGGTTAGCATTACCAACTGCATCTATGTACCTGCGGCTATTGAACAATCAAACACGGATTATAGTCCGTGGTCTGTGCGTCCGCAAACACAGAATATTGCGCTTCAGTAATATGTGAGGCGCGCATTGTGCAGTTGGCTAAAGCTGTAGGAATAAGAATTCGTGCACTGAGAAAAACTAATAATTTTTCTCAGGATGCTTTTGCGTTTGCATGCGGCATTGACCGCAGTTATATGGGGCGTATTGAGCGTGGAGAAGTGAATATAACGATTGAAAAGCTTTATGTTATTGCAGATGTGCTTACATGCGAACCTTCTGAGTTACTACCAGACAGATCTGATATTAAAATATAGCTCGTTTCAAGGTTTTAAAATCATACATCAGCGCAGCAATCTAAATAGTAATGATATGTTCGTTTTTTTGTGAAATAAATCTTAGCTAAGCTGCTTGGTCTCTTCGCTTTTTATCGGGGTAAATAATATAGACTTTTTACCTACGTATCGCTTTTATGAGCCAACAACTGTATTAATGTTTTAGTACATGTTTTGGTATTTATACTAAAACAAACATATTGATTTATAGGGCTTATAGCCTGTTTTGGTACCATTACAGGTAAGCTAACCATGACCGCTATAATTTAAGCATGAGCGAGCAACAGCAGCGTCTCTTTATGGCCTGGGATAAGCAATTTCCGGTCAGTGCTTGGGAGCGCGAGCGTGATCGTCGTATTGCTAAGATTATGGGCCACAGTAATGGTTTTGTGACCGGCACCAGCACGTGGAGCTTAGGCCATCGCAATAGCGCGGCCGGTGTTGTTAGCGCTGTACCAGCAACAAGTAAAAAAGCGCCAGCACAGCAGAAAACTAAAGCAGGCGTACTGCCCATTCGCGGCAACACCAACAGCAAGATCTATCACCTAGATAACTGCCCTGGCTATAACGCAAGCAAACCCAGCAATATCGTAACCTTCAGCAGCGAAGCTGAAGCCATTAAAGCCGGTTACCGTAAAGCTAAAAACTGCCCTAAGAATAAGTAAGTTAGACCCATAACTGGCTTAGCCCTTAAATAAGGGCAGCCAGTTCATCAGCAATAAGATTTGCACACAAAATACAGTCAGCGCAAAGATCATGACAAAGCCAATCAACCAAGCCCCACCGCGTACCTGATACGCAGCTTGGCTATAACGTTTGCGTGAAGCGCGCACCAGTAACGCAGGGATCAGCGCCGCCCAAATCGCCGCCATTAAGCCAACATAACCCATCACTTTGACAAAACCGGTGGGGAACAGCAAGCAAGCGATCAGCGGTGGTAAAAAAGTCACAGCCGCTGTTTTTAAGCGACCCAAGGCGGTATCCGCAAAGCCAAACAAATCACGCAGATAATCAAACAGCCCCAAGGTCACACCTAAAAACGAGCTGGCAATCGCCATAAAAGCAAAGGCATTTAAAAACCGCGCCACCGCATCAGTGCTGACATAGGTGTTTAATGCAGCAAGCAAGGCGCTCACATCGCCATCGGCTTCAATCACTGGCGCAAACTCACTGCGTGGTAAGTTGCCTTGCACGGCTAATTGCCACAGCAGATACATCGCCAAAGCTAACAGTGAGCCCCATAAAATACTGCGTGCCACGGGCTGAGCCTGCTTATTGTAATAACTGACCAAGCTGGGCACATTGCCGTGAAAACCAAAAGATGCCAAACACACCGGCAAAGCCGCCCACGCATAACGCCAATAGCTTTGCTCAGCAGTTGCATGGCTATCAAACAACACTATGGGCGTGACACTGTGCAGCAGCGATCCGGTCGAGAGAAAGAAACTGACCAACATGCCCGCCATTAAAATGGTAGCAAAGCGATCCACGACCTTGGTAGAGATCCAAACCGAAGTGGCCAGTACCAGTAAAAACACCACTGAAGACCATTCTCGGGAGATCTGCAGAGGCTGATCGGTGAACCAAGAGCTGATATTGATTAAACTGTTTTGCGTCAGTCCACCGCCAACAAAAATATACGCATAGGTCAGCGAGTACAGCACAAAAGTCACAGCTAAGCCGGTGAGCACACTCCAAACTGGGCCCAGTAAGCCTCGCACCACGGTATGAAAGCTGGCACCTTGAGGAAAATGCAATGTAGCTTCCAGTAGCATCAAACCTGACAGGTACATACACAGCCACACATACAACAGCACCACCACTGAGCCGAGAAACCACACACCTGAAGTTGCGGTTGGATTGGCCAGCATACCGGCACCAATCGCGGTACCGGCAATAATCATGATGCCGCCAAAACGGGTCGGAGTGTGTCTGCGTACAGTGACTGTCATAAGTGATCTTTGCGGGAGAGATTGAAGAGGTGCATAGCACTGCAGCAGAAAGCTACAGCGCTATATACGTCAAGATTAATTGAGCTCTGGGAACTGATAATAAATACGCACTTGACCGATATAATCGAGCGCTTGTGCCTTGTCTTTTAGACGCAGGCATAAGTTGTGTGCAGTTTCATCTGCTTCACTCATCTGCCGCACTAAATCCACATGCACTTTACCGCTTAGATAATGCAACGTGACTGAAGCACAATCAGCTGCATCCACTTCCCCATCCCAGGCTTTGCGCAAATCCGCCAAGACCTCACGTCGCAATGGCAAGCCTCGACAGAGCAAGTCTAATGAATCATCTTCAGGATCAATATGCACCAAGGCATTACTGATATCTTTATCTGATTCAATTAACTTCAAGCGCACATATTCGGCAATTTTATGCCCTTCTGACACGCTTAAACGCTCATCCACTTCGATATGCACATCAATCAGATAGCTGCCACCCATCCGGCGACTGCGCAGCATATGCACACCCTGCACGCCTTCGATATTTTCGATAATACGCTCAATCGCGGCACTGGTTTTAGGCTCCATACCGGTATCCACCAGCTCGCGAATGGATGACCAAGCTTGATCCCAACCAATTTTACCGATCATAATTGCCACACCTAAGGCGGCAAAAGCATCAAGGTAAGGAAAACCGACTAGACTGCCCGCGACACCGATCAACACCACAATGGATGAAATCGCATCTGAGCGGTGATGCCAAGCATTGGCGCGCAGTAAGTTGGAGTTAAACGTATGGGCCGCGCGCATGGTGTACTGATAAAGACCTTCATTAGCAACAATAGAAATGAAAGCAATCAGTAGTACAATCGGTGTAGGTTGCAAGATGAGTTCAGGATTAAGCAAGCGCTGCGATGAGTCAACGACGATACCAATTGCCGTCGCGATTAACACCACACCTAAACCAACAGTAAATGCTGTTTCAATTCGAGCATGCCCATAAGGGTGCTCTTTATCTGCCGGTTGATTACTGTATTTGGCGGCAAACCAGACCATTAAGTCCGTGCTTAAATCGGCTAACGAGTGAATCCCATCGGCAATTAAAGCGTGCGATTGGCCAACAATTCCAAAAAAAACTTTAGCAATCGTCAATACTAAGTTGACTATTGCCCCCACAACACTGGTATTACGCATAGCTTTATCACGCGCCTGCGCACGCTGCTGAGTATTCATAATCAGTCCTCCATGTGTGTATCAAGCGTATATTGAGCGCCCAGAAACACTAAACTGTCAGTCATAATGACCGTTTTAGCCGTGACGGGTCTTAGCAGTCCAACACCTTTATCTCCATTGAACGAACCCTCTTATGCGTTCAATGCGCACGCACCTTATCACATGCAGAGAATCTACTCCCACATGCAGAGACACTGTCTCTATTTAGCTTATTTATGCTATATTTCGCCGATCTTGATATAGGTCATTTTCATGCACGCTGCTAAAATTTTATACGACTACCCCAAATACTGGGCGGAATGCTTTGGTCCCGCTCCTTTTTTACCGACGTCTCGCGAAGAAATGGATCAGCTAGGCTGGGATTCTTGCGATGTCATTATTGTGACCGGAGACGCTTACGTCGACCACCCTTCATTTGGTATGGCGGTGATTGGTCGCGTGTTGGAAGCCCAAGGTTTCCGCGTGGGTATTATCAGCCAACCTGATTGGCGCGAAAAAGACGACTTTATGCAGTTGGGCGAGCCAAATCTATTCTTCGGTGTTGCCGCCGGCAATATGGACTCGATGATTAACCGCTACACCGCTGATCGCAAAATGCGTTCTGACGACGCTTATACTGCGGGTGGTCAAGCAGGTAAACGTCCTGACCGTGCCAGCTTAGTGTATAGCCAGCGCTGTAAAGAAGCTTACAGTCACGTACCTATTGTCTTAGGTGGCATTGAAGCGTCGTTGCGCCGTATTGCTCACTACGACTACTGGCAAGACAGCGTACGCCGCTCGATTCTGATGGACGCGACTGCCGATATTCTGCTGTACGGTAATGCTGAGCGCGCCATCGTTGAAGTGGCGCAACGTCTCTCGCGGGGCGAGTCAATTACTGATATTGATGATATCCGCGGTACGGCCTTTATTCGTCGCAATACGCCTACGGACTGGTTTGAGTTGGACTCCACTCGTATTGACCGTCCAGGCCGCGTTGATCGCATTATCAACCCCTATGTGAATACGCAGGACACCGAAGCCTGTGCCGTTGAGCAGCAAGCCGGTCAAACGCCAGAGCACAACGATGTGCAAGTGGTGCAGCTGATGGACCACCCTCTGCTGACACGTGAACGCACGGTGATTCGGATTCCGTCCTTTGAAAAAGTACGCAACGACCCCGTGCTCTATGCCCACGCTAACCGTGTGCTGCACTTAGAAACCAACCCGGGTAATGCGCGCGCTATTGTTCAGCGTCATGAGAACCAAGACATCTGGCTCAATCCACCACCGATTCCATTGACTACAGATGAAATGGACTATGTGTTTGGCCTGCCCTATGCACGTGTACCACACCCTAAGTACGGCAAGGAAAAAATCCCTGCCTACGAAACCATTCGTTTCTCAGTCAATATTATGCGCGGCTGTTTTGGCGGCTGTACCTTCTGCTCAATTACTGAGCACGAAGGCCGCATTATTCAGAACCGCTCGCATGAATCGATTCTGCAAGAAATTGAAGATATGCGTGACAAAGTTCCGGGCTTTACCGGCGTGGTCTCTGACCTTGGTGGGCCAACGGCGAATATGTACCGCTTAGCCTGTAAGACCAAGGAAATTGAAACGGCGTGCCGTAAGCCATCCTGCGTATTCCCAGGCATTTGTCCAAACCTGAACACCGACCACAGTTCTTTGATTGAGCTGTACCGCAAAGCGCGCGCTCTACCCGGCGTGAAAAAAGTGTTGATTGCCTCAGGCCTGCGCTATGACTTGGCGGTGGAATCCCCTGAGTATGTGCGCGAGCTGGTCACTCACCACGTCGGTGGCTACTTAAAAATCGCTCCTGAGCACACCGAGGAAGGCCCGCTGGATCATATGATGAAGCCCGGCATTGGCAGCTACGAGCGTTTTCGCAAAATGTTTGAACGTTTTTCTAAAGAAGCGGGCAAAGAGCAGTATTTGATCCCCTACTTTATCGCTGCGCACCCAGGTACCACTGATAAAGATATGCTCAACTTAGCGCTCTGGCTGAAAAGCAATAACTTCCGCGCTGACCAAGTGCAGGCCTTTTACCCTTCACCGATGGCGACAGCAACAGCGATGTACCACTCAGGTAAAAACCCGCTGCGTAAAGTCACCTATAAAAGCCCAGCCATGGAAATCGTGAAAAGCGAAGAGCAACGTCGTTTGCATAAAGCTTTCTTACGCTATCACGATCCAAAATCATGGTCGCAGATTCATGCAGCACTGATCCGTATGGGTCGCACTGATTTAATTGGTGAGGGTAAACAGCATCTAATTTCTGCCTATCAGCCACAGTCTGATGACTACCGCAGTGCGCGCCGTAAAAACTCGACCCCAACTAAAGGCGAGAAAGCGGCACGTCCTCTGCTGACTCAGCACACCGGCTTACCGCCGCGCGCTACAGGTGCAGCTGATGATAAACCTCAGTGGCATAAACGTGAACAAGCCAAAGCCGCCGCTGAAGCTAAGCTGCGTGCTGACAGAAGAAAAAAACCCGAAAGCAAAGGTGGCAAAAGTAAGTCACCGGCGAAACCGCGTTAATTAGACTGCCGATTGCAACGCGCAATGCTTTTACAAGAGAACGCCATGCCTACGATCTGCGGTGTTGACCAACAATTTATATTGCTGGAAAGACCGCGCTCGCAGGCATGGCCTGCCTCTACACTGATGTCGTTACGGACGAGCTCTGTAACTCGGCCAGAATCTCAAATGAGCGTAAACGGTCAGCATGCTCATACAAATCACAGGTAAAAATCAGCTCATCGGCTTGAGTGTGTTGCAATAACACCTGCATCTTCTGCTTGATGGTCTCTGCACTGCCAATCATCGCCATACTTAAAAACTCATTCACAGTGTGCTCTTCATTGGGCATCCATAAGCCGCGCATGCTGTCGACCGGTGGGCGCAGCAACATACTTTTCCCGCGAATCAAAGCTAGAATCCGCTGATAGGTGGTCGTGGCTAAAAAATCAGCATGCTCATCGGTATCGGCTGCAACCAAGGGTACACCGAGCATCACATACGGCTGAGCTAAAACAGCTGACGGCTTAAAATGACGACGGTACAACTCAATCGCCTGCATCATCATGCGCGGGGCAAAGTGTGAAGCAAAGGCATAGGGCAAGCCTTTCTCTGCAGCAAGTTGCGCACTGAACAGACTGGAACCTAACAACCAGATGGGGACATGACTGTCCACTCCAGGCATAGCGATCACTTGCTGACCTGCTCGGCGCGGTCCTAAAAACCCTTGCAGCTCAGCCACTTCTGCAGGGAAGTCATCGGCACTGCCACTGCGATCTTTGCGCAAAGCGCGCGCAGTCACAGGATCGGTGCCCGGTGCACGGCCCAGTCCTAAATCAATACGCCCCGGATATAAGGCTTCTAGGGTACCAAACTGCTCAGCAACCACTAACGGAGGGTGGTTAGGCAGCATAATCCCGCCTGCACCGACACGAATACTCTGTGTACCGGCAGCCAAATAGCCAATTAATACCGCAGTAGCGGAGCTGACAATGGCATCCATATTGTGATGTTCAGCCACCCAGAAACGGGTAAAGCCTAAGGCTTCAACATGCTGCGCTAAGGCTAAAGAACGCTGCAAAGCAGGCGCTGGGCCTTGATCGGTGTCTTTACGTGATGCTAAATCCAATACAGAAAAAGCCACTGTGTGCTGCTGACTCATACCATTGTTCCTCTTCATTCTATTGCTAAGACGCTATGCAGGCAGCATCACACAAAGGCCATAGGAGTGCTACCATAGTAAGCAATAAAACCTTTAACATGACCCCACCTGATCCGGTGAGGTTTTCTATAGTTAGACAGCCATACCTGAGCGGATTGGGTCGGGCTTTGCGCACCCTATTGATACGAGCCTTATGCAAAAAAAATATTTAGCTGACCAATCACTTCCGCACGCTTTATTTAGCATGACGTGGCCGATGCTCTTTGGTGTGGTTGCCATGATGAGTTTCCAGCTGGTAGACAGTATCTACATCAGCATGCTGGGCATGCAACCACTGGCTGCTCTGGGGTTTTCCTTACCTCTACAGCAACTACTGACGGGTGTCCAAATTGGTATTGGTATCGCCGCGACAGCACTGATTTCACGCGCGCTCGGTGCCGGCAAGCCTGAACGTGCAAAATATATGGGTGGGCTGGTGGTACTGGCAGGCAGCTGCGTGTCGTTACTGTTATGTGCATTGATTTGGCTGCTGCGTATGCCTGTGCTCAGCGCCCTAGGTGCCAGCCCTGAGTTACTGCCCTTTACCGAGAGCTATTGGTTACCCTGGCTGACCAGTGCGTGGATGGCCGCC
The DNA here is from genome assembly GCA_035271365.1 of Thiopseudomonas sp. Classification (GTDB taxonomy): domain Bacteria; phylum Pseudomonadota; class Gammaproteobacteria; order Pseudomonadales; family Pseudomonadaceae; genus Denitrificimonas. Next base: position 69,066 of record DATERS010000140.1, read on the forward strand.
TTATTATATTTTGCTAATAGCATCTCGCGTGCGAATGGCGATACACGTTTACCGGGCTTTATGATGGTGATTACCAGCGTGCTCAATATGCTGCTGGATCCATTGTTTATTTTTACCTTTGGCTGGGGGCTACCCGGCGCAGCTTATGCCACCATTGTCGCCTGCCTGATTGGCTCATCGATTATGTACTCAAGAATTTTCAAGCGTAAATGGCTGGCGCTTGATCCAAAAAAACTTCCTACAGGCCCAGCCTTGCGCGATATATTTAACACCAGCGCTCCAGCCATGCTCAGTCAATTGATGCCCGGCGCTGCTTCATTATTAGCCACGCGGTTAATCGCTGGGTTTGGCACATCAGCTATTGCTGCCTGGACTTTAGGCAGCCGTTTAGAGTTGTTCTCTATTGTTATTGTATTGGCGCTGACCATGGCTTTACCGCCGATGGTGGGGCGTTTACTGGGCTCACAGCAATTAGAGCGCGTGCACAGCCTAGTGATCACTGCAGTGCGTTTTGTGATCGGCTTGCAAGTTGTGGTGGGTTTATTTTGGATGGTCAGTCGTGGAGTGATTGCTCCCGCTTTAGCGCCAGATCAACAATCAGAGGTCTATCTGATGAGCTATATGCTTTGGGTGCCCATCAGTTACGCCGCTCTGGGCGTTTGTATGCTGATGGTATCAGTCTCTAATGCGCTGGGGATGCCGATGCGCGCGGTACTGATATCAACCTTACGCTTATTTGCCTGCTACTTACCTGCACTGTGGATCGGCGCCACACTGGCTGAGATGCAAGGCTTATATATCGGTGTACTGATGGGTAATGTCGCCGCGGGGCTATTATCGTGGCAGCTGTATAAGCAGGGTTTACGGAATCTACAACAAGCTTAAGCTCAGCCTGTCAATACCGGCTTAACAAGCAATAAAAAACCCGCTATTGAATAGCGGGTTCTGCAGTAAACCAAGACGCTCAATTACAAGGCATCAAGTCCACGCTGTAAATCAGCCTGAATATCGGCAATCTCTTCCAACCCAACTGCCACACGAATCAAACCATCGTGAATGCCTGCTTTTTCACGCTCTGCAGCAGGTAAGCGGCCATGGGTGGTGGTACCTGGGTGAGTAATAGTGGTTTTGGTATCACCTAAGTTCGCGGTGATAGAAATCACGCGAGTGGCATCAATAAAGCGCCACGCTGCGTCCTTACCGCCTTCAACCTCAAAGCTGACCACGGCACCAAATGCACTTTGTTGCTGCTTAGCCAACTCGTGCTGAGGGTGGCTGGGCAAACCGGAATAGTACACTTTTTTGATTTTAGGCTGCTGCTCAAGCCACTGCGCTAACTGCTGAGCGCTTTGGCAATGTGCATTCATGCGCAGGCGTAAAGTCTCGAGACCTTTTAAAAACACCCAAGCATTAAATGGACTCATGGTGGGGCCAGCGGTACGCAAAAAGCCCACGACTTCCTTCATCAGCTCAGCGCTACCCAGTACCGCTCCACCGAGGCAGCGACCCTGCCCGTCAATATATTTAGTGGCAGAATGGATCACAATATCCGCACCCAATGCCAAGGGCTTTTGCAAAACAGGTGTGCAGAAACAGTTATCCACCATCAACAGTGCATTGGCAGCGTGAGCGATGTCACTTAATGCGCGGATATCCGCCAATTCAGCCAGTGGATTGGAGGGGGATTCAATAAAAAAGAGCTTGGTTTTTTCAGTACAAGCGGCTTGCCAGGCGGCTAAATCATCAATCTGCACATAAGTGATTTCAATACCAAAGCGCGCACAGTACTTATCAAATAAGCTGACCGTGGCACCAAAAATACTGCGTGAGACAAGAATCTGATCGCCCATACTGCATAGGCTCATCACCGTCGCTAAGATCGCAGACATTCCCGATGCTGTAGCTACGCACTTTTCTGCGCCTTCTAGTGCCGCTAAGCGCTCTTCAAAAGTACGTACAGTAGGGTTAGTGTAGCGAGAATATACGTTGCCATCACGATCACCGGCAAAGGTTTCAGCTGCATCTGCGGCACTGCGGAACACATAGCTGGATGTGGTGAAAATTGCTTCACTGTGCTCAGATTCAAAGCTGCGATGCTGACCTGCACGCACCGCTAAAGTATCAAAGCCTACATCACTGAGATCACTATCGAGTCGACCCGCTTGCCAATCCATCGTCATGACTTGTACCTTATATTTTCAGATTAACTAAATAGAGCATTATTGTTTGAGTATAGGATTGCTTTAAGCGGTGCGTTGCATCAACGGCACCGTTTAAAGCATCACTTCATCAGCTATTATGCAGATCGATGGTCACTTGCGTCACGTGCTGCTCGGTATTTTCAAGATCCCGACGCTCACTCTCAAGACGTTGCAAGTACTCTTCATCAATATCACCAGTGACATAGACACCGTCAAATACTGCGCAATCAAATTGATCAATTTTGATTTTCCCACCGCCGACCGAGTCGATCAAGTCTTCAAGATCTTGATAAACCAACCAGTCTGCACCAATCAAGTCAGCAATCTGCTCAGTGGTACGATTGTGGGCGATCAGTTCATGAACACTGGGCATATCGATGCCATAGACGTTTGGATAACGTACTGCGGGTGCTGCAGAGCAGAAATATACATTTTTTGCTCCGGCTTCACGGGCCATCTGAATAATTTGCTTACAGGTGGTACCGCGTACAATCGAGTCATCCACCAGCATCACGTTTTTGCCTCGGAACTCTAGATCAATAGCGTTGAGTTTTTGGCGTACTGACTTTTTACGTTCAGCTTGGCCAGGCATAATAAAAGTACGACCGATATAACGATTTTTTACAAAGCCTTCGCGATATTTCACGCCCATGCGGTTAGCGAGTTCCAAGGCTGAAGTACGACTGGTATCAGGAATCGGAATCACTACATCAATGTCATGATTTGGGCGTTCGCGCAGAATCTTATCAGCGAGTTTTTCACCCATACGCAAACGTGCTTTATACACCGAAACACCATCAATGATGGAGTCAGGACGTGCTAAGTACACATGCTCAAAAATGCAGGGACTGAGCACTGGATTCGCCGCACATTGACGTGTGTGCAACTGGCCTTGTTCAGTGATATAAACCGCTTCGCCTGGAGCCAGGTCACGGATCAGCGTAAAGCCCAGTACATCCAATGCCACGCTTTCTGAGGCGATCATATACTCAACGCCTTCAGCGGTGTGACGCTGGCCAAAGACAATCGGACGAATACCATTGGGATCACGAAAACCTAATACACCGTAGCCGGTCACCATTGAGACGACAGCATAACCGCCCTCACAACGCTCATGCACACGGCTGACGGCAGCGAATATATCTTCTTCTGTGGGCTGTAATTTGCCGCGAATGCTCAGCTCATTAGCAAAAACGTTGAGCATCACTTCAGAGTCAGAGTTGGTATTCACATGACGTAAATCAGCTTGGTAAATTTCTTTAGCCAGTTGCTTAGCATTGGTTAAGTTACCATTATGCGCCAAGGTGATACCGTACGGCGAGTTCACATAAAACGGCTGCGCTTCGGCACTGCTTGAACTGCCTGCAGTGGGGTAACGCACGTGGCCAATACCCACATTCCCAACCAGCTCTTTCATATGACGAGTGCGAAATACATCACGCACTAAGCCATTGTCTTTACGCAGAAACAAACGTCCATTCTTTGATGTCACCATTCCAGCGGCGTCCTGGCCACGGTGTTGAAGTACGGTAAGCGCATCGTAAAGCGCTTGATTAATGTTTGATTTTCCGACAATACCGACAATGCCACACATGTAACGCGACCCCTGCTATGTCATGCTAATTAAAGACAGTTATAAGAACTGTAACTGCTGAGTTTGCTCACCAATGTTAAACACTTTGAGCTGTCGAGATCCACTCACCGGATAAATCTAAAATTAGATTTTTAGACCAGTCAGCAATCAGTAGAAATTGCGGAATCAAAGTGGATTGCTGCCACCAACTGTCCTGATTAACAGGCGCTAAGCTGAGTAGACCCACTAAAACAACCACTAAAAATAATCCACGTGCGGCACCAAATACCATGCCTAATAAACGGTCTGTACCGGTTAAGCCGGTGGCATGGATTAATTGCCCCAAGATAAAGTTAACTAAACCACCGACAATTAACGTGGTCACAAATAATACTGCACAGGCAGCAATAACACGTATGGAGGGTGTATCAATATAAGGCGTTAAGTGATGCGCTAAGCTGCCACCAAACATCCAAGCAACAATCGCTGCAATCACCCAAGTCACTAGCGAAAGAGCTTCTTTAACAAAGCCTCGCTTGAGACTAATAAGCGCTGAAATCGCAATGATGCCGAGAATAACTGCATCAACCCAGTTTAAAGACACAAATAAATTACCTGCTGTATAAAGTCAGCATTTTAACAGAGCCAATCAACACTGATAAGAGCTTGTTACGCTTTTCATCATCATTGTGTGTTTAAGGCTGATAACGCACGACAAAACACTCTTGGCCTTCGCGACTTTTTAAATTTTTGCACATCGCTTGCGCTTCACTTTGGCGAACTAACGGCCCAATTAAGACACGGTGTGTACCATCAGCACTGCGCACATAGGCATTGTATTGCTTTTTGCGATAGGTATCGCGCAATCCTTCAGCGTTGGCTTTATTGGTGAGGTTGGCTAATTGCACTGACCACGACACGGGTAAGTTGTTTTTATCGATACCCGGCGCGACTGCTTTAGCTGCAGGCTTGACCACAGGTTTAGCGGGAGCAGCAGCGACTGCAGGTTTGCTCGGAGCAACAACCGCAGGCTGAGCTACAGGTGCAGGTTTGATAATCACAGGCTCGGCAATCACTTCAACTGGCAAGATGACTGACGCATCATCTTCAGGCTCAATGATTTCACCCCACTCAGCATACGCAGGATCAATCACTGGCTCAGGCACATCAACCGTTTCAATAGCAAACTCTGGAGCAACAGGTATGGCTGGCATCTCGGGCGCTTCCACCACGACATCACGCACAGGCTCATCATTTTTAAGTAGCATGGGGACAAAAATCACAGCTAAAGCCACCAGTACTAACGCACCAACGATACGCTGTTTCAATTTACTGTCTGTAGCAGCCATAAAGCCCTCACCTTGTTATTTAATGATTCAATAAGCCACACTGATATAGCGCGGCCCGATATTATGCCCGTGTAGTCAGCCATTTCAATGCTTCAGCAACCGTAAAGAACGAACCAAAGATTACAATCTGATCGTCTTCCGTGGCTAGCGCGCACTGCGCTTCAATCGCTGCAGCAATGGATGGATACGCCATAACCGATGCGCCAGAGTGCTGCAACTGACCTTCGAGCTGCTCAGCCTTACAACTGCGCGGTGACGGTAATGCTGCAACAGCCCAGCTGGCAAACTGCGACTGAATACATGTCAGCACACCCGCTAAATCTTTATCATCCAGCATACCCAGTACCGCTAAACGCTGCCCCTTAACGGGCTGTGTTTGCAGTCGTTGCGCAAGATACTGCGCGGCATGTGGATTGTGCGCCACATCCAGCAATAACTGCAATGTGCGTCCTTGATAGAGCACCTCCACTTTTTGCAATCGCCCTACGATCTGAGCACTTTGCAAACCTTGCAGCAGAGCATCGGCCTGCCAAGGTAAATCCAGTGCAGCATAGACTTGTAAGGCCAGCGCGGCATTTTCAATCGGCAGATTAAGCAGTGGAATATCATTGAGCTGCAAGGCTTGGCCTTGAGCATCGACGCCATGCCAATTCCAACTGCTCTGATCAACCTGCAAATCAAAATCACGCCCACGTAATAACAGCGGCGTGTTTAAGCTGGAAGCTGTCGTCAAGATTGGCTCTGGTGGATTCAAATCACCACAGACCGCCGTACGTCCAGTACGGAAAATACCGGACTTTTCATAAGCCACAGATTCACGGGTATCGCCCAACCAATCATTATGATCAATACCAATATTAGTGATCACTGATACATCAGCATCAATAATATTCACTGCATCAAGACGACCACCTAAACCCACCTCAAGAATCACCACGTCCAGCTCTGCCTGAGCAAATAACCAGAACGCTGCCAAGGTACCCATTTCAAAATAGGTTAAGCTGGTATCGCCACGTGCCGCTTCAACTGCAGTAAAGGCAGCACAGAGCTGCTGATCACTGACATCCTGACCGTTAATACGCACACGCTCATTGTAATGCAGCAAGTGCGGTGAGCTGTAGACGCCCACCTGCAAGTTTTGCTGTGTGACCAAGCTGGCTAAAAAGGCACAGGTCGAACCCTTACCATTGGTGCCGGTCACCGTCACAACTTTTTCAGCAATACGCGGCAAGCCTAAGCGCTGAGCCACGTCCTGGACGCGAGCCAAGCCCATATCAATTTCATTGGGGTGCAACTGCTCTAGATAGCTCAGCCACTGCTCAAGATTGCGCGTTGTCATCAGTTATACCTGTGCTTGTGCAGATTCAGCAGCATCGGTTTCCAGCACTGCAGCTTCAATAGCAAGATCAATCTCGCCCTCAAGCTCAGGTATTGTTGGCACATTCATTAACTGACGTAAAACACTCGCCACACGCGGACGTAATTCTGCACGTGGGATAATCATATCAATCGCACCATGTTCAAGTAAGAACTCGCTGCGCTGGAAACCTTCTGGTAGTTTTTCACGCACAGTCTGTTCGATGACTCGTGGACCCGCAAAACCAATTAATGCTTTTGGCTCAGCAACAATGATATCGCCCAACATCGCCAAACTGGCTGATACACCGCCATAAACAGGGTCAGTCAGTGCCGAGACAAAGGGAATACCTTCTTCACGTAAACGTGCAATCACTGCAGAAGTTTTCGCCATTTGCATCAGCGAGATTAACGCTTCCTGCATACGTGCACCGCCTGAAGCAGAGAAGCATACCAGCGGGCAACGCTGCTCAAGCGCAACGTTAGCCGCTTGCACAAAACGCTCACCCACCACAGCACCCATTGAACCACCCATAAAGGCAAACTCAAACGCTGCAGCAACAACCGGCATACCTTCAAGAGTACCGCTCATTGCAATCAGTGCATCTTTTTCACCGGTCTGCTTTTGCGCTGCAGTCAGGCGGTCTTTGTATTTTTTGCTGTCACGGAATTTAATACGGTCAACCGGCTCCAGATCAGCAGCAATCTCTTCGCGGCCTTCTTTATCTAAGAAGATGTCCAAACGCGTACGAGCATTAATACGCATATGGTGATTACACTTAGGACAAACCTCTAAGTTTTTCTCTAGTTCAGGCTTATACAGTGCAGCTTCACAGGATGGGCATTTGTGCCAGACACCATCAGGTACTGAACTTTTTCTCGCATCAGAGCGCATAATTGAAGGAATTAGTTTATCGACTAACCAGTTGTTCATCAGCTATCTACTCCGCATGGGGTCAGTGGCAATGCCCTGCACCCTCTAGAAAATATGTTTAATAATCAGGTTACTGACGGCTTGTTAAAATGAACCGTCACATTGCTGCGCATTTTTGATCTGCACAGCATATAAGAATTTGCGCACTTTATCTGCGTCTTTTACACCATGACTCGCTTCAACACCGCCACTGACGTCCACTGCCCAAGGCTGGACTTCATGTATAGCTTGAGTGACATTATGCGCATTTAAGCCACCGGCTAAAATGAGCGGTTTGGCTAAATTGCTGGGTATTTGCGCCCAATCAAAGCGTTCTCCAGTACCACCATGCACGCCTGGCACCCAAGCATCCAGTAAAATACCCTGCGCGCCACGGTATTGCGCAGCGCTCGCAGCGATATCAACACCGGGCTGCATACGTAATGCACGAAAATAAGGTCGAGCAAAGCTTTCACAAAACTCAGGCGTTTCATCGCCATGAAACTGCAATACATCCAGCGGTACCTGCTCAAGCACAGCATTCACTTCGGCCTGTGAGGCATTGACAAACAAACCCACGGTACTGACAAAAGGCGGCAAAGCAGCAATGATTTTTTGCGCTTGCGCCACATTCACGGCGCGTGGGCTTGTTGCATAGAAGACTAAACCAATGGCATCGACACCGGCTTGTGCCGCTACTAAAGCATCTTCAACACGGGTAATACCGCAAATTTTAGTTCGTACTCGCACTGCAGTTCTCTTTAGTGTTATTCAAAAATATCAGGTAAACCTGATAAAAAATGCGGACCCAAATAGCGTTCTGGTAATTTAAATTGTTCTGGGTACTCAACGTGCACCATATATAGACCATGCGGTGCGGCAGTCACTCCGCCGGCTTTGCGGTCACAGCTTTCCAGTACTTGCTGCGCCCACTCAACCGGTCGTTCGCCTGCACCCACCATCATTAACACACCGGCAATATTACGCACCATATGATGCAAAAACGCATTGGCGCGCACATCAATAATAATCAGCTTACCAAATTCAAGCAGTTGTAAGTGATGGATGGTGCGCACCGGAGAATGCGCTTGGCAACCTGCCGCGCGCAAAGCATTAAAATCATGGGTGCCGACTAAGCAGCGTGCCGCTTCACGCATTTTGTTGATATCCAGCGCTTGATGGGTCCACGTCACTTCTTCAGATAAATGTGCAGGACGCACTTCATCGCTATAAATCACATAGCGATAACGCCGTGCCACCGCGCTAAAGCGAGAATGAAAATCCTGCGGCATAGTCTGTGCCCAGACCACACTGATATCTTTAGGTAAATAGCGGTTAGCCCCCATCACCCAAGAGCGCATCGGGCGCTCAATTGATGTATCAAAATGCACCACCTGCGCGCAGGCATGCACCATGGCATCAGTGCGTCCTGCACAGCTTAAACGCACCGGCAGATCAGCATTGATATGCTGCAAGGCCTCTTCTAAGTGGCCTTGAATACTGGGCGTACCTTCTGCCTGCAATTGAAAGCCATGGTAGTTCGAGCCTTTATATTCAACACCGAGGGCAATTCTAAAAACGCCAGCAGCAACAAATGGACGCGCGCTTGGCGTTATTGGAGTTAACATGATTTACCCTAGCTGGTTGATGAGTTCACGAGCTTCGGCTTGCTGTGCAGCCGTTCCTTCAGCCAGCACTTCGCTCAAGATATCGCGCGCACCTTGGCTGTCGTCCATATCAATATAGGCCAAGGCTAGATTCAACTTGGTAGCCACTTCATCGGCATCAGAGTTGGCATCCGACAAGAAATCCAAATCATCTTTATCATCAGTTGCAGGTGATGGCACATCAGCAAGGGGGATGTCTTGTGTAAGATCATCAATATCATCCAGGTTAAACTCGCTCAGATCCGTAGCTTGCGGCATAGAGGCCGTTGGCTCATCCAGTTCGTTACTGGCTTGATCTAATTGTGCAGAAAAATCAAAATCATCGATCGCTTTAGGACTTGAACTTGCAGCCAGATCCAGCTCCAAATCATCAAACGAAAACTCATCTGCAGGCTTGCTTGTATCAGATTCAATCGGCGCTTCCAGATCAAAACCAAAGGCATCAATTTCGTTATCTGCAGGCGTTGGATCGCTAAGCGGTTCTGCATCGGCCAATAAAGCCGATAAATCATCCAGCTCAGCATCTAACTCATCAACAGTCTCTGCAGTCAGCCCCACATCAACAGCTGGCGCTGTTCTGCTAGGCTTAAACGCTGGGTTAACAGTGGGCTTCTCAAATATCAATTCATCCGCAAACGCATCAGTGTGTTGCGCTGCAGTTTTACCTGACTGGCCTCTATAATTTGGTGTTATTGGTGTTAAGTTATTGGTTAATTGTTCGTCGTATAGCGCTGCCTGCTTACGGGCATTACTTCGCGCAATGGCTAATGACAATAACAACAGAGCTAAGACCGCAATACCCCCAGCAGCAGAAAGCAACATCGGGTTACTGATAAACTGCTCAACCACACTTTGTTCTTCAGCAGCCGCTTTATCGGCTGCCAGCAGGGACTCATCTGTTACAGCATCAATCTGTAACGGATCAATTACATTGGAGATATCGAATGCAGAATCCAGATCAATCGCTGGAGCGTCTTGAAGATTAAGCTCCGCTTCAAGTGCATCGACGCCCTCCCCGACGATATCTGCTTGCGGCACAATACCCAGCGCATCTTGCAATTGAGACAGCTGATTGTCTTTTAATTCAAGTAGACGCTTCAACTTATCCAGCTGGCTATCGAGGTCCTGAATTTGACTGGTCAGGTCGGCATTTTCCAGTAGCGCTGAATCTAAACGTTCGTTACTGGCCGCCAACTGATCTTGCACTGCTCTAAGTTCTGCCGTTGAACCTTGGTCCGCGGCTTTTGTGGCTTGACCAGGCGCATCAGACACCAGTCGCAAGCTATCCGTTTGTTCGACTTGACTGGGCGCTGCTGCAGCTGCTTTACGGCGCGTAGCATCCAGTTGACGCTTGGCTTGTGCACTGGCTGCACGTCCTGCTTTCCAACTGGCATTTTGCTCTGCTACTTGAGCAATCGCTGCAGCATGGCTACGGCGATTGATTTCTTGGGCCGTTGGCAGGCGTAAAACTTTATTGTTTTTCAGACGATTAATATTATTATCTAAAAAAGCATCGGGATTTAGATCTTGCAGGGCCAACATGGTTTGCTGAACAGAAGCAGAGCCGCGATTCTGCAGTGCAATTTCCCACAAGGTATCATTTCTCTGCACACGATAATCAGCAGCTCGCATGCTGGTTGAGGGCTTAGCTGCAGTGGTTGCAGGCTGCTGCGTGGTGCTTGCCAGTGACTCTGATTTATATAAAGGTGCATCAACCGGCACAGTAAACTCACGCAGTAAACGCCCATTAGGCCACAGCACTTCAACTAAAAAACTCAGCGATGAAGCGCTAACAGGATTAGAGCTGCTCACTCGAATAACATTTTTACCATTGGCGCTCAGCACAGGCGTGAAAACCAAACTGGTTAAGTACAGTTCGCGCTTAATTCCTGCTTGTTTAAAGGCTTCAGCCGGGGCCAACTGGGGCTTAATATCAGCGGCGGATAAATCACGCACATCTAATAAAGATATCTCTGCTTCAAGCGGCTGATTTGCAGATGATTGAATAGACAAATCACCCAAACCGAGCGCATAGGTAAAACTCGAAGAAAACGCTGTGGCAGCGGCAACTGCTAATACCAATTTGCGAACTTGAAGCATATAGAGTGATCCCTTGTTATTCGTTCCGGATATCCCGGAGGCTTTGAGTCGACTTTTTAAAGCTAAAAGTGGCATTCCCTATCAGTCGTACTCACTTTAATACCACTTTTCTAATCAGCGAGCTTACTCAGCTTAAGCGTTTAGTATCTTGCAGGTATCAAGTTTTATCAACAGGCTTATGGCTCAATGCCTTATACATTCACTGATTTAAAAGCCTTATCTAAAAAAATAGGCGCGTAAAACTGAAAAATCAATTTTACGCGCCTATTATTAGATGCAAACTTAGCGTTCGAGCAAGATACGCAACATTCTACGCAATGGCTCTGCAGCACCCCATAACAACTGGTCACCAACAGTAAAGGCACCCAAGTAGTGTGAGCCCATATTGAGCTTACGCAAACGACCCACTGGAACATCCATAGTGCCAGTGACCGCAGTTGGCGTCAGTTCACGCATGGTGGTGTCACGATCATTAGGAATTAAGCGCACCCATGGATTGTGCTGACTGATCATATTTTCAATATCCGCTAACGGCACATCTTTATTGAGTTTGATCGTCAAGGCCTGACTGTGGCAACGCATGGAACCCACACGTACACATAAGCCATCCACTGGAATTGGGTTTTTATAGCGACCCAACACTTTGTTCGTTTCAGCTTGCGCTTTCCACTCTTCGCGGCTTTGACCATTGGGTAAAGCTGTGTCGATCCATGGAATTAAGCTGCCTGCGAGCGGTACACCAAAGTGATCGGTTGGGCACTCATCGCTACGCTGATACTCAGCTACTTTGCGGTCGATATCTAAAATAGCGCTGGCTGGATCTTGTAACTCAGCGGCAACAGAGGCATGAATACCACCCATTTGACGGATCAGTTCACGCATATTTTGCGCACCTGAACCACTGGCGGCTTGATAAGTCATGGCGCTCATCCACTCAACCACGCCCGCTTCAAATAAACCACCTAAGCCCATCAGCATCAGACTGACGGTACAGTTACCACCGATATAGTCTTTAATGCCGGCCTCAAGTGACTGATCAATCACTTTGCGGTTTACAGGATCGAGCACAATTACTGAATGATCTTTCATACGCAGTGCAGAGGCTGCATCAATCCAGTAACCATCCCAACCTGCTTCACGCAGTTTTGGATAAACCTCGTCGGTGTAGTCGCCACCTTGACAGGTCAAGATCACATCCAAGCCTTTGAGCTCATTAATATCATAAGCATCTTTAAGGGTCGGAATATCTTTACCAATCGCAGGCCCCTGTCCGCCCACGTTTGACGTGGTAAAGAACACTGGCTCAATTAAATCGAAATCCCGCTCTTCGAGCATGCGCTGCATGAGCACTGAGCCGACCATGCCGCGCCAACCGATTAGACCTACACGTTTCATCACGACTACACCTATTGTTAGTTAATAATCCGCCACAGCAATCTAAACTGCGATGGCGGATCTATTGAATTGACTGAGCTTACAGCTTTGCAAGCGCTGCGACTACTGCGTCACCCATTTCATCGGTACCGACTTTACGCATGCCAGTTGAGAAAATGTCGCCCGTACGCAAGCCTTGATCCAACACATCACTCACCGCTTGTTCAATGGCATCCGCTGCAGCCAGTTCATTAAAGCTATAACGCAGCATCATCGAGACTGACAAAATCGTGGCCAATGGATTGGCTAAGTTTTGTCCGGCAATATCAGGCGCTGAACCGTGGCACGGCTCATACATACCTTTGTTGTTGGAGTCCAAGGACGCCGAAGGCAGCATACCAATGGAACCGGTCAACATTGAAGCCTGATCCGATAAAATATCACCGAATAAGTTGTCCGTCACAATTACATCAAACTGCTTCGGTGCACGCACCAATTGCATGGCAGCGTTGTCCACGTACAAGTGACTCAGTTCTACATCAGGGTAATCTTTAGCAACTTCGATCACTACTTCACGCCATAGACGGCTGGACTCCAGCACGTTAGCTTTATCCACTGAGCAAACCTTCTTGCTACGTAGACGCGCCATATCAAAGCCCACTTTAGCAATGCGGCGGATTTCGCTTTCGCTGTACGGAAGGGTGTCAAACGCCATGCGTTCGCCATTTTCCAGCGTGATTGTATCGCGTGGAGTACCGAAGTAAATACCACCGGTTAACTCACGCACGATCAGGATATCTAGACCGGAAACCACTTCAGGCTTCAGCGTTGAAGCTTCAGCCAACTGTGGGTAAAGAATCGCCGGACGCAAGTTACCAAACAGACCCAACTCAGAACGGATCTTCAACAGGCCACGCTCAGGACGGATAGCACGGTCTAAAGTATCCCACTTAGGACCACCCACAGCACCGAGCAAGATCGCATCGACTTCACGCGCTAGCGCTAAAGTAGAATCAGCCAAAGGTACGCCGTGCTTATCAATCGCTGCACCGCCCAACTCGCCTTCAACCAGCTCAAAACCTAAATTAAATTTAGTGTTGGCCAGCTCTAAAACTTTAACCGCTTCACGAGTGATTTCTGGACCGATGCCGTCACCGGGTAATACTAGAATTCTTTTAGACATTTTAAATACTCAGCGCCGTCGTGTCTGCACAACGGCACATTCAGTTAAATTAAAGGGCGTCAAACAACCATGGGTTGGCTTTTTTATAGCCCACTTCAAACTCACGAATCAGCTCAGCATCTTGCAAGGTCAAACCGATATCATCCAAACCATTAAGCAAGCAATGCTTACGGAACGCATCCACTTCAAAGGAGTACTGCACGCCATCAGGGCGGGTTACCGTCTGCGCAGCCAAATCGATGGTCAACTGATAGCCTTCAACTGCTTCAGCTTGAGCAAATAGTTCATTGACTTCAGCAGCGGTTAACACTATCGGCAACAAACCGTTTTTAAAACTGTTGTTGTAGAAGATATCGGCAAAGCTTGGCGCGATAATCGCACGGAAACCGTACTCTTCTAACGCCCATGGCGCGTGCTCACGGCTTGATCCGCAACCAAAGTTTTCTTGCGCCAGCAATACGCTCGCACCTTGGTAGCGTGGCTGGTTTAACACAAACTCAGTATTAAGCGGACGCTTGCTGCTGTCCTGATCCGGCTGACCTTCATCTAGGTAGCGCCACTCATCAAATAAGTTCGGACCAAAGCCCGTGCGCTTAATGGATTTCAAAAACTGTTTTGGAATAATCTGGTCAGTATCAACGTTGGCGCGATCCAACGGAGCCACTAAACCTTGATGTTGAGTAAAAGCCTTCATGCTGATGCTCCTTCTTTCATTAATTCACGCACATCAACAAAGTGGCCTTTCACTGCCGCGGCAGCTGCCATAGCTGGGCTGACTAAGTGCGTACGACCGCCATTGCCCTGACGACCTTCAAAGTTACGGTTAGAAGTCGATGCACAATGCTCGCCGCTGCCCAATTTATCGGGGTTCATGGCTAAGCACATTGAGCAACCTGGCTCACGCCATTCAAAACCGGCTTCAAGGAAAATCTTATCCAAACCTTCTTCTTCAGCTTGTTTTTTCACTAAACCAGAACCCGGCACCACCAAGGCTTGAATCACATTGCTGGCCACTTTACGGCCTTTGGCCACTTCAGCTGCCGCACGTAAGTCTTCAATTCGTGAGTTGGTGCATGAACCAATAAATACGCGATCGACTTTAATATCGGTAATCGCTTGGTTGGCTTGTAAACCCATATATTTCAG
>DATERS010000141.1:0-18729 GCA_035271365.1 Thiopseudomonas sp.
GCTAACAAATCATAGCGAGCAATTTTCTTAGCGATATCTTCTTGATCATCAGTCACCAAGGCATGCACAACATCACTGATCATTAAATCTTGAATCGACTTATTTAAGTCCGCTAAGATTAAATCACGTAATGAGACTTCACCGAGCAGCTTACGCTTGTCGCTGACAATATAGGCTTGATAAATAGTTTCCGCATCCGGCGCTTCATCACGCAAATACGCCATTGCTTGAGCCACAGTCATATCTTTCTTCAGCGTGGCGTAGTCCGAGGTCATTAAAGCACCCGCGGTGCCCTCAACATACTCAGACAGTTTGCGAATATCTTCACGCTCAGCATGCGCTAACGCAGGTAACAACAGATCACGTTGATTTTGGTCAAAGCGTTTAAATAAGTCTGTGCGCTCATCCGCTGGCATTTCGCTGACCAGCTTAGCTAAAGTGGCGCGCGGAAACTCACGGGCTAAACGCACTTGCTGCTCAGGCTCAATAAATGTGAAGACTTCGGCACGCTCAGGTAAACGCTCAAGCAAGCGCCACGCTAAACTAGGCTCCAGTTGCTCTAACACATCGGCTAAATCGACAGAATGTAAGCTTTTAATCGCAGCCAGTGCGTTATCGAAGTTATTGCTTTGAATGGCATCGCTCAGAACGAGCGCGAGGTTGTTATGGGTGTTACTCATTATAGATCTCCAAGCGGCCAAGATCAGGCTACTTGAGGAGACTACATATCAGACAAAACTGGCTGGAGTCCGCAAGCAGCAATCAAACGACGCGCTAACTTTAATATGTGATGAAGTCCAACAGGGACTTATACAAGAACTTTCCATAGAGCCTTTATTTTCTCTGAAACCGTTTATGCGGCGGGCGAATACTAAGGGAAGCACCGCAAAATAACAACTGAAGCTTGGTTTTGCTGATTCATTTAGCCGATCTTTCTGATAATGGTATGCTTAGTTCCATTAAATAATTTTTCTTAAAATACAGTATTTTTGAGTGGTGCTGTACACCCTTTTTGGAGCTTATTTTGACTGCCACAATTGATGATGTAAAAAGTTACTTATTAGATCTACAAGACCGTATCTGCGCCACTTTAGAACAGGCTGATGGTGGTAGTTTTTTTGAAGACAGCTGGGAGCGTCCAGGCGGCGGCGGTGGTCGTACCCGTGTTTTAGAAAACGGTGCTTTAATTGAAAAAGGCGGGGTGAATTTCTCGCATGTCTATGGCGACTCTTTACCGCCATCCGCTAGCGCTCATCGTCCTGAGTTGGCCGGCCGTTCATTCCAGGCCATGGGTTTATCATTAGTGATTCACCCAGAAAACCCACATATTCCAACCTCGCACGCGAATGTGCGGTTATTTGTCGCAGAAAAAGAAGGTGAAGATCCAATCTGGTGGTTTGGCGGAGGCTTTGACCTGACCCCCTATTACGCTGAAGAAGAAGACTGCGTGCATTGGCACCAAGTCGCGCATGACGCCTGCGCTCCTTTTGGTGACGAGGTTTATGCTGACTATAAAGCCTGGTGTGATCGCTACTTCTATCTTAAGCACCGTGATGAACCACGTGGCATTGGCGGTTTATTTTACGATGATATGAATCAGTGGGATTTTGACACCTGTTTTGCCTTTATGCGCGCCATCGGTGAAGCCTTTACTGAGGCCTATATGCCAATTGTTGAACGTCGTCGTCATACGCCCTTTACTGAGCAAGAGCGTGAGTTCCAAGCGCATCGCCGTGGTCGTTATGTTGAATTTAACTTGGTTTTTGACCGCGGTACGCTGTTTGGTCTGCAATCCGGTGGTCGTACCGAATCCATTCTGATGTCACTGCCACCGCATGTGCAGTGGGGTTACGATTGGAAACCTGAGCCTAATAGCCGTGAAGCACGTCTGACTGAGTACTTCTTGCAAGACCGTGATTGGCTGGCTGAGGCGCAAGCAAAATGAAATATTACGGCGTGTTTGGCAACCCGATTGCCCACAGTAAATCACCACTGATTCACGGTTTATTTGCCGAACAAACGGCACAAAAAATCAGCTACGAGCCATTACTGGCAGCATTAGATGGTTTCTCTGAGGCTGTTGCGCAATTTTTTGAAAATGGCAGTGGTGCTAATGTCACTGTGCCCTTTAAAGAACAGGCTTTTGCGCTGGCTGATCAACTCAGCGAACGTGCGCAGCGTGCTAAAGCAGTCAACACCTTAAAGAAACAGGCTGATGGCAGTATTTTAGGTGATAACACTGACGGTGCCGGTTTAGTGAATGACTTACTCAACAATCAAGTTATTTTAGCCGGTAAAAAGATTCTGATTTTAGGTGCCGGTGGTGCTGTACGTGGCGTGTTAGAGCCTTTACTGGCGCAAGGTCCAGCGGAGGTCTGCATCGTCAATCGCACGGTGGAAAAAGCCGAGCAACTGGCGCGAGAATTTGCTGATTTAGGCCCCATGACTGCCTGTGGTTATGATTGGATTGATGCGCCTGTGGATATCATTATCAACGGCACATCAGCCAGCCTCAGCGGTGAACTGCCGCCCTTGGCCGACACCTTAGTCAAAGCGGGACATACAGTGTGTTACGACATGATGTATGGCAAAGACACCACCGTATTTAATCAGTGGGCGCAAGCGCAAGGTGCAGCACGTACATTGGACGGTTTAGGCATGTTGGTTGAGCAAGCGGCTGAAGCCTTTTATATCTGGACCGGCGTACGCCCAGATCCAGCACCGGTGCTGCAAGCATTGCGCGCACAACTCTAAGCCTTAAGCTGAGCGCAATACCTGTCCTGTGCGTAAATCACGGATGGTACTGGGCTTGCTGTTTTGACCCAGCTCGCCGCTTAATACGGCGTCGAGCTGGCCATGAAAATACTGCTCAATGCGCAGACGACTTTTTGCCGGCAATAGACCGCTGGGATTGGCTGAAGTGGACACCAAAGGTCCAGTTAACGCACACAACTGTGCCACCAACGGATGTGCACTAACACGAATGGCGACACTATCATGCTCACCGCTAATCCATTCTGGGACACGATTATGGTGCGGCACCAGCCAGGTATTTGGGCCCGGCCAACTGGCGCTCAGCTGCGCCAATTGATCGCTCGATAACCCCTCAAGCAACCATGCAAACTGGCTCACATCCGCCGCAACCAAGATCAATCCTTTATGCATCGGCCGCTCTTTAAGCGCCAATAAGCGTGCCACTGCCGTTGCATTAAAAGGATCGCAGCCTAAGCCCCAGACCGCTTCAGTGGGGTAAGCAATCACCGCACCTTGGCGAATTTTTTGTGCGATCTGTTGCAGCTGCCAGGTATTACTCATAAGTTTATCTGCATCATTCAATTCAATATAAAGTCATTTTACTTAAAGTCAGCATAAGGCGTTATCGGCTCAATGGGTAATCTTAAATCACCCTGCCACGGGGCAAAAGAATAACGCAAATAGAGCATGGCGCGACTGGGTGAATAATCTTCGCTGTAGCGCCAATCTAAGCCGGTGCCTAACACCCAATAACTGCTCAATCGACGCTCAACTAAGCCGCGGAGGCTATAGCCAACAACCCCATGGCTGGAGCCGCCTTTAAAGCGATTGTCAGCAATAAAGTTTTCATAAGACACATTCTGACTGGCCAGATCTCGCCATGGATCTGCGATTAAACCCTGCTGCGGATAATAATCCATATCACGGCTTTTTGAGTCCGAGACAGACACACTGCCCTCTAAAACATAAGACCAATCCACAGTACGTTTAGCATAACTGACAGGTAATGACAGCGAAGCATAGCGTTGCGGACTGTAATAACCGCCATGACCTAAGGTGTATTCACTTAAGTCCTTTTGATAACGCCAGAGCATGGTATTGACGCCCACCGTGAGCAACTCATGCGGTTCGTTAATCAAGCGACGGTAATAGCCCGCCATTAAACGTGAGCGTGTGTTATCCGCAACATTTTTGCCCTTAAGCTGATGGTGACTGATATCAGCCCACACACCATTTGCGTTACCTTGATCCCAACTTAAACCCAAGGCTGCACCATTGGCCATCACGCCGCCCCATTCAATCCCTGTGCGCGGATCTTTAGCGCCAGCAAAGGACAATAAAGAATTGGATAAAGGCCTGCGGGATGCGGTGAGATTCCAGCCGGTCACGCCGATTTTATCCGAATAGCTGATACCTCCGACCCAGTTCTGCACAGTAAAGCCATAGGGTGTACTGCCCAAGTCAAAGGATAATTGCTGATCAGACCAACCGGCAGCAAAACTGGTGCCTTCGGCTTTTTGTGTGAGGCCGTGTGCGCAACCGTCTAAGGATTGCCTATTGCCTTGGCTGTCAATGCCAGCAAAGGCACAGCTAGCAAAGCGTCCATCATAACGCCCATCCGCAGATGTCTTTAAGCTACCGGCATCCATACGCACATGATCAGCCCGTAAAAATCCTCGGCCTTGCTGCAACGGAAACTCGAAATGCGCCATGGTTGTATTGGCATTGAGTTTGGATAAACCCGAGGTACCATCATTACGCCATGCATGATCATTATGCAGGGTAAAGGTCGGCATTTCACCTAAGTACAATTCTTGCGCTTCAGCACGTAAGCCACGGGCCAACCAATCATCTTCGGCCGTCACGCGCATGGCTTGAGTAAAAGCCTCGTTATCACGTACAACAGTCACCACAGGCTCAGCCTTTACAACCTTAAAAACCTTAGTCACTGGCGTGGGCTTCACCGGAGTCACTGCGGTCACAGGCGTAACCCTGACAGCCGTCACAGGTAATAACTGTGCATCTCGCATACTGACAGCATATAAATCAAGCGCTTGCTGCGCATCTTGCTCAACAGTCAAACGGGCTAAATCTCGATACAGCAGTGGATTCGGCTCAGTCAGTAAAGCCACTTGTTGCTGTAAAATAATTTTCGCACGGGCCTTTTCACCGACCAGTAGCCATAAGTTAGCTAAGCGGCGATATACATTAGCCGACTGACTGTCAGCGCTTAACTCAACATGATCTAAAGCTGTACGCACCTGCTCTACTTTCCCCTGCGCCGCCCAGTTTTCCAACTGCCCTAAGCGTGCATCAAGATTATCAGGCTCAACCTGCAACACCTGCATGTAATACGTCAGCGACTGAGCATAATCAGCTAACTCATAAAACCATTGTGCTAACTGTAAACGTGTTGCTTGCGATTTAGGTGACGACTCCAGCAATGCAAAAGCCTGCTTAGTTTTACCACGCTCATATAACTGCTGTGCCTGTTCAATCAGCTGCGCATTGCGTACACGCTGCGCTAAATCATGCATTTCAGGTGTCCACGCCTCAGCAGGGATGGCATTCAGCGTGGTTAATGCAGCGTCCCAACGATCGATCGCCGTTAATAACAAACCATGCGCATAACGGCTGGTGGGCATCTGTGGGGATATCGACAAATGCCGCTGATAAGCCTCAAGCGCGGCGGCCTCCTGCCCCTGTTCACGCAATGCTACGGCCAATCGATAACTGGCCCAAGGATTGGCTAAACTCAACTGTTGGATTTTTTTTAAGGCGTCTAATTGATCTTCTACACGCCCTTCTTGCTGAGCTAACTCAGCCTGTTGTTCAAACAGTGCAATCTGTAGATTGCGCTTGGCCTGTACAAACAATGGCGCATTCTGCGGTGCCAGACTGGCGAGCAGCTGCAGCCCCTGCGCAACGGGCAGTGTTGCGATATAACGCAAGATACCTGCCTGTGCACTTTCATCTGTCGGAGCCAGCTTTAAAGCGCGCTTAAAATAGGTTAGCGCCAGATCCGGCTGCTGCGTTGCTAAAGCAGTGTCAGCTAAGCCAATCACAGCAAAGATATTACTGGCATCAGCCCGATGGGCTTGTTGATACAACTGCTGCGCTTGCGACCAATCATTCTGCGCCAAGGCTTGATCAGCACGACCTAGTAGCAACCAATATTCAGTAGAAGCAATCAAACTGATCCACTTTGAGGTCTGATCGTCACGCTGCTCTTTGGCCTTAGCTAAACGAAAGTACTGCAAAGCACGGACGCGATTGTCAGTCCGTAAATAGGCTAATCCTAAAGCGCCATACAGCTCAGCATCATCTGGATACGCGGCTATGGCCTGTTTAAGCTGGGCAATAGACTGATGACTATTGCGACCTTGCTCCACTGC
This sequence comes from Thiopseudomonas sp., assembly GCA_035271365.1. Lineage (GTDB taxonomy): Bacteria > Pseudomonadota > Gammaproteobacteria > Pseudomonadales > Pseudomonadaceae > Denitrificimonas. Next base: position 6,150 of record DATERS010000141.1, read on the forward strand.
TCGCAAACCGGCTTGCCCAGCCTGCCAAGCGCGATCACCCAGTAAAGCAGCTTGGCGGCTCCATTCACTTTGTGCCCTAGTTGCCACATCAAGCTCAGCATAACGCTGAAGAAAGTCAGCCCATAAACTGTGAGTTTGACTGCTGACCGGCAGCGTTATTAAGTAGTCATACTCACGATTTGCGGCAAAATCACGCTGGGATTTTTGTTCCGCTAAGCGATGTAAATACTCTAGTGCTCGGCTGGGCTGATTTTCCTGAAAATGATAATTGGCTAAAGCACGCAGCACACTGGGATGCTTAGGAAAAGCCTGCAAACTCGCCGTCAACGCAGCAATCGCCAAAGGACGCTGACGTGCTTGCTGGGTGCGCACTTGCCAATACTCCACAGCAAGATCAGCATCCGGATAGCGGCCTTGCAAGAGCCCATCATACACCTGCTGTGCTTCGCTAAAACGTCCAGCAGCGGCATAGAGTCGTGCTTGTGCTAGCTGTGCCCGTGCATCCGCTTGGGTTAATTTCACTAAGAGCTCAGCCTGGTTCAAAGTGTCTGACTTGGGCGCGACCTGCTGCAATTGCACCAATAACTCATTGGCGCGATCCAGCTGATCCAAACGTACGGCTAAACGTAATTCAGCCAGCAAGCCTTGCGGATGCTGGGGAGCAATACGGTATAAACGGGCTAGGGCATCGTTGACAATATCATCTCGAAACAGCGCCTCACCCAGCTGAATCTGCTCCAGCATGTTTTTTTCAATATTGGCAACGCCTAACGTCTCAACACTGGCCTGTGCATAACTTGCGCTCAGCGTAAGACAGACTGCGATATTTAATAACAACTTATTCATTGCAGTCCACCCACGCTGGCACTAAATAGCCATGCTGATCAAAAAAATAGCGTTTGTCGTCCCAGCCTTGGCCAAACAACACCAATGCTTGATTGTAATAACCCAATGTGTGCATCGGGGTGTCCTGTACACGCTGACGCTGTAAGGCTGCGCTGGGCGTATCGTTCAACAAAGGTAACAGCGCTGCAGAAAACCCAGGGGGGCCCATACCCTCTGCAGACCCCTGCAGAATAGATATTTTTTCAGCCGGCAACCTCTGTGGTTGCAGTGCCAGTAAGCCCTGCTTAAAGTGCGTTTTTAATGCACTGCTGTGCAGGCTATCGGGATGCAACATGCCGATCCATAAATACACACGGATCGCATCATAACTACCGACTTTTTCATCAGCGCGCTGATAACTCCAGTCCTTCTGTGTACGGGTCACCCAATCCGGCGCCAGCCCAAGCGGCGAAGTTTCTAATAAAAAACGCGGCGTATTTTCTAATAATTCTGCCCAAGGGTGGATAGGCTGTTCCTGTGCAATTCTGGCCAGTAGTTGCGGCGGGACATAGCTGGGATTTAAACGCCAACTGTGTTCCCCACTAAAACCAAACTGACCTGGCATCAATACATAACCAAAGCCTGGTATATCCAGTACTTCTTCCTGCGCCATACGTTTGAGGATTAAATGCCCAAGTACGCTATAGCTGCGCTGACCCCATAAACGCCCAGCTTCAAGCAAAGTGTAGGCAATCCATAAATTGGAGTCAGACGCTGTATTACTATCCAACACGCCCCAGGTGTGATCAGGCTTTTGCCCCCATAACCATGCCGGTAAATGTGCAGTTAAATCACCTTGCGCTAGATGATCTTCAGTCCAGCGCACTAAGCGCCGAAACAGCAAGGGCTCATTATTCACTAGGGCAAAAAACATCGCATAGCTCTGCCCTTCAGAGGTGGTAATCTGCCGCGGATCAGAGGCATCAATCACCCGCCCCTGCTCACTGAGCATCATCTGCTGAAAAGTCGCCCAGTCTGGCCACGTTGCCACAGCACAGCGATCATCACTAGCCTGAATCACACAGCCATTCAGCGCCAGCATTAACAGCAAAAAAAACCTAAGCATCATGCTGTAAACGCCTGCGCGCCATGGCTCGCAATGCACGCCATAAGGCGATAGATATCAATAGGACGATCAGAAACGCCGTGCTGGCGAGCAATACAGGCCGTTCAGATAAGTGGTACCAAGTCCATTCCCACCAAGGTAAGTCACCCACATAATACACCGGCCCGACACTGTGGTACGTCACCCCTGACTCACGGATCAACGCCACTGAACCTTTAATTTTATCGCGCTCACTGGGGTTATTTAACGCAGCGCGTAATAAAGCGAAATCCTCATCACTGCTGGCTAATAAACCCACAATACTGCGCTGCGGGTGTGTATCTGACTCCAGGCCAATCATGGCTGCCATCGGCGCTACAGATTGCACATCCACCATGGATAGCACATCACGTGCGGACGGATCACGCTGAGTTAAACGACTGTTTTTTGCATCTATATCGGCATCCGCCACACGCGCCTGGCGCAAACGACTTTGCGTACCTTGTAAAAGCATATGCGCATCAGGTCGTTCTTTAATCGCCTGCGGCATACTGCCAATCAATAACAGATCCGCATCCAGCGCACTGGCAGCTGCCCAATCATCCATCATGCGCACTTTTAATGCGGGGTAGCCAATCTGCGCGCCCATTTTGCTCAATACTTCCAGCACCAATCGGGTTTGCGTTGGGTTAGGATCTTTGGGTAGCACCACTACTGTTTCTGACAAATCGGCCATACGGCTGAATGGAAAAGCACTGCCAGTAAAGGCAAATAAATTCGGCATGGCTAGGTAATGACGAAAACCAGAAAAATCAATCACTGAGTTTTCATCCAGGGCCGCACGTATATCCACCGGCAATACCGTTTGGCATTTATCGCGCTGTGAACTGGCGACGGTGGTGGCAAAAGAGAAATCAAAACGCACCTGATTGGTCACTCCCACTTTAAGCGCGGGAATTAACAAGCCCTGATTGGTACTGGCCCGCTCATTATCACGCAGCGGTAAACGCATTTTAGTCAGTAAGCCCTGATCGTTACTTGAGCGCAGGCTGTAACTGTGAATATAGTTATCGTTGATACTTAGGTTCAGGCGCGACTCATCCTGACTGGATGGCTGCGAATAACGATAAATAATCGATGTAGGAATACCGCTGTTACGCCAAATAAACAAGTCAGGTGGCAAGTTCAGACTTAATTCAATCGGGCGCGGCATCAAGCCAGACACCTCAAGTTGACCGGGATAAGTGGCCAATTCGGAGAAAAATACCGGCCGCTGAGTACTCACCCAGTTCGGTGCATCATAAGGCTGGCGTGGGGCGATCTCTTGCACAGCATTGATACTGACACTTTGCCCACGAAACAGTGGGTTACCCACCGCTAACGCAGACGCTGCGGTGACTAAATCACTGTCGTCGCGACCTAATACCAAAAGCATTTTATGGTAAGCACTGCCCGGTACGCTGATGAGATCAACCACTGGGCCATCCACTGCTGGATAATCTTTCAAGATATCGGGGCGTTGGCTGTTAGTGGCAAACACAATCACATGCTGCTGCGGCACACTGTTGTAATGCACCGGAAAACTTAACTTACGCCACTTGGCTTGTGTACCAAAATACGAGGATAAAATTGCTCCTGCTTGCATCTGCTGAGTGCTGGGTGCACCGGCAAATACAAAAGGCAGCGCTTGCGCTTGCATATCACCAGCATCAAAAAAAGGCTCTGGGAAAAACGAGAGATCATTGGCAATCGCCAGTGCTTGTTGATTGACTTTAACCTGAGTTTTCTGGCTGATATCCAGCCATAAGGATGAATGCGCTAGATCTTCACAAATATCCGTGTAATGCCCAACAAACTCGAGGCGGATACGGTTAAATGTCATCATCATGCGCGGATCCAGCGCTAGCGTTTTGCTGACCTGCTGCCCGCTTTGCGCATCCTCAATTTGTATCACCCCCATCATTTCTTCATTGAGGTAGACGCGTAAATGCGACAACTTAGGCAATAAAGCCGGTGATGGCGTAAAGACCAGATCCAGCTCAGCGCTGGTGACCAGCTGATCACCACGCAGAGTAAACTCCAACTGCTGAGTATTACGAATGCCTAGCAGTTTAAATTCATTGCCTTGAGCCAACTGTTTCAGTGAATAACGCTCACTGCGCAAGGGTGCTAAGGACTGAGCAGTAAGCGCCGTAGCTGCAGACTCTAGCCGCTCGGGTGTAGCGACCGGTTGCGCATAAGCTGAGCTATAGAAAAAGCACGAGAGCAAGCCTAATAGGCCCATATGTAGTTTGTGTAACATAGGTTTTGACTTCATGCTTACTCAACTCTTACAGGTGATAAATAGGGCGTGTGCGTGGCAAGAACGATAACGTCCAGGTCACACACTGAGTACAGCGCGCAACAATCCAGCTCAGAGGAAAAGGTAAATAGCGTGTTAAGTGTCGATAGCCCGACAAGCTGAGCAAGGCCACATCAGCCAAACTCTGCATCGGTCGATCCAGTGAGAAATCATTATTATGTGTCAGCCACGCATCTGCGCGAGCAAAGGTGCACTGCACAAAATCAATTTCTTGCTGCTGAGTCAGGCTCTCAAAATGAATGCCTATGCTGTCACCTATACGGTGGGTAATACGTCCCGGAAAACAAAACTGTCGAGCGCCACGTGCTAACACCAGTTCCACTAAGGAATCTGCCTGTAATGGTGCAGCACCTTCAAGCTTCAGCCCCACGCCCGCATCGGAGTAATCCAGCATCACGCCCGCATGCATATAGCCCTGAGCATCAATCACATCACAAGGTAAACGTGTGGTGATGCGATGACTGTGACGCACTTGCCGTACTTCAGCAGCAACGCCCACTGCGCCCCCTAAAATAATCAAGTTATACACAACCCAGAGCATAGTAATCACCACAGTGGCCTGCTCATTTACAGGCCCCGTCCATAAACGCCAGACCCCAAACAGCAAGCCTAAGAGATTGAGTAAGGCTAAAAACATATAGGGCTGGGCCATTTTCCAATCAAAATAGCCCTTCTCAATCAAGCCGCCTTTGGCCGTGACATTAAAGGTGCCTTTGTGCGGTGAGAACAACGCTACAGTCGTCGGTCGAGCGATATACCAGGATAAAACCGTCTCATAAATCTCACCCCAAAAGGTGCGTCGATAGGCACCCTGAGTGACCGAGTTGGTTAAATTAGCATGAATCATATGCGGTAATACATAAAGCATAATCGCAATAGCGGGCGCATAAATAATGTAAGAATGAAATAGCAAGAACGCCAGCGGTGCAGTCAAATAGATAATCCGTGGAATACCTGCCAAGAAATGCATCATGGCGTTGGTGTAGCACAAGCGCTGAAAGGCACTCAAACCTTTACCAAATAAAGGATTATCAGTACGGAAAATCTGCGCCATACCGCGCGCCCAACGGATACGCTGACCGATATGCGCCGAGAGGCTTTCTGTGGCTAAACCGGCTGCCATCGGAATGCGTAAATACGCTGAGTTATAGCCATTACGGTGCAGGCGCAGTGCGGTGTGCGCATCTTCTGTGACTGTTTCCACCGCAAAGCCACCAATAGACTGCACCGCACTGCGCCTTAAAACCGCACAGGAACCGCAGAAAAATGCCGCATTCCATAAATCATTACCATCTTGAATCAGACCATAAAACAGCTCGTTTTCATTGGGCTGTTTACCGAAGTGGCCTAGATTACGCTCAAAGGGGTCAGGCGAAAAAAAGTGGTGCGGGGTCTGTACTAAAGCGAGCTTGTTATCTTTTAAGAACCAGCCCACTGTCATTTGCAAAAAGGAGCGGCTAGGCACATGGTCGCAATCAAAAATCGCCACCAGATCAGCATCCGTATGCTTTAAGGCATTATTCAGATTACCAGCCTTAGCATGCAAACCATTGGCACGAATGATATAGCCCACACCCGCTTGCTCAGCAAATTCACGCACCCACTCACGCCGACCATCATCCAACACATGAATGCGTAGCTTGTCCGCCGGCCAGTCCATACCTAGGGCTGCATACACAGTGGGTTTAATCACGTTAAGGTCTTCATTGTAGGTCGGTATCATCAAGTCTACTGTGGGCCATAAGTTGCGATCAGCAGGCAATGACGCGACTTTGCGCTTTAAAGGCCAAACGCTTTGAATGTAGCCCATCACCAAGACAGCCCATGAGTATGTCTCAGCAATCAACAAGATCACGCCAAACATTAAGTCCAGCTTGCTGTTCCAGTTTAAGGTCGAGGTATAACGCCACCAGATATAACGCGCCGACACTGTCAGCGATAGAACAATCAGTAGTAGCGAGGAAAAACGCCCCGGCACCCGCCTTACCAGCATCGCCGCGCCCCACAACAGCATCACAAAAATAAATTGTGCCACTAAACTAAAGGGCTGAGTGACCAATAAAAGAGCTAACAGCAGTACTGCTGCCGCCAAGATAAATAAGATCGATTTTTTTAGGCGCTGATTCGCCATGCGACCCAATAACAACTGCGGACTGGCTAAAAAATGCTGAATCGCAGTGGGGCCAACACGTGATTTGCTATCACCTGCTAAAAACTTATATGCCGCATTACGCTGGCGTAAGACTGTCAACCACAACCCTTTAACGCGGCCACTCGAGCGTTGTATTTGCGTTACAGGAGCACGAATCAACAGTAACCATATGACCTGTACGGCATAACGTAGCGGATCTGCAGGTTGGTATTTTTTATTCAGTAAATGATAAAACCAAGGCTGATAACGCTGCCATAAGCCTTGCCATGCAGGTCCTTCTAAACGTAGAAACGTGTAGGCCAATCCACTCAGTAATACAAACAACCACGCCGTTACAACGCCCATGCCATGCTGGTGCGCCTGCTGATATTGCTGACGCAGAGCGCCTATCATCGAGCCACTCCGCGCTGTACTAAACACCAAGTCGCTAAACTCATGGCATCAGCAGCACTGCTCGCATTGGGGAAATACGTGGTGGTTGGCATTTTATGGGCAAAGGCTTCTTGCACATGTAAATCTTGACGCACGCGCACCGGCACTAAATGCGCCGCGTAACGAATATTCCAATCAAGCAACACAGCATCACTTAAACGCTGGCGTACATCTAAGTCATTCACCAGGATTTTAGTCTGTGGCGTTAAAGGGTACTGCCCCAACAAGATATGGCTGGCGGCATCGGCATGAGTAACTAAAAAATCCAACTGACTGCGCGCACGGAGTGCTTGATAGCGCGGATCATAATGGGGTAGATCAAAAATAACCCATGCACAGCCACTCGCAGCGGCTAAGTCATGCTGTGACCACCCCGCTATATCGATATCAAACCCCTGTATATCTTGATCTAAGCCCGCCACACCATGGCGGCCATAGGGCAGCACATATAGTTTGTCTTTCACCTGATAGCTGTGCTGCTGCAAGTCACTACCCTGCGCTTGCGCACAGGCCCAGCCCTGCTGATCGGCATAAGGAATATTAAAATGCAGGCGTAGCAAATCACTGGGATTTAAATCAATCACTAACACTGACTCACCCAAAATATTCAATGCATCAGCCAGCATGGCAGCGATACTGGTTGTGCCCACTCCGCCGCGTAATCCACAGACTGTGATGTGCATAAACGGCCTCTTAAGACTGCATCAAGTAAACTAAGGATCGTTTCACTGCTGACTCCACGCATCCCACTCAGCTAATAACGGCCACTCCTTTAACGCCTCTTGCCAGGCGGTTAAAGAAGCAATATCAATGTAATCAAAAGAGCCTGTTTTAATATTGCGCTTTAATGAGGCGATGTCATCCGATAATAAAAACTCTGCATCGACTGTTAAAGTTTTCACACTATTATTGTTCATATTTAATCCAGTCACGGCTGCCTAAACGAATATAAGAAACACCTTGGTAGACCATCATCACCGTCCCGCTGTTCTCTGACACGGCTTGGGTTTGTGGTAAATCTAAAGTTAAGCCTTGCCAATCAACTTGTGGCAGATCAAAAATATCACGACTGACCGTTCTGGAAATCAACTCGGATAAAGCTAAAAAACTGCTGGGTGTAGTGATATGAATAGTTTCTTTAGGCTGCTCTGATCGTGTGCCAATAAAGCGCACACCGACCGGGACATGGGTAATGGCTAAGGTCGGTATTTCGCGCATCCCTGACATTTGCATACGGTCACCTTCCAGTGCGGCACCGTGCTCAGGTACAAAGATCACCATAGCCTGACGCCCACTGGCTTCAACTTCTTGGATAAACACATCTAAATCATCAAGCAATTGTTGCGCACGTTTTTTATAGGGTGAGGCTCGGCTACCACCATCTAAAGTGGCTTCACGGTTACCATCATGCAAAGAAATCGTATTGTAAAAAAGCGCAGTGGACGGCGCCGTATTGTTTAAGCGCTCACTCCACCACATTTTTAAGGCATCGTAATCACCCCAAATCGGCGTGCCGTCAAAGGCTTTTAGTTTAGGACGTAAGCCTTTAGGGATTAAAGGTGGCGCGGACAGACCCGCAGCATTCAGCTCGCCAATAAAATTTTCAAATTCGCCGGTGTGATTCAATGCCGAGCTATCGGTAAAGCCCAGTTCCTTGAGGTTCTCAAAAATATGGCATTGATCAGCTGCCGGCTGATACAAGGCTTGATGCGCAGGCTGGCCACAACTGGCGCGCATTAAACGTATCACCGCAGGCCCGCTATAAGCGGTAGCCGAGTTAAACTGATCAAATATAATATCCATTTTTTTAAACAATGGATGCTCAGTTAATTGGCTTATTTCTAAATCCGACCAAGCCAGCGAACATATATTCAGCAGCAATACATCAAATGGCGCAGCATCCGCGGCTGGCAGTGAAAAATCAGTACGGCGCCCCTGCTCCGATTGATAAAAAAGCTCCAATTCCTGATTGAGCACAGCATTCATATTGCTTTTAGTCAGTGCCGCTACTTGCGGACTGTCGGTGGATATATTTAAGCGTTGTGTCACCACCTCTGTCGCCTCACCCCAAGATAAACGCGGGAGACCCGGCATACTGGGCAAAGCCACTAAGAGCATGGCTGCCAGACTCCAAGCCGTCATCCGTAACCACTGTGCCAGAAACAGATAGGCCACTAAAAAAATCAAGCCGACACCCAGCAGATTCCAATTAATAAAGCGCAAGAGCAACTCAAGCAGATACTCAGTGGAGAAATTTAATACTTCAGGTTGTTCCAGCAGTCGCTGAATGGGTGGCAGCCAGCTGTCGTAATACAGCAGAGCAATCGCCGCTGGAACAGCCAGTACATGACGTGCAATACGCAGCACTGGGGGACGCAACGGCAGCAATAAAAATGCGGCAAACAACACATTATAAAAAACATCAAAATTAATAAAGCCCGCCCAATATAGCGCCAGCTTCATCATGAAATAAAAATTCCAGTGACCAAAACCATGCCATAACGCAGCAGTTGTGTTGTGCGCATCCGTCTTTATATTATTGACCACTGTCATCCTTACTGAATAACTCAGATGCATTACGACGTCGCACAGAATGCGTTTTTAAATACTGGGCCGGCAGCAGTCGCTTAGACAGCCAAGGCCGTACCTTTTGATACAGCAGCGTGAGTATGCAACCGCACACTGCACCAATAAAAAACACACCCATACTCATCATCCTAAAATTTAATGTCGCTCAAAGCCTGTAACTGCACAGGCTTCAGGCTTGGCGTAAAGAGCACAGTGGCCCCAATCGCCCGTAGCGACGCATGATCAGATACAGGTGAAGGCTCAGCGCTGCTCGGCGCTAGGCTGCTTTGTCTGGGTATGTGATCGATTTGCAATAACTGCAAACGTCGTACATGGTCTTCAATACTGCTGCGATCACTGTGCACAACATAGTCAGCAACGATATCTGTAAATGGCAGGGCAAAAATCTTATGCAGGGTAATCTCAACAAAATCCAACTGACATCCCAATAAAAACAAGTACACCACACCCTCTACAGCACAGGCGGCATCACCTTTACGCACAATACGTAACTGCCCCAGTAACTGCTCAGTACTCAGCATGCCAGCTGGGCGCAGACTCAATAAAACACCCTTTTTGTGGACTGCAGTTGTGCTGGCTAATAACTCATTGAGATAAGCACTAAATTCAGAGATAGACACCACACCTTTGATCTCAGGCACTCGCATTTTCGCCAAAGCCAGCTCTAAATCATCAATCAGTGGACTGCTATTTTTTTGTGATGGAATGCTTTCAAGCATACTAAAAAAGCGCGCTAAATTTATATCAGCAGAAATAACTGTCGCTGCACCACAGTCTAATAACAGTTGTACTTCTTGACGGCGTAACGCTTGCTGCGTTTCCCGCACAACCAACTTAATCGATGTGCCGCGCTGCTGACGCAAGTCATATAAAATGCGCGCTAAGGCTTCAATTTCACTGCTGGTCTGCAAAGCAAAAACAAAGGTGCCACCCACCACGGTCAAGGCCTCTTGCGCAAGCGCGTACCAGTCTTCAACAATGCGCCACTTTTCTGCCATATAGACAGGTGCATCTTCTAAGACGCTACGCTGCAGATACACTTCGTCTGAGGCTGCCTCAACTGAATGTTTAACCGTCTTAACCACTTCCAAGCACGAGTTTTTATCCTGTAAGACAAACTCTGCCGCACTTTGCACGCCCAAGTCATTGATCCAATAATCAAGCTGGTAGATAAAGCCATCGGTTTGAGCTTTTAAATGTGCCACTCCGGATAAAAAGCGATACTCAAGCGCTAATGCTTGATACGTACTGTAAGCATGCTGGCCATAGGCACACAACACCAAGATACAGCCATTCGTCTCACACCAATTACGCCATTTTTTCAGCAGTGCAGGCAGTGTTTTCTCTAGAGGCTTAAGCGTTTCAGCAGACAACACACAGATGATCAGGCGCTTGCGCGGGCTGAGCTTACGGTCTAATTGCTCAGTTAAATGCACCAGTGCTGTTGCCTCTGCGCCCCTCCAAGAGTAACTGCGCAGATCAGCTGGCCCTTGCTGCTCAGCTAAAGCTGCAATCACCGCTGAAATCTTTTCGCAACCCAATAGCACCGCACGGTTATTGAGATCTAAGCCCGCTAATATATGCGTCGCCATACGCAACGCCTGAGCTTGAGTCTCTATACTCAACAAATACACTGAACCCGCGCGCATTTGCTGGTGCTCTTGCAGGCAGCCAGCAATACCAAGCGATGGCGCTACAGTCCATGCATAGTTGCTTTTTAAAGACATCATCAGGGTGCCTAGTATGATATAAAGTTGTGCTGTGCTTATTATTTTCGACTAGCACAATATATAGCTATTATTAAAAAGAACTATACATTAAAAATGATATTTAATAACTGCTATGGCGCATAACTTTATAGAAAAAAGGCCTTATAAAAACCTTTTTAATACCAGCCTAACCACGGTATAACCACATGCCACCCTCACATACGGCCTGCCCCTCAATCTCAAAATCAGTCAATGCAGATAACACCTGATGCAAAGGTAACTCGCTTAACTCTACCAAGTGATCAATATCCAAGGGCTGGGCTTTTAACAGCTGCAAGAGTGGATGCTTAGGTTGACGTTCAGACTCAAACACTAAGGTTTTCTGCACGGCGGGCTGCTGAGCCGGTGCAGTCAATTGCCAGCCTTGCAGTGACTCTAAAATATCACCCACGGTTTCAATCAGAGTTGCACCATTACGAATCAGCTGATGACAACCGCGCGCACCGGGTGAATGTATCGAGCCTGGAATGGCATACACCTCACGGCCTTGCTCAGCCGCTAAACGCGCAGTAATCAGCGAGCCACTGGACGGACTGGCTTCCACTACTAAAACACCTAAGGCTAAACCACTGATAATACGATTGCGCCGCGGAAAATGACTGGCATGCGGGGCACTGTGCAGCGCCAGCTCTGAGACTACGGCACCACCCTGCTCAACAATATCGCGCAGCAAACCTCGATGCCGAGCGGGATACACTTGATTGAGCCCTGTACCCACCACAGCAATGGTTAAACCTTGCACATCCAAGGCGCCTTGATGCGCTGCAGCGTCCACACCTAAGGCCAAACCACTGGTAATCACAAATCCACCTTTGGCTAAGCTCTGAGCAAAGCGCTGCGCGGTATCTAAGCTAGGCGGTGTAGCACGACGGCTACCGACAATGGCAATTTGCGGCTTCTCTAAAATATAAGGATCGCCCTGCACAAACAGTAGCGGTGGCGCGCCAGCGGTTTCTTTTAATAAGGCAGGATACTCATGCATATCATGCAATAACACATGATGGCCTGCGCATTCTGCCCAGCGCAAAGCCAATAAAGCTTGCTCACGCACCACCTCACTGCGACGCGCATCAGTACTACTGTGCGGCATACCAATCGCGCGCCAGGCAGCAGCGGGAGCGCTCATTGCAGAACTGGCCGAACCAAATACTTCAATCAATTTATAAAATCGTTGCGGACCTATATCGGGCAAGCTGTGTAAACGTAAACGCGCTTCAAGTTCTGCTGGTGAACACTGCATCATAGTACGATCCTTCTTCAGAGCGCATCACATCCTGTTATGCGTTTATGCAGTGTAGTCAGCCGCGGCTAAAAAGCAAAAAGCGCCCTGATCAAGGACGCTGTTT
>DATERS010000142.1:0-3665 GCA_035271365.1 Thiopseudomonas sp.
CAACTGCAGCTAAAGTACGTGCGTTACTCTTTGCCGGAATTCGCTCCGCACGTTTATGGCGACAACTGGGTGGCCGCCGCTGGCATTTACTGACCAAGCGAGGCGCTATGCTGCATGAATTGAATACACGCAACTCATGAAGCAACGCAGCGTTAGCCCTGGACAAGGCGCAGCTTTACTGGCCCTCTCAGCGCTGCTTTTTTCAGGAATGGGCGTATTGGTTCGCGAAGCCTCAGCAACCATTAACAACGAAAATATTGTATTTTTTCGCAATATTGTTGGTGTGATTTTCTTTTTGCCTTTACTGCTTAGAAAAGGTATTCAACCTTTTAAAACCACGCGCTTAAAATCACATTTAATGCGTACCAGTTATGGCTTGGCAGCCATGTACTGCTTCTTCTACGCGATTGCGCACCTACCTTTGCCTGACGCCATGCTGTTCACTTATTCAGCACCGGTTTTTACGCCCATCATTGCTTATTTATGGCTGAAAGAACCGCTGACAAAACGCATGCTGGCCTTTTCGTTACTGGGTTTGGTTGGCGTTATTTTAGTGGCCAAACCCAGCGATGCCTTGTTCAGCAGTTTATCTTTAGTGGGTCTGGCGGCCAGCTTATTGGCAGCCTCGGCTTTTGTCTCCATTCGAGAAATGAGCAGTACCGAGCCAGCCTATCGTATGGTGTTTTACTTTGCTCTATTTAGCAGCTTAATCTCGGCTATACCTTTATTCTGGGCGTGGCAGCCACTGAATAACGAACAACTGACCTTGCTGTTTTGCGCAGGTTTATTGGCTGCATTAGCGCAAATTGTCATGTCGCGCGCTTACTCATTGGCACCGCCAGGACTGATTGGTCCCGTGGCTTATTTAGCCATTGTCTTTGCAGGCGTATTTTCGTTTGTTTTATGGAATGAAGTACCTGACTTAACTTCCATATTTGGCGCTGCATTGATCTTTACCGCCAGCATGTTGGCGGTATTCTGGCGCAAACACTAAAAACCAGCGTGCATTTGATGTACACTGTGCGCCTTATTTTATTCATTATTTTTTAGAGAACGCATCATGCAGCTTACCTCGCTTACCGCGGTTTCCCCCGTTGACGGCCGTTACGGCAGCAGAACTTCCGCCCTGCGCCCTATTTTTAGTGAATACGGTCTTATTCGTAACCGTGTTTTGGTTGAAGTTCGCTGGTTACAGCGCTTAGCCGCCCACGCCAGCATCACTGAAGTGGCACCTTTTTCTGACACAGCTAATGCTGCGCTTAACAAGCTGGCTGAAGATTTCCAGCTTGAGCATGCCGAGCGTGTTAAAGAATTTGAGCGCACCACCAACCACGACGTTAAAGCGGTTGAGTATTTGCTTAAAGAACAGGCACAGAAACTGCCTGAGCTGGCCAAAGTCACAGAATTTATTCACTTTGCCTGCACCAGTGAAGATATCAACAACCTCTCGCATGCACTCATGCTGCGCGAAGGTCGTGATGATGTACTACTGCCACTGATGCGCAAACTGGCTGAAAGCCTACGTAGCTTGTCAATTGAATTTGCTGATGTGCCTATGCTGTCACGTACTCACGGCCAACCTGCTTCACCCACTACATTGGGTAAAGAGTTTGCTAACGTAGTGTACCGTCTTGAGCGTCAAATCGCACAAGTCGCAGCTATTCCATTGCTGGGTAAAATCAACGGTGCCGTAGGTAACTACAACGCTCACCTATCGGCCTACCCAGAAATTGATTGGGAAGCTAATGCGCGCGAATTTATCGAAGGTGACTTGGGTTTAACCTTTAACCCCTACACCACGCAAATTGAGCCGCACGACTATATTGCTGAACTGTTTGATGCAGTGGCACGCTTTAACACTATCCTGATCGATTTTGACCGTGATGTGTGGGGCTATATTTCAATTGGTTACTTTAAGCAAAAAACTATTGCTGGCGAAATTGGTTCATCCACCATGCCGCATAAAGTCAACCCCATTGACTTCGAAAACTCTGAAGGCAACTTGGGTATTGCTAACGCAATCTTCCAACACTTAGCCAGCAAACTGCCGATTTCACGCTGGCAGCGCGACCTGACTGACTCCACGGTGCTACGTAACCTCGGTGTCGGTATGGCGCACAGTGTGATTGCTTATGAAGCGACCCTTAAAGGTGTCAGCAAGCTTGAACTCAACGCAGTAAAAATTGCTGAAGACTTAGATAATTGCTGGGAAGTGTTAGCCGAGCCGGTACAGACGGTCATGCGTCGCTACGGTATCGAAAACCCCTATGAAAAACTTAAAGATCTCACTCGCGGGAAAGGTATCAGCGCAGAAGTGCTGCAAACCTTTATTGAAACCTTAGATCTGCCTGAAGAGGCAAAAGTGCAATTGCGTGCCCTGACCCCTGCCAACTATATTGGTAATGCAGGCGCACAAGCTAAGCGCGTTTAACATATCTTAAGTGCCTTAACGCCCGGCTAAACCCGGGCGTTTTATTTTCAGTGTCTATTCCGGAAGCAATCACGTGTCCAACTCACTTAATACACCACTCGATATTCTAGGTGGCATCAGTGCTGAAGTTTTTTTACGCGATTATTGGCAGAAAAAACCACTGCTGATTCGTAAAGCCATTGCCGATTTTGTCAGCCCCATCGATGGTAACGATTTAGCAGGCCTATCGCTGGAAGAACTGGTTGAGTCACGCATTGTCTTAGAGCACGGCGAAACGCCTTGGGAACTTAAGCAAGGCCCCTTTGATGACGAAACCTACAGCTCATTGCCCGAGCGTGATTGGACGCTGTTAGTACAAGCAGTCGATCAATTCAGCCCTGATGTTGCTGAAGTCCTTGAGCACTTTAAGTTTCTGCCGAGCTGGCGCGTTGATGATGTGATGATCAGTTTTGCCGTGCCCGGTGGCAGCGTCGGTCCACACTACGACAACTATGATGTGTTCTTATTGCAAGCCGAAGGCCAACGCCAATGGAAAGTAGGCCAGATGTGTGATGCTGACAGCCCATTACTTAAACACCCTGATTTACGCATCCTCGATAGCTTTGAGCAAACGGATGAATGGGTCTTAGAGCCTGGCGATATGCTCTATTTACCACCGCGCTTAGCGCATTGGGGCATTGCGAAAACAGAGTGCATGACCTGGTCTGTGGGTTTTCGCGCACCTTCTACTGCTGAAGTTGTTACTCATTTCGCGGATTTTGTAGCCCGTTTCTTACCTGACGAGCAACGCTACAGCGATGCTGATATGTCACCGGTGAGTAACAGCAATTATATTCGCCCAGAAGATATCCAGCGTTTACGCCAATTGATGCGTGAACAACTGGATGATGACCGTATGCTACTGACCTGGTTTGGCCAGTATATGACTGATCCACGCTATCCTGATCTGTTAATTGGCGATGATATCAGCGTAGAAGACTTAAAAAACGAGCTTGAACAAGGTGCGGTTTATACTCGCAACCCAACGGCTCGCTTAGCATGGAGCCATATACAATTGGATACTGAACCTGCGCTCGTATTCTTTGTCAGTGGTAATAGCCGTATTATAAGTGAGCATTTAGTCCAATTGCTGGACCTGCTCTGCAGCGCAGATGCTATGCATATAGATAACTTAAAGCCTTGGCTTGATGATGCAGAAGCAAATACATTGCTCTGTGAACTGATTAAACAAGGA
>DATERS010000143.1:0-5818 GCA_035271365.1 Thiopseudomonas sp.
CCCTGTCTCGCCATGAATCAACCTCACCTGCTGTGGCCACTTGCGCATACCGGTGACAAAACGCACTAAACTGGCTTGATCCGCATGCGCTGAGTAACCGCCCAGCGTAGTGATCTGAGCGCGGATATCGATGCGTTGATGGTTGATTTCTACATAGCCACCACGCGGCCCATACGTTTGAATCTGACTGCCCAGCGTGCCTTGTGCTTGATAGCCGACAAACAGCACATTGTGGCGTGGGTCATCGAGCATGGCTTCCAGATAATTGACAATACGCCCACCGCTGCACATACCGCCGCCGGCAATCACAATGGCCGGGCGGGCGCTGTTGACTAGGTGTTTGACCATAGCCTGATGATCGGCGTGGCTATCAATGGTGATCAGTTGTTTAAAATCCAGCGGATGACGGCCTTTGTTCACCCGTTGCTGGGCTTCTTTATCCCAGAAGGTCTGCAGCTGGGCATACACCTGCGTAAAGCGGCTGGCCAGCGGTGAGTCTAAGATAATCGGGATATCCTGCCAGACCGAACCTTGCTTGGGTGATGCACCTTGGCTAAGTAAGTCAGCGCTGCTGCTCAGGCAGCTTTGGCATTGATTGCGATGAATAATATCTTCCAATTCATACAGTAACTCTTGGGTGCGGCCAATACTAAAAGCCGGAATCAACACAGTACCTTGATCCTTGAGTGCTTGTTCAATCACTTGCTGTAAGCGCTGACGCCGGTCGCGGCGGTTATCATGCAAGCGATCGCCATAGGTGCTTTCTAAAATCACCAGATCAGCGCGATAGGCTGGTTTAGGTGCATAGAGAATCGGCGCATAGGGCGCGCCCAGATCACCAGAAAACACCACACGCTGTTTAGCTTTTTGCCCAGCAACTTGCAAATCCAGTTCAACAAAAGCCGAGCCGAGAATATGCCCCGCACGTTGCAGACGAATATCCACAGTCGGTAGCGGCACTTTTAGCAGCGGCAGCCATTGCTGATAGGGCAGGGCGATGATGCGGCTAGCGACCAGCTTGATATATTGCTCGACCAAATGCTGATCACGGCTGACACCCAGTTTAAAAGCATCTTCCAGCACAATCGGCAGCAACTTGGCTGATGGCTCGCTGCAAATAATCGGCCCAGTAAAACCTGCCGCCAGCAAATAGGGAATACGCCCGACATGGTCAATATGCACATGGGTGACAATCAGTGCTTTAACCGTGGAAATATCAAACTCAATTTCCAACTGCTGATGGCTGGCGCGACCCTCGGCTGAGGTTTCTGCACCTTGAAACAGTCCGCAATCGATTAAGAAGCTGTTGTGCTGATCAATAAAAATCTGATGACAGGAACCGGTGACACCGTTTTTCGCACCGTGATGGATCACCTTGGCTAACTGTTGCATGGCTGCGCCTTATTTAAGAGCTGAGGGTTTATTTAATCTCGGCGTTTGAAAAAGGCAAATCGACATCGCCAAAGAGTGATGCAGTCGACAGTTTTTTCGCTATCAGCAGCGTAGAAACACAGTGCAGGCGCTGAATGACGCAAATGGCTGGTATTGAGCATTATATGGCTGATTCGGCTGCTATTTCGCCAATCGCACGTACTAGAATATGCAGTCTTGGTCGCGACAGGTTATATTAGCGACCATATAAACCTGCAAGGTCTGTCTCAATGCCTAAGCCTTATTTTATTCTTCCTGCGCCGCTGGTCTATGCTGCGTTTTTATTGTTGGCTTGGCCGCTGCGTATTCTGTGGCCGTTACCCGTCACCGAGAATGCTTGGACTTTGTTTTTTGGCTGGACGGCAATTGATGCTGGTGTGTTACTGATGTGCTGGACCGCATGGCTGATGCTTTGGCGCAAAACCACCCTCAACCCCTACGGCAAACCACAGCATTTGATTACCGAAGGCCCGTTTCGGGTTACGCGCAACCCCATTTATATCGCCGATACCCTGCTGTATACCGGCGCTGCCTTATTGTTTGCCGATGTGTGGGCGTGGTTGTTTTTGCCTGTGGTGTTGGTGGCGGTAAGCTTTGGTGTGATTCGCCATGAAGAGCGCTTGCTGGTGCAGCACTTTGGCGATGATTACCGCGAATATATGGGGCGCGTGCGTCGCTGGTTGTGAGTTTTCCGATATTGCGAGTAGCACGGACTAACCCCGTCATTGCGAGGAGCGTGGCGACGCGGCAATCCGCAGCTATCGCCGACCTTTGCAGATCGCAGGCCGCGGCCATCCACTGTGCTGTGCGTAACGATTTTAAAACTGAATATAATATTTTGATTGCGGAGCTTGTAACCCAATGAAAAACGCGAATCCTTTTGCTGCTCTCAGTGGTCTAGTTTATTCAACCGATGGCGGTAGTCATTGCCCTCAATGCGCCAAGCCCGAAGCTGAATGCGTGTGTGCGGCGGGTGTACTCAACAGCGACAGCGACGGCATCGCCCGCATCCGCCGTGAAAGCAAAGGCCGTGGCGGCAAAACCGTGACCACTATTGCGGGATTGCAGTTAACCCAAGACGAGCTAAAAACCTTAACGGCTGAGCTAAAGAAGAAATGTGGTTGTGGTGGTGCTTTGAAGGATGGGGTGATTGAGATTCAGGGCGATCGCGTGGAAGTGGTGATGGAGGAGTTGAAGCAGAAGGGGTTTGGGGTGAAGAAGGTTGGGGGGTAAGGTTGTTGTGTTTTTTATAGTTCCAGTGTTTGCAGGAATAGCAAACACTGGAGTTATTGATGCTTAATCTTATGGCTCTGGTGTTGTTGGTGTTGTTGTGCGGCAAGTCGTTGGGAAGTATTTGTTAAATTTTGCATCACTTGGTTTGCATTCCCAGGCGATAGGGCCTGAATAACCTTTAGTTACAATTTTACCGTTTTCACTACCACCACTTTGTATTGGAGTGAGTGTCACAACAGTCCCGTCTAGTGCAGATACTCCACTATTCCGGATTTTAGTTTCAATTACACCGGAGGTTTTGTTAATTTCAACTGATTCAACATAGTTTGATTGAATATTTTCTTCTAATCCTGCTGCTTCATTGCTTTTTGGTAAGTCGCCCTCTGCTTGAAAGTATTCAGCAACTGCTGTTTTACCAGAAGCTGCAAAACTCAGTACTTCGGTCATTTTTGCCCGAGTCGTATAATCCTGATACGCCGGCAATGCCACCGCAGCCAAAATCCCAATAATCGCCACAACGATCATTAATTCAATCAGGGTAAAACCCTTTTGCATCTGTGCTTTCATTTTGAAGCTCCTTAATAAGTATGAGCGGTCTAGGACCTGACTGAGATAGTGCAACGCCTGTGCCAAGCTGTGCTGGCGTGCGGATGTGTTGCTGTTATCGGCGTTATTTAAGGCAGTCAAATGGCCAGCGTTTAAACTTCGAACTGCCAGCAGCGCTAAGCAGATCAAGGCCTTGCGCGGGTTGCTGTGCCGTGATTTAAAGTGTTTAAGATGTGTTGCTGGTAGGGCAGGTACGGGCGCTGCGGCTGTGTGATGCCACCAGTTGCTGCGGCCTTTGAGTTGTAGTGCAATGTCAAAGAGTGACAAAATACGTCACTTACGGCCTATTTAGGCGGACAGCTTCGGGCGCTTGAGCCGGCCACGCGGTGGCTGAGTGCGCTGAGCCATCATCAATGTGCAGAGAATTTTGCAGCGCAGGGCCGGGTAGGCTATAAGTAGCGGCATAATGCTTATCTACGCACGCAGGACATAATTCATGAATGACACTGTCAATTTAATCGGTTTATCCCGACATATAGTCGAAGCTGGCTTGCTGGATGAGAAAAAAATCCTCGAAGCTATGCAGCAAGCAAAATACAATCAAACACATTTGGTCACCTGGCTGATACAAAATAAGCTGGTTAACAGCCGCGTTTTAATGAAGTTGGCGGCTGAACAGTTTTGCCTACCTTATTTAGATTTACGAGCTGTCGATGCCGGTACCTTTGCGCATGATGTTGTGTCAGAGAAAATTGCCCGTAAGCACCGCGCTTTACCTTTGTACCAGCGCGGTAAAAAGCTATTTGTGGCGGTGTCTGATCCGGGTAATCAACCGGCGATTAATGATATTCAGTTCAGTACCGGCCTGATTGTTGAGCTGATCTTGGTTGAAGACGAGCCGTTGGGTCGTGCCATTGATGCGCTGTATCAGTCGGCCACTGGCGGTTTAGAAGGTATCGATAATGCTGAGCTGGATAATATCGATTTGCAGAGCGCTGGCCCGCGCGATATTGCTCAGAACGCGGAAGTGGATGAAACGCCCGTGGTGCGCTTTGTGCATAAGATGCTGCTGGATGCGATTAAAAACGGTTCATCGGACTTGCACTTTGAGCCTTATGAGCACCTCTATCGTGTGCGTTTCCGTACCGATGGTGTGCTCTATCAAGTGGCTGCGCCGCCGCTGCAATTGCGTGATCGTATTACCGCACGTTTAAAAATTATGGCGGAAATGGATATTTCTGAGCGACGTCGTCCGCAGGATGGACGTATTAAGCTTAATGTGTCAGCCAATAAAGCCATCGACTTCCGTGTCAGTACTTTGCCTACCATTTGGGGCGAGAAAGTGGTGATGCGTATTCTTGACTCCAGCAGTGCGAAAATGGGTATTGATGCGCTGGGGTATGAAGAGGATCAAAAAGAGTTGTACCTTGAAGCGCTGAAAAAGCCGCAAGGTATGATTCTAGTCACAGGCCCCACCGGTTCGGGTAAAACCGTGTCGATGTACACCGGTTTAAATATCCTCAATACCATTGATGTGAATATCTCCACCGCTGAAGATCCAGTGGAGATTAACTTGGAAGGTGTTAACCAGGTCGCTATCAACGCCAAACAAGGTATGGACTTTAGTACCGCGCTGCGGGCTTTTTTTACGTCAAGACCCGGATATTATTATGGTCGGTGAGATTCGTGACTTAGAAACCGCAGAAATTGCAGTAAAAGCAGCGCAAACCGGTCACTTAGTGATGTCGACTTTGCACACCAACAGTGCCGCCGAAACTTTGATGCGTTTGCGTAATATGGGTGTGGCCAGCTTTAACGTGGCGACCTCGGTGCATTTGATTATTGCGCAGCGTTTGGCGCGTCGACTGTGTAAATGTAAAGAAGTGGTTGAAGTGCCGGATGAGGCCTTGCTGGGTGAGGGTTTTACTCCAGAGCAGTTGGGTACCTTTAAAGTGTACGGGCCTAAAGGCTGTGATAATTGTAACGGTGGCTATAAAGGTCGTGTGGGTGTGTATGAAGTGGTGAAAAGCACACAAGCATTGCAGCGTCTTGTTATGGCCGATGGTAACGCGATCGAGATTGAAGAGCAGATGCGTAAAGATGGTTTTAAAAGTTTGCGCGCCTCAGGTCTGTTGAAAGTGGTTCAGGGCGTGACCAGCCTTGCTGAAATTAACCGTGTCACTAAGGACTAATCATGGCTGCGAAAATCCCTAGAACCCATATGTATAAGTGGGAAGGTAAAAACCGTCAAGGCGCAGTTATGTCAGGCGAGATGCCTGGGCAGAATGTTGCTTTAGTTAAAGCTAAATTGCGTCAGCAAGGGATTAACCCGACCAAAGTGCGCAAGAAAGGTATTGAGCTGTTTGCTGCGGGTAAAAAAATTAAGCCGATGGACATTGCTGTGTTTTCTCGGCAAATGGCCACAATGATGAAGGCCGGTGTGCCGCTGTTGCAGTCGTTCGATATCATTACTGAAGGGGTGGATAACCCCAATATGCGTAAGCTGATGGATACGATCAAAAACGATGTGTCCAGTGGTAGTAGTTTAGCCGTCGCTTTGCGTAAACACCCGCTGTATTTTGATGAGTTGTATTGCAACTTAGTCGAC
>DATERS010000144.1:0-2096 GCA_035271365.1 Thiopseudomonas sp.
AACACAACGCGCGACTTGCTCAGGGCTTAAATCTAAATACACGCCTGCGGCTTCCAGTAAATCAGCGCTACCACTTTTGCCAGAGACGGCACGGTTACCGTGCTTAGCCACTTGGCCGCCTGCGGCGGAGACAACAAAAGCTGCAGCAGTGGAGACATTAAAAATATTCATGCCATCGCCGCCGGTGCCACAAGTATCCACTAGGTGCTCACCGTCAATCACAACGGGCTCAGCCAGCTCGCGCAGCACCTGTACCGCACCGACAATTTCATCAATGCTTTCACTTTTCATGCGCAGGGCTACTAAAAAGCCGCCCACCTGCGCATCAGTGCACTGTCCGGTCATAATTTGGCGCATAACCGACTGCATCTCAGCCGTGCTGAGGTCCAACTGACTGACTGCTCGATTCAGCGCTTGTTTAATATCCATTAACGCTGCCCTCCTGTTTGTTTTAAAAAGTTTGCTAACAAGGCATGGCCTTGCTCAGTCAAAATGGATTCAGGGTGAAACTGCACCCCTTCAATATTTAAAGTGCTGTGCTGGAGCCCCATAATGGCGCCCAACTCGCCCTCTTCAGTTTGCGTCCAAGCCGTCACTGCCAATTCTGGCGGTAAGCTCTCTGGCGCGACCACTAAAGAGTGATAACGCGTGGCGGTGAGCGGATTATTCAATCCACTAAACACACCTTGATTATGGTGATAGACCGGACTGGTTTTACCATGCATCGGCTGCGCCGCACGTACCACTTCACCGCCAAAGGCTTGAGCAATACTTTGATGGCCTAAGCACACGCCTAAAATCGGCACTAAACCAGCAAAGGCCTGAATCGCCGCCAATGACACACCTGCCTCATTGGGCGTACAGGGTCCTGGCGAAATCACCACATGCTCAGGCTGCATCGCTAATAATTCAGGCACAGTGTATTCATCATTACGCACCACCTTAACCTCGGCGCCCAGTTCAGCAAAATATTGCACTAGGTTCCAAGTAAAAGAGTCGTAATTATCGATCATCAGCAACATAGGGGGTGATCCTTAGGCCATTAAGGGGTTGCGTTAGCTTAAATTACAACAGCTCTTTGCGTAACTGCGCAGGGCTTTTGGGTGACAGCAAACCTGGAGCAATATCAAATACAGTTTTTGCACCAATATCGTTGACACGCGCCAAGCGGTAGACCGCACGCGCATAGGCAACCAAGACACTGGACGTAAATTCAGGATTGCTACCCAGCGCCAAAGAATACTCAATGGTTTGTGTGCTAGCTGCGCCCGTTTTGCCGCTGCGAATCACAAAGCCACCGTGCGGCATGCTGCTGTGATCTTGCGCAAAGGTCGCTTGATCAATAAAGTTTACCGTGGTGTCGAAGTCAGCAAAGTAGTCCGGCATCGTCACGATATTGTCACGTACTACATCGGCATCAGCACCTTCTGCCAGCACCACATAACACTCACGTTTATGCTTCTCACGTGTGGTCAGCTCAGGTTGTTCACCACTGCGTACACGGGCAATCGCCTCTTCAGACGGCAAGGTATATTGCACAGCAGATTGCACACCTGGCACCCGACGTACGGCATCGGAATGACCTTGGCTTAAGCCTTTACCCCAAAAGGTATAGGTCTCGCCTTCTGGCAAAATGGCTTCACCGAATAAACGATTGAGTGAAAACAAACCTGGATCCCAACCCACCGATAGCATCGCCACACGGCCTGCATCACGTGCAGACTGATCCAGCGCAGCATAGTACTCAGGCACTTTCGCGTGAGTATCAAAGCTGTCGACAGTATTAAAAAACTTCGCTAAGTACGGGCCTTGTTCTGGCAAGTCAGTTTTAGAACCGCCGCACAGAATCATCACATCCACTTCGTCCTGATATTGCTCAATGGTATCCATGGCATACACAGGTACGCTGCTATCGAGCAAGGTGACGCTCGCCGGATCACGACGACTGAACACACCGACCAGACGCATATCTGGATTTTGTGTCAGCGCTGATTCAACGCCACGTCCTAAATTGCCATAACCGGCAATCGCTACTCTGATTCGATTCGACATTTGCACCTATCCTTAACAATTAAAACTTGAATACATCTTAAAAA
>DATERS010000145.1:0-58943 GCA_035271365.1 Thiopseudomonas sp.
TCACGCACTGCGACCGCGATGTCAATGCGGCAAAGAACATTCTCGCGGTCGGGCATGGCCGTCTAGTAGTAGGAATCACCGTATCTTTAGGACGGTGAGGATGTCAAAGGCTCAGCTCTAAAGCCGTACGACAATGCTCAGGAGTAATATCTTGATACTCTCCCAGAGCATCCATACCGTGTATTTGTAGTTGTGCTAAGACTGGCTCAATGCAGTCTGCACCTAATTGGTAATCGCTTAAACGCGTACGCACACCAACCGCTTCAAAAAACTCACGGGTTTTGGCAATCGCGGCATCAATGCGCTGCTCATCATCACCTTCAGTGATACCCCAAACGCGTTCAGCATATTGCAGCAGTTTTGCGTGTTTTTCTTTGCGGCGTAATTGCATCATACTGGGCAAAATAATCGCCAAGGTTTGTGCATGATCTAAACCATATTGCGCAGTCAGCTCATGACCCAGCAAATGCGTGGACCAGTCTTGAGGAACGCCAGCACCAATAATACCATTTAACGCCAAAGTCGCGACCCACATGAGGTTGGCACGTACTTCATAATTATCGGTTTCTTTAACGGCTGTTTCACCAATCTCAATCAGCGTTTGCAGTAAACCCTCGGCAAAACGGTCTTGCACCATGCCACCGACGGGGTAGGTTAAATACTGCTCCATAATATGTACATAGGCATCAACGATACCATTAGCCACTTGGCGCGTAGGTAAGGTATAGGTTTTCGTTGGGTCGAGAATAGAAAACTGTGGAAACAGGAATTTACTGTGAAACGCCAGTTTAGTTTTAGTTGAAAGCCGTGTGACCACACCCGCATTGTTCATTTCCGAGCCTGTAGCAGGCAACGTTAATACAGTACCTATGGGTAGCGCTTTGGTAATATTGCGGCCACCTTGCTGTAAAATCTCCCAAGTATCACCCTCAAATAGTGCAGCAGCAGCGACAAACTTAGTGCCATCAATCACCGAACCACCGCCGACCGCTAATAAGAAATCAATCTTGTCCGCACGGACGATATCCACGGCTTTACTGAGCGTTTCATAGCTTGGGTTGGGCTCAATACCACCAAACAACTGTACATGACGTGCACCTAAGGCACTTTTCACTTCAGCTAATGTGCCGTGACGCTCGGCACTGCCACCTCCATAAAGCACCAACACGCGGGCATCCTCAGCAATATTTCTGGCTAACTCAGGCATGCGCCCTTCACCAAAAATAATACGCGTTGGGTTATAAACATTAAATTTTTTCATTAATACGACCCTCTTTTAGAATGGCGCTACCTTGCCACACTCATCACTTAAGTAAAACACAACAGTAGAACCTAGCAGGCCGCTGACTGCACAGTAGCCTACAGATAATATTCAAACTCATTGGCGACTGAGCCTGTTTAAACTCATGCAATGCACTGTCAACGCAGGCAAGCGAGTTTTACACTAACAACGGCAAGACCTGCCCAGCAGCACCCGGTAAACTCAACTCTCGCGCATGTCGGCACGTTACCGGCTCAGGATTAATATGCGCAACCCAAGCACCACTGCGTAAGGCCAGTGAGGGGATTTGTGCAGCAGGGTGCACAATGCCTGATGTACCCACCGAGAGCAGCACATCGCAATGCTCGGCAGCATAAAAGGCGGCTTCCATCTCAGCCTGCGGTAAGGCTTCACCAAACCAGACCACACCGGGACGGATCAAACCTTGGCAGTGACTACAGATTGGCGGCGGCAATGCCTGTTCATGACGCATCTGTGGCGGACTGGTTAAGGTATACGGTTGCGCGCAATTAAAACAACGCGGGCTAAAAATACTGCCATGCAAATGCAACACATCCTGACTGCCCGCTCGTTCATGTAAGTCATCGACATTTTGGGTAATCACTGTCAGCTTGGGCACACGCTGTGCTAATTGAACAATGGCATGGTGCGCTGGGTTGGGCTGTGCGTTCAGCAATAATTGTCGTCGCCACTCATACCAACCCCACACCAATGCGGGATCCGCTACAAAAGCCTCAGGCGTAGCCAACTGCATCGGATCAAAGCGTTCCCACAAACCGGTTAACGCATCACGAAAGGTACTGACACCACTTTCAGCAGACACCCCTGCACCGGTAAAGACCACTACATGCTGAGCCTGGCGTAATGCACTGATCAACTGATCCGGTATCTCTATATATTTTGTCGACATCACGCTTCTCCAATCACAACACAACTTAAACAAGTTATTGACAAGTGCACATATTTTGACCTTAGAGTCGATAAAATTAGCACACCACACCATAGCCTTACCGCGCGATAACCTTCAAACTAGTCAGCCGCCTTACAGCTCTTCATAGCACATAAGCGGTTTACTCTTTACGCATACCCTTTTGCATAGGCTACAACGTGTTCAATTTCTACGCTTACCGTGCCACTGTTCTAATGCTTCTGAGCTTTCTGTTACTTAGCGGTTGCGCTGGAGTCAAAACGGTCTCGGTCAGTACCAATGATTATATGTCACAACGCCGAGGTGATATTTTAACCACAGGTGAAATGAGCTCAGCTGTCGGTGTCGCCCTGCAAGTGGTCGGTATTAATGAAAAACAATGCCGTGCCACACCACTCCACTGCCGCAGCAGTTTGGCCAACAATATCGGCTTGGATGATGAGCAGCGCATGTCTGCCCTGGCCGAACTTTGGTTACAAGAAGCTTTGGCCATGGATAAAAAAATCAATGAAGGCATCCTTGCTGAAGATGTGCTCAATGCCTACTTAGAAACTGCGCGACATGCTTACGCCTATTTGTTTTTAACACCGCGCTCACCCAGTCAGCGCGCGCTGGAAGATCGACAGACGCAAGTCCGTGACTACTATAACTTTGCCGTCCAACAAATGGTGGCGCGCACTTTTAATCATCACCATCAGCACCTACTCGACAGCATTGATAAGCAAGGCAAGTTCAGCGTGACGTCCAAACAATGGCAAATTAGTGGGCAGCTCAATGAAGTACGCTTAGCTCACGGCCAACAAATACCTGAAAAGCTGATTCCAGCATCCTCCTTGACCTTTAAAGGACTGCGTAATCAATACCGCCGTGATGGTGTTGGTGCTGAATTAGTGGCAGTCACAGCCAAACGCGTGGTAAATAAAAATAGCCGTGAAGACGCATTTAGTGAAACACCCTTCCCTGCAGTAACCGCCGTTCTGCGTTTTCCCGGTGATACTTTAGATGAAATTCTCAGCACCCAGCATGTCGAGCTGCTCGGTTTTGACCCCTATCGCCGTGACAGTGTGTACCTATCGGGAACGCAAGTGCCCTTGGCTGCAAACTTCACCTCAGGTTACGGCTTATGGTTGGCACGCTCAGGCTTTGCCAAGCAATCATTACTGACCTTAGTCGGCCGCGGTGAAGTATTAGAACAGCCGCGTGTGTATTTAATGCAGCCCTATGACCCCAATCGCCGCGTGATTATTATGTTGCACGGTTTAGCCAGCAGCCCAGAAGCTTGGATTAATGTGGCCAATGAAGTGTTGGGTGATGAAACGCTGCGCAAAAACTATCAAATCTGGCAGGTGTATTACCCAACCAATGCGCCCTTAACCTTTAACCAGCATGCGATTCGCCAAGCCATTCAAGAAACCCTGCAGGCCTTTGACTCCAATGGTAATAATCGAGCCTCTAAGGATGTGGTGCTGATTGGCCACAGTATGGGCGGTGTTTTAGCACGCCTATTGATTTCCGAGTCAGGTGATGCTTTTTGGAAGCCTATGGTGAAATTATATGGCCTAGAAGGTGAGCGTAAAGAAAAAGCCCGCAAAAAACTGAAAGACTATGTGTGGTTTAAGCCGATGCCACAAGCCAGCCGCGCCGTCTTTATTGCTGCGCCACATCGCGGTACGCCCTTTGCAGAAAACCGCTTTTCGCGTTGGGCGGCTGGAGTAATTAAGCTGCCGGTCTCCATGCTGGGACGTATTACTGAAATTGCACAACTGCTGGTCGATCCCAGTTCCGCCAGTGGCGCTCCGCTCACTCGTCCGTTGA
Source organism: Thiopseudomonas sp. (assembly GCA_035271365.1). GTDB lineage: Bacteria > Pseudomonadota > Gammaproteobacteria > Pseudomonadales > Pseudomonadaceae > Denitrificimonas. The sequence continues at coordinate 4,026 of DATERS010000145.1, forward strand.
ACAGTATTTCTAACCTCAGCGATCAAGACCCTTTTGTGCGCTTAGCCGCAAATTTACCCATCTCCAGCTATGTGCCTTACCACTCTATTATTGGTAATGACACGCCTGATCTCAGCCTTGAGCAATCCAGTGACGGTGTTGTACCTTACAAGAGCTCGCACTTAGCTGGGGCACAATCAGAAAAAGTGATTCGCTCATGGCACAGCGTGCAAGAAACGCCTGAAGCCATTGTCGAAGTACGCCGTATTTTGCATACCCATTTACGTGACACCAACGGATTTTCTTATGTCGATTAAGATGCGCTCTGCCTTACTGATCAGCCTCGATGTGCTGCTATCACTGGTGATTGTTATTGCTGCTCTCTGGGGTAGCTTAGCACTGTATTACCAGCTACCGCTAAATATGCCATGGCTGGCTGTGAGTTTAGTGCTGTGGTCTAGTGTTTCAATTTTTACCCTTGTGCTCCTATGGCGCGCCAACCGCTGGCAAGGGCTGCTGCTGTACGTAGTTTTACATGCAGCACTGTTAGTCTGGTGGAACAACTTAACGCCCTCTAACCAAAACCTATGGGAAGACGATGTTGCGCAAATGACCACAGGTCGCGTCGAGGGTGATCAGGCTACGCTCTTTAATGTGCGCAACTTTACTTGGCGCTCAGAAACCGACTACACCCAGCGCTGGGAAACCCGAGAGTATGATTTAAGTCAGCTTCAATCTGTTGATATGTTCACTTCACATTGGGGCATGGATGCAATTGCCCACGTTCTAGTGTCATTTGGTTTTGATGATGACCAGTTTGTCACTTTTTCGGTGGAGATACGCAAAAAGAAAGGTCAGCAGTTCTCTGAAGTGGCTGGATTTTTTAAGCAATATGAACTGAGTATTTTGGCCATTGATGAGCGCGATGCTGTGGCTGTGCGTCCCAATGTGCGAGGCGAAGATACTTTCTTATATCGCATTGATATGCCTGAAGACATTCGCCGCCAGCTATTTGTATCCTATATCGAGCAAGCTAATCAGCTGATTGAGGAGCCACGTTTTTACAATACTGTTACCGCCAACTGCACCACTTTAGTCTTTGGCATGATGCAACATATCAGTGGCGGTTTACCGCTCGATTCTCGCCTGTTACTCACCGGTTACCTGCCGAGCTATGTTGAAGAACTTGATGGGCTCACTGACGGTTTTGATTTAGCACAATTGCGCAGTGCAGGACGTATTACTGAACGTTCCAAGCAAGCAAAAAACAATGAAAACTACTCGAAAATCATCCGCCAAGGCGTGCCAGGCTGGTCATCACAAAAGTGAAAAGTGGTAAAAAAATACTGTTTCCCAATGATTTCTAGTCTTTATTTAGCCTGCTAAGTAGTTTTTTTTGCAAATCTCGCTCTGAAAAAGTGCCTTTTATCAAAAAAAATAAAAATAATTAAACTATTTTTTAAGGCGTTTTTTAAGCACTTTTCCAATATCTGTTTCGGCAAGCTATAGCGCTGCGAAACGGTCATTCTTGTTGGTCAAAAAATAGCCTTATCAACCGCCCATATAGCTGTTTCTACACAAAAGCGCGGTTGTTATTATTTTTTAAGCTGCCTACTCTAATAGGGCTAAACCAATAACCACAAGGATTTATTTTGAGTTTTGCTTCCGTCAAACTCCGTCAGCCTATAGACGGTGACGGCCATGCCCTACATCAACTGGTCGCTCGCTGCCAGCCCCTAGACACCAACTCGGTGTACTGCAACTTACTTCAGTGCACTGACTTTGCGGATACTGCTATTGCTGCGGAAAACGCTGATGGAAACCTGGTTGGTTTCATTTCCGGCTACCGCCCACCAGCACGCCCTGACACTCTTTTCGTCTGGCAAGTTGCTGTTGATAGCAGTATGCGCGGTCAAGGTTTAGCGCTGCGTATGCTTTTAGCCCTGATTGCACGGGTTGCCGCTCAAGGCGTTCGGTTTATAGAAACCACTATTTCGCCCGACAACGCCGCCTCTCAGGCTTTATTTTTAAAAGCCTTTAATCAATTAGGAATCTCCCACACCACTTCGGTGCTCTTCTCCAGCCAGCAACATTTTTCTGGTCTGCATGAAGATGAAGTGCTGTACCGAGCGGGCCCATTGCCTCTCGATTCCAAACAATAAATATTACAGGATTAATTATGAAAGCCTTTGAAAAGAATTTCGAACAAAACGAATCTGGCGTACGAAGTTATTGCCGTTCGTTCCCAGTGATGTTCAAACAAGCACAAGGTGCTGAATTGGTCACCACTGAAGGTAAACGCTACATCGACTTTTTAGCCGGTGCCGGTACCCTCAACTATGGTCATAACCACCCCATATTGAAAAAAGCACTGATTGAATATATAGAAAACGATGGCCTAGCTCATGGTTTGGATATGTATTCAGAAGCTAAAGGTCGTTTTTTAGAAACCTTTAATCGCCTGATTTTAACGCCACGTAACATGCAGGATTACCTCATCCAGTTTACCGGTCCAACCGGTACCAACGCGGTTGAAGCAGCTCTGAAACTGGCGCGTAAAGTTAAAGGTCGCAATAACATCGTCAGCTTTACCAATGGTTTCCATGGTTGCTCGATTGGTGCTTTGGCAGTCACGGGTAACCAACACCACCGTGGTGCTGCGGGTATCGCATTGTCTGATGTCAGCCGTATGCCGTATGACAACTACTTTGGTAAAGACGCAGACACCATTGCCATGATGGATAAATTACTGTCTGACCCAAGTAGTGGTTATGACAAACCTGCAGCAGCGATTGTTGAAGTCGTACAAGGTGAAGGTGGTCTAAATGCCGCTTCTGCTGAGTGGGTACGCAATCTAGAAAAACTGTGCCGCAAGCACGACATGCTGCTGATTGTGGATGATATCCAAGCCGGTTGTGGCCGTACTGGTACTTTCTTCAGTTTTGAAGAAATGGGTATCAAACCTGACATGATTACTCTGTCCAAGTCGATCAGTGGTTTTGGTCTGCCTTTCGCTGTGGTCTTACTGCGCGAAGAGCTGGACGAGTGGACTCCAGGTGAGCACAACGGTACGTTCCGTGGTAATAACCACGCATTTGTTACCGCTGCAGCTGCTCTAGAAGAGTTCTGGAAGGATGATAGCTTTGCAAAAACTGTTCGCGAAAAAGGCGAAATGATTGCTCAGCGCATGCATAAAATTGTCGAAAAGCACAGTGACCACGGTTTATTCTTTAAAGGCCGCGGCATGATGATTGGTATCAGCTGTCCGAATGGCGAAATAGCTTCAGATATTTGTGAGCACGCCTTTGAAAATGGTTTAGTGATTGAAACCAGTGGTAACCATAGCCAGGTTGTTAAATGCCTGTGCCCACTGACCATTACCCATGAGCAAATCACTCAAGCCATGGATATTTTAGATCATGCTTTTGCTGCAGTGTTAACCAAGTAATTCGCGATTCAAGCGTATTAATGAATGAACCCAGTCAAACGTATTTAAGTATTTTTATTTTAAGCGGCGCTGCAACTTGTATCTAAAGTCAGCAGCGCGCACAGGAGTTTTATAATGATCGTTCGTACCCTTAAAGAAGCAGAAAGCAGTGATCGTCGTGTTGTAACTAAAACGTGGGAAAGCACACGTATGTTGTTGAAAGAAGACAATATGGGCTTCTCGTTTCACATCACTACTATCTATGCCAATACTGAAACTCATATCTGGTATCAGAACCACCTTGAGTCGGTGTACTGCATGAGCGGTAATGGCGAAATTGAAACGATCGCAGATGGTAAAATTTACCCGATTGAAGCCGGCACTTTATATATTCTAGATAAGCACGATGAGCACTTATTACGTGGTGGTAGCGAAGACATGAAAATGGCTTGCGTGTTTAACCCACCGCTTAACGGTAAAGAAGTACACGATGAGAACGGTGTTTACCCACTGTAATCTCTATTCTGTATCGTCAGTGTGAAAAATCTAGGCGGTTCTATAGTTATTTAGACGCCGCTTACATTACACTTCGAGTGCCCTTGCCACCTACACGCTGGGTGGCGACACTCAACTAAATGGGTTGCGCAGTCTGCGCTGAACCCATTTTTTTTGATTAACTTATTTATAACGGACGCACACTACATGCATACCGTAGAAAAGATTGGCGGCACTTCAATGAGCTGCTTCAAGGACGTCTTAGAGAATATCTTCTTAACTGAACACCCTAAGAACGGCCTGTACCATCGTATTTTTGTTGTGTCAGCCTACAGCGGCATGACCAACCAATTGTTAGAACATAAGAAAACTGGTGAAGCCGGTGTCTATCAGCGCTTTGCCGAAGCCAGTGGTGAAGAAGCTTGGCAAGAGCCTTTAGATAAAGTTCGCGAAGCCATGCTGGCGAAAAATGCTGAAATTTTCACTGACAGCGCGCATGCTTTAGAACAAGCTAATAAGTTTATTAATAGCCGTATTGATGATTGCGCAGAAGTGATGCACAGCTTGCATCAGCTGTGTAATTTTGGTCATTTCCAACTGACCGAACACCTGATGAAAGTGCGCGAAATGCTCGCTTCGCTCGGTGAGGCGCACAGTGCTTTTAATACCGTACTGGCATTAAAACTTAAAGGTGTTAATGCACGTTTTGCTGATCTAACCGGCTGGCAAGCAGCTGAGCCCATGCCTTTTACCGAAATGATTCAACATCATTTTAAAGGCATTGATTTTAGTAAAGAGCTGGTGATTGCACCAGGTTATACCCACTGTACTGAAGGCTTAATGAATACCTTTGATCGTGGTTATACCGAGATCACTTTTGCGCAAATTGCAGCAGCAACGGGTGCGAAAGAAGCCATTATTCATAAAGAGTTTCACCTCAGTACCGCCGATCCAAACCTTGTGGGTGAGGATAAGGTCGTGACCTTAGGTATGACTAACTACGACGTGGCTGACCAACTGTCGAACTTGGGTATGGAAGCCATTCACCCGCGTGCCGGTAAAACCTTGCGCCGCGCTGGTGTTGAGCTGCGTATCAAAAACGCCTTTGAGCCTGAACATGCAGGTACCCTGATCTGCCAAGACTATGCTAGCTCCACGCCTCGTGTAGAAATTATTGCCGGCCGTAAAGATATGTTTGGTATCGAAGTATTTGACCAAGAAATGCTCGGCGATATGAACTACGACAATGAGATCACTAATATTCTGAAGCAGCTCAAGCTGTATGTGGTGAACAAGTCCCGCGATGCCAATAGCATTACCTATTACTGTGCAGGTTCACGTAAGATTATTAATCGTGCAGCACGCATGATTGAAGAGCATTACTCCAGCGCCGAAGTGACTGTACATAATGTAGCCATTGTTTCTGCGATTGGCTCGAATATGAAAGTTAAAGGTATCTTGGCTAAAACTGCGACGGCATTGGCTGATGCAGGCATTAGCATTCAAGCGCTGCAGCAATCGATCCGTCAGGTGGAAATGCAAATTGTCGTGCAAGAAAGCGATTACGATGCAGCTATTATTGCCTTACACCGAGCGCTGATTGAGCCAGAAAATTACAGCGGTGTGATTAACCCTGCCACAGTTTAATTTTCCGCTCAGTTATATAAATACGCGCAAGGATGCGGCGTATTCGTACACTCTGTTTATATCTATTCAATCTATATTATTGTATAGTATTAGCAATTCTATGCGATTGGAGATTTATAATGAAAAAAACAGTTTTAGCACTCTTGTTAGCCAGTGTCAGCAGCTATAGCTTGGCAGCAGACCAACAACAGGTCACAGTATCTCTGACTTCTGCAAGCACTATGGCGCAAGGTATGGCCATGGTTTTGGCTAACCAAATGCAAGAACAAGGTGCACAGGTTGATATTTTACTCTGTGACAAAGCCGGTGATATCGCTTTAAAAGGCGCTACAGGCGAAGCACTTAAACCTAACAATGTGACACCTGCACAACTGTTAGATGGTGCGATTAAGAAAGGTGCAACAGCCTCTGTCTGCGCACTGTACTTACCCAATACCGACCATACCGCGGAAGATTTGCGTGACGGTATTAGCGCTGCTAACCCAGCTAAAATGGGCGCAAGTTTATTAGAAGAAAACCGCAAGGTTATTGGCTTCTAAGTTACGTTTTTAGAAAAACAGGCCTGTGCCAGCACACTCACGCTGGCACAGTGCTTTGATATTGACTCACATAGACCTAACAGTGTGACGCGCTCAACGCTACTCAGCACAAAAGCCTGACGCATTATTAGTCGTCATCAAGCACTGTTTAAACGGTTAATTCAGCGTATTTTCACGCTTTAAACACATACAACGCCGTTGATTGAGCCAATATAAACACGGTCAATGTCCCTTCTCACACACCCTGCTACGAAACCTTTTTGCGCTCACTGTGCCGCTGCGCTAAGATTACACAACTTTTAACGCATTAAAGGACGTCGCTATGAACCGTGTTTTGTACCCGGGAACCTTCGACCCGATCACTCGTGGTCATACCGATCTCATCGAACGTGCTGCGCGTCTCTTTGATCATGTGATTATTGCTGTCGCTGCGAACCCTAAGAAAGGCCCACTGTTTAGCCTTGAGAAACGTGTCGCTTTGGCCCAAGAAGTCACAGCACACCTGCCTAACGTTGAAGTGATTGGTTTTAATAACTTGCTTGCGCACTTTGCTAAAGAAGTGAATGCCAACATCTTTATGCGCGGCTTGCGTGCAGTATCGGACTTTGAATATGAATTTCAACTGGCCAATATGAACCGTAAATTAGCACCTGATGTTGAAAGTTTATTTCTCACCCCATCAGAGAAATACTCATTTATTTCCTCCACTTTGGTGCGTGAAATTGCCGCGTTGGGTGGTGATATTTCTGAATTCGTCCATCCTATAGTGTCCAGCGCTTTAGCAGAACGCTACAAAAAGTGATGTATCGCAAGCATAAGTCTGACTTATGCTGCGCGCTGACTTAGATTGCGGCACAATTCATATATTATTTTGGCATTGTCCCCTTACTACTCTATAGGAGTCGCTCCATGTCGCTAATCATTACCGATGACTGCATCAACTGTGATGTGTGTGAACCAGAATGCCCCAACAATGCAATTTCACAAGGTGAAGAGATCTACGAAATTGATCCTAACCTGTGCACCGAGTGCGTCGGTCACTATGATGAGCCACAGTGTGTAGAAGTATGCCCAGTTGATTGCATTCCATTAGACGTCAATAACGTGGAAAGCAAAGACGAACTGATGGAAAAATATAAGATCATCACCGGTCAGGTATAAAACTCATATGCGCAGATTACAGGCTGTTGTACTGAGTGTGATGCTGTCTTGGTTGCTGGTTGCATCGGCCGAGCAAGCGCCCGAGCAGGCTTATGTCAGCAGTGCCCATCCCTTAGCCAGCGCAGCAGGCATTGAGATTCTTCAGCAAGGCGGCAATGCTATTGATGCCGCTATTGCTGTGACTGCAGTTTTAGCTGTGGTCGAGCCCTATGGCTCAGGCTTAGGCGGCGGAGGCTTTTATCTACTGCGCCGTGCCGGTAAAAACCCTGATTATCACTTTCTCGATGCACGAGAGCGTGCGCCCTTGGCCGCGCATGCAGACCTCTATCATGTTGATGGTGTGGTTGATCCAGCGCTCTCTCTTGATGGCGCACTAGCCGCAGCCATTCCAGGTATACCTGCCGCTCTGGGCGAGCTGACAAAGCGTCATGCACGTCTACCACTCGCAACCAACCTCGCGCCCGCTATTCATCTAGCCCGCGATGGCTTTGCCATTGATGCGGTCTACCAAGAACGCGCCGGTTGGCGTTTAGCCGCACTGCAAAAAAACCCTGAATCCGCACGTTTATTTCTCGATCAACAGGCCATTCCTGAACAGGACTGGATTTTGCGCCAGCCTGAATTAGCCAGTACGCTAAGCATGCTCGCTGAGCAAGGACATAAGAGTTTTTACCGTGGACCTTTTGCCAAAAAACTAGTCGACGCAGTACAAGAGGCAGGCGGCATTTGGTCATTAAAAGACTTGGCCCAATATCAGGTCAAATGGCGTGCACCGCTAATCGTACCCTTAGCCGAACAACGCCAATTGATTAGCGCCCCACTGCCCTCTGCCGGCGGTATTGCGATTGCCCAAAGCTTATTAATGCTGCAACGCTTACCTTGGCAGCAAGCAGAGCCGGCGCAACGCGCTCACTATATTGCTGAAGTGTTTCGTCGCGCCTACCGCGATCGTGGTTTACTCGGTGACCCAGACTTCGTCGCTAACCCCACCCAAGCGCTGCTAGCGCGCCAACATATTGTACAGATGACTGAAAGTATCAGCGTTGATCACGCAACGCCCAGCGCCAGCCTAGCGCCCGGTGCGCAGCCCCACGAAGGTGATCACACCACTCACTTTGCGGTGATCGATCAAGATGGCAACGCAGTCGCCGCAACCTTGTCATTAAATATGATGTTTGGTGCAGCCTTCACGGTACCAGGTACCGGTGTGCTATTGAATGATGAAATGGATGACTTTGCCGCCGACCTTGAAGGCAGTAATGCCTATGGCCTCACAGGTAGTGTGGCCAATACAATACAAGCAGGGAAACGCCCTTTATCATCCATGAGCCCCAGTTTCTTAGAAGGCCCTACCGACTTTGCTGCCTTTGGTACCCCCGGTGGTAGCCGTATTCCCAGTATGAATGTACTGTCGATGCTGGAGTATTTAGAGGGTAAAGCGCCCGCACAATGGGTCGCCAGTGCGCGTATTCATCACCAATACTTGCCCGATGTATTGGGCTTTGAACCCGGTGCCTTAACGCTGCAACAACAACAGCGCCTAGAAAAGAAAGGCCACACCGTTAAAGAGCTGACCCGCAACTACGGTAATCAGCAAGTTCTCTGGTGGCATAAAGACTCTGGCCGCAGCGACGCAGCCAGTGATCCTCGTGGCCAAGGTGTCAGCCTCAGCCACTGACTCAATTACCTGAGCTGGATCAACGGAAAATCATCGTCATCGCTACCGCCTAAGTGACGTACTTCACGCAATAACTCATCCTCGCCCACCAAACCCAACTGCAACACATTGCGCAAGCTTTGCGTAATGCGACTGGAATAACCTAAGTCATTCATCAAGGAACTGGCCTGCATATTATTCAGCTGCTGCTGACGCACTTCACTAAAAATCCGATGACGGAAGTTCGCATCAAACTTGGCAGACTCACCATCCACCCATTCCAAACGACTGCGCCATATATCATCGGGCAATTCTAAACCTCCCACCTCACGCACTTGACGCAACACCCACATCACATGACGGCGTAAATCCAAGTAATGGCTGTGCACATGAGAGCGCTCGTCACGTAAATAACGACCCAAATTTTTCTGTAAATGCTTGGCATCTTTCACCGCATCAACCAGCTGTAACGCCACCACTTGGCAGGTCATCCAAAACTGTTGATGCTCTTCGTCCATATCAGCATCGAGGCGACTCATAAACCCCAGCAAGTCAGAATACACACCCTTAATATGGCGTTGGTACAACTCTTCTGCATCCAAACATTCAGCATCATTCGGGCGTGCATTTAAGCGCACCTCATCAATTTTCACACTCGATAACTGCTCAACCGGCTGATACAAAGCATGGCAAATCACTTCTATACTTAAACGGCCTAAGTGCTGTAATTCCTGCACAACGGCACGCGATGCAGTATCCACCGATGCCAGCGCAGCATCATTTAGATAACGCGCACGCGTTTCCGGTAATACACGCTGCTCAACCGTCGCACGCTGCCCTGTTTGGATATCAGCAATAAGCACATTAGGCTCTTTACGATCCGGTAAAAAACGGCACAGCCACGCTTCTAGCTGTCGCTGCCAAGGCCAAAATAACGCAACGCCAATGAGGTTAAATAAGGTTTGGAACATCGCCAACTGCAGCAAAGTATTGCTGCCTGCACCAAGCCAATGCATCAACCACTGCGATAACCACGCCAATGGTGTCAACAGTACTAACGTGATGACGCCGGTTAAAATATTAAACAGCACATGCACCAAAGCCAGACGCTGCCCTCCTCGATTACCACCCAGCCAACCCACAATTGCAGTGGTGACACTGCTACCAACGTTGCCGCCAATGGCAATTGCCATACCTTGCCACAGTTCAATTTGACCGCCGGCTAACGCTGCTAAAATCAGCATTAGAGTTGCATGACTTGATTGCAAAACAGCAGTTAAAGCTAAACCAATAGCAAAAAAAGCCAACTGAGCTAACAAACCGCTATCACCCTGCCCAGTCATATCAATACTGCTACCAAAAGCCGTAAAACCGCCTTTAATTTCGTCGATGCCTAAAAAGATAAAGGCAATACCCAGCACAATACGTCCGGCAGCTTTACTGTGCGGGCCATTAAAACCGGCCAGCACACCAAAAACCAATAACGGTAACGCAAGTGGACTTAAGCTAAAATTTTGCCCTGCGGCAGCCAGCAACCAAATACCGCCACTGGTACCTAGGTTAATCCCGAGTAAAATCGAGATGCCACCGGCCAGTTGAATCAAACCTGTACTGATAAAAGCAATGGTCAGTAACGACATCAGTGTGGTGGATTGCAACACCATGGTGCCGCCTACACCAAATAAAAAACCTTTCAATGGCGTAGCTGTACTGCGCTCCAATAACTGTTCTAAGCGACCGCCGGCCAGCTCCTTTAAGCCTTCTTCTAAGCACTGCATACCAAACAAGAACAGCGCCAAACCGGCACACAACTGCATCCAGCCTGCGCTATACCAAAAACTCATCGATAAAATCGATAGCCCTAATACAGGTAATAAAAACGACTTAAGCTTGTCCATACACGCACCGCAAAGCAGACGATTGATTAATAAAAAAAGATGGGGTTAACACAGTATATTGCACAGCACGCAATAAAATTGAGCAGTTCACAACTGCCCATATAGGACTATAGGCTTAAGTGTCACTGTCAGGAATCGAGACAAGTATCTATCTAGCAGTAGAGCACATCGCTGCATAGACACAAGAAAAAACCACGCTCGTAACCGAGGTGGTTTCAATATTTCGATTTAGATATCAGTTGGATGAGTTCTCGTACTCTTCGCCTGTACAACCTAAGCAGCGGACAAATGCAGCTTTACCAGGCTCAACCACCAACGCTTGTCCAGCGCGCTCAACACTACCATCGCCACCGAGTGCAGTAAACGGCAGGCTAACCACAAATAAACCAACACCTATCAGTGTTGCTGCAATCAATAATGGACGAGCAATTAAAACATCTGCGGCCATGGCAAACGCAGGAGGGGCTTCCGTTTCATAAACAGGGTTGCCACTGGTATTTGCGTGCGCAGCCGACGCAGGTAGGCTCATCAAGCTAAAACACAGGGCTAATAGTGCAGCGGTCAAACGAAACATATTCATAGCAACGATCCTTCAGTATCTTATCAGTCAATAATTCAGACTATATAGAGCAGCGCAGCGTTTGTCAGCGTAATCCGCAGCAATAAATGCGCTTAACAACACATTTAAACACTGGCGTATCTTAACTCTGGCATTTAATACAAAACACGCTGGAGCGTTGCCCAAGTTTGGTGTCTCTAAGCTCACTGCCACAGACTAAGCACGGCTGTCCTGCCCGTCCATACACAAACAGCTTTTGCTGGAAGTAACCGGGTTTGCCATCACCACCAACGAAGTCACGCAGCGTGGTACCACCTTGTTCAATGGCTGCAGCTAAAACGCGCTTAATCTCTTCGGTCAATTTGGCATAACGTGCTTTTGAGACACTACCGGCTTCGCGACGCGGATCAATCCCGGCAGCAAATAAGGCTTCGCTGGCATAGATATTACCCACACCCACAACCACCGCATTATCCATGATAAACGGCTTAACCGGCATCTTGCGGCCGCGTGAGCGCTCATATAGATGATCCAGTGTGAAATCATCCAGCAGCGGTTCAGGGCCCAACTTGATCAGCAATTTATGCTGCAAAGGCGGTTCAGTGCTCCACAGCATTGCACCAAAGCGACGCGGGTCGGTATAGCGCAAGATCAAGCCTGATTCGAGCTCAATATCCACATGATCGTGCTTGGCCACTGCCGTGCCCGCTGCAACAATGCGTAAGCTGCCTGACATACCCAAGTGGCTGATTAAAGTGCCAACTTCAGCACCTATTAACAGGTACTTAGCACGGCGCTCAACACTGACAATCTGCTGCCCCGATAAGCGCACATCCAAATCTTCAGGAATCGGCCAACGTAGGCGTGCATTACGTACCACCACACGTTCAACGCGTTGCCCGATTAAGTGTGGGGCAATACCGCGGCGCGTAGTCTCAACTTCAGGAAGCTCTGGCACGATCAGTTACGCTGTATAACATGAGTGCTAAATTGAGTATGACCTGGCAACTCCATCAGCAACTGATCCCCCGCTTGCAACGGACCAACACCCGCTGGCGTTCCGGTTAAAATCACATCACCAGGCTGCAAAGCAAACTGCCCAGCCATATGCTGAATCAATGGAATAATCGGATAAAGCATGTCACGGCTGTTGCTGTCTTGGCGCACTTCACCATTAATGGTTAAACGCACAGCAATATCCGTGGTGTCTTTAACCGCAAAGCCAGAAACAAAGGGTGCTAATACGCAAGCACCATCAAAGGATTTAGCCACTTCCCACGGCCAGCTTTTCTCTTTAAGACGCTCTTGCACATCGCGCAAAGTCAAATCCAATGCCGGTGCAAAACCAGAGATCGCGTCCAAGGTTTCTTCTTCATTGGGCTGACGTGATAACTGCTTACCAATCAGTACCGCAATTTCAATTTCATAATGCACCGCGCCACGGTCGTGTGGAATAACAAAACCACCTTCAGGTGACACCACACAGCTGGCTGGTTTAATAAACAACAACGGCTCTGTCGGTATTGGATTATTTAATTCTTTAGCATGTGCAGCATAGTTACGTCCCACACAGACTACTTTACCTACAGGAAAGTGAATACGTGTGCCGTCGATATATTGATGTTGATAGCTCATAAAAAACCCTTAGATAGCTCGAAGTGGCCGACTGCGATTACAGTCGGCGCAACCATTAAAGCGGGAAAATCTTACCCGGATTCATAATGCCATTGGGATCAAAAACCGCTTTAATCGCCTGCATATAAGCAATTTCTTCGGCAGAACGGCTGTAATGTAAGTAATCACGCTTAGTCATACCTACACCATGTTCAGCAGAGATGGAACCGTTGTACTTCTCTACAGTTTCAAACACCCACTGATTGACAGTCGCACACTGAGCAAAGAATTCATCTTTACTCAGGTTATCGGGTTTCAAAATATTGAGGTGCAGATTACCGTCACCAATATGGCCAAACCATACCACTTCAAAATCTGGGTAGTTTTTCGCGACAATCTCATCAATATCACGCAAAAACGCCGGCACTTTGCCAACAGTTACAGAAATATCGTTTTTGTAGGGTGTCCAGTGCGCGATGGTTTCAGAAATATATTCACGCAGCTTCCATAGATTCTCAAGCTGCTGATCACTCTGGCTCATAACACCATCCAGCACCCAACCTTCTTCCATACAATGCTCAAAAGTGGCTAACGCTTGTTCAGTCACTTCTTCACTGACCGCTTCAAACTCAAGCAGCGCATAGAATGGGCAGTCAGTTTCAAACGGCGCAGGCACATCACCACGCGCCAAGACTTTAGCTAACGCTTTGTCGGAGAAAAACTCAAATGCGGTCAAGTCTAAAGATTTTTGGAAAGCATGCAGCACCGGCATAATTGAATCAAAATCAGCTGCACCCAGCACTAAAGCGGTCAGATTCTTTGGCGCACGATCTAGACGCATAGTGGCTTCAACTACAAAACCCAGCGTGCCTTCTGCGCCAATAAATAACTGACGTAAATCGTAGCCGGTGGCGTTTTTGATCAGGTCTTTATTCAATTCAAGCAGATCACCTTTACCGGTGACCACTTTCATACCCGCCACCCAATTACGAGTCATGCCGTAGCGAATCACTTTAATACCGCCAGCATTGGTGCCGATATTGCCGCCAATTTGGCTGGAACCTGCCGAAGCAAAATCCACTGGATAATATAAATCTTTTTCTTCAGCAAACATTTGTAACTGTTGTGTCACCACGCCGGGCTGACAGACAACGGTACGATCCATGTCATTAAAGGCTAAGATTTGATTCATATTATCAAAGGAAACGACGACTTCACCGTTGGCAGCAACTGCACCAGCGGATAAGCCAGTACGCCCGCCAGACGGCACCAGTGCGACCTTATGCTGATTGGCCCAGCGCACAATGGCTTGGACTTGCTCAGTGGTTTTTGGAAATACAATCGCCACAGGTGCTGGAGCAAAGTGCTTGGTCCAGTCTTTTCCATAGGCATCTAACGAATCCGCATCAGTCAGTACTTTACCGGCATCAACAAGGGTTTTTAGCTCTTCTATAAGGGCAAGATCGGTCATTTTGGGAACTCTCACACTGTTCATGGTCTGCCTGAAGACTGTTCACGTCATAAGGCTGGCTGTTTTTTCTGTTGCTTATGGTAGCATGGGCGTCCCGCTAGTCGCGCCTCACGCCGATTCCCGGGCCGGCTTTATTTTTTGCCGTTCCGGTCAGTTCTCACTGTCCGTCAACTTGCCATTCACTTTAGGACAACAGGTCTACGCAGATGAGTAAAACATCGCTTGATAAAAGCAAAATTCGTTTTCTTCTTCTTGAAGGTGTTCACCAGAACGCAATCGATACATTGAATGCGGCTGGATATACCAACATTGAGTATATTACCGGCGCCCTGCCAGAAGCAGAATTAAAAGAAAAAATCGCAGATGCTCACTTTGTTGGCATCCGCTCACGCACGCAATTAACTGAAGAAGTTTTTGAATGTGCACAAAAACTGATTGCTGTCGGTTGCTTCTGCATCGGTACCAACCAAGTTGACCTCAATGCTGCGCGTGAGCGTGGTATTGCTGTGTTTAACGCTCCTTACTCCAATACGCGCTCTGTCGCTGAATTGGTGTTAGCCCAAGCCATTATGTTGATCCGTGGCATTCCAGAGCGTAATGCAGTCAGCCACCGTGGCGGCTGGATGAAAAGCGCAACCGGTTCCTATGAAATCCGTGGTAAAAAACTCGGTATCGTCGGTTATGGTTCAATCGGTACACAGTTGTCAGTCTTGGCTGAAGCACTGGGTATGGATGTCTACTACTACGACGTCATCACCAAACTACCTTTAGGTAATGCAACTCAAGTGGCAACACTCAATGAGTTGTTGGCAATGTCTGATGTGGTGTCATTGCACGTGCCTGAGCTGCCGTCCACTGAGTGGATGATTGGTGAGAAAGAAATTCGCACCATGAAAAAAGGCAGCATTTTAATGAACGCTGCACGCGGCACAATCGTAGTGATTGAAGCGCTAGCTGACGCGATTAAAGATGGTCACCTACTGGGCGCAGCAATTGACGTGTTCCCAACAGAGCCTCGTGCCAACGGTGAAGAGTTTGAAAGCCCACTGCGCGGCTTTGACAACGTGATTCTGACTCCGCACATTGGTGGTTCAACTCAAGAAGCACAAGCCAATATTGGTTTGGAAGTGGCTGAGAAATTGGTTAAATACAGTGATAACGGTACGTCCGTATCTTCTGTTAACTTCCCAGAAATGTCGCTGCCATCCCACCCTGGCAAGCACCGTATCCTGCATATTCACCAGAATATCCCAGGTGTTATGGGCGCGATTAACAAGGTGTTTGCTGACAACAAAATCAACGTGTCGAGCCAGTTCTTACGCACTGACGAAACCGTAGGTTATGTAGTGATTGATATTGATGCTGCTCACTCTGAGCTTGCATTAACTAAGCTACACGAAGTCGAAGGCACTATGCGCTGCCGTATTCTGTACTAAGCGCTGCGTACCGTGCGATCAAAGGGGAAGCTTAGGCTTCCCCTTTTTAATACCTGCTGGTTAAGCGCGGCGGCGAAACCAGCCGGTGACCGACAAACGATCTCGAGTGGCGGGCAGCACTTCATGTGGCACTTGCGCTGACATAAAGACAATCAAGGTACCCGCCTGCGGTACCACATCGTGAATGCGCCCATCCTCTAAATATAAACGCAACGCACCACCCTGCTCCGGCAACCACTGCTCATTTAAATACGCCACACAGCTGACTGTGCGTCGATCATCATCACGAAAACGATCCAGATGCTTTTTATAAAATGCGCCCGGTGGATACAGAGCAAAGTGGCTTTCAAAGTCCTCTAAACCCAAAAACAATAACTGGTTAATGGCCGTACGCAACTGCTCCATCAAAGCTAAATAACGATCAACAGCTGTGTTTTCACCCGCATCCAGCCATTGGATATGATCACCACGTATATTTTCATGCACAACTTTTGCTATACCACGACCCACTGCGGCAGGTGCTAATTCACCCTGTTGTGCACGCTGATGGCACTCATTGGCCAATTGTGTTGTCAGATTAGTAGGAATAAAAATACTCTGTTGCGACCAGCCATGTGTGGCTAGGTCATCAACAATACGCGCAAACAATGGTGCGATTGGTGGTGTGTTCATTCTTAACCCAAGTAAAGAGCTGATGATGTTTATTTTGAATGCTGCTAAGTCAGGATTACCCCAGCCTATCGGTATATATTTACTGCATAATAGGCTGAATTTGACTGGCCACGCAGCTATTTTGGCAGCCGCCCTAAAACCGTTTTACAAAGTCTGCGTACAGGGTATGACTCTGTCTGTTTAATATTATTTCCCTGAGGTTTTATATGCGTTTTTTATTAGTATTTTGCATGCTATTCAGCAGCACCAGTATCCTTGCCGACACCTACCTTGAGCTGTATCAAAAAGCCGGTTGGCCACAGCAACAAACGCACTTTTCTAGCGCGCTGAAACAAACACAACTGCGTTATCAAGACACTCTGCCCAGCTCAATTTACCAAGCCCTGGTGAAAAACAGTAATCAGCGCTTTGCTGCAGAGGCAATGCAAGAACGTGCGCAACAAGCATTACGTCGTAATTTAGCCAGTCCAGATCAAGCCTTAGCTTTTTTTAACTCAAATATTGGTAAAAAAGTGAGCGCAGCAGAAGTTGCAGCTTCGCATCCAGAGCAACTTCAGCGCTACACCGCAGGCATACCTGTGATTCACGCGGATGCCACGCGACGCTTATTGATTCGCCATCTGGCTAACGCGCTACCCGCAAGCCAAGCCGGTGCAGAAGTCACCTTGGCACTGGGCAGTGTCGCTGCGGATAGCTTAAGTCAAATGCTGCCTGGCTTAATGGGTGCCGAACAAGCCAATACTTTACTTAATACACAGCGTCAGCGTTTAGTGACACAGATGGATGACACTATTGATAACTCGCTATTGCATGTTTATCGTGGGTTATCTGATCCTGAACTGGAAGAATTTGTCAGTTTTGCTCAATCAACAGAAGGCCAAGCCTACTACCAAGCCGCGCTGAAAACCTTACAAGCCAGCTTACGTGCCAATCCATAACCGCGATGATTAACTGAGTTGCGCTTGCAGAAAATCGAAAAACTGCTCGCGCAATGCAGCGGGCTCATTCGCCAAATGGTGCCGTGCTTCAGGCAAGAGTAATATTCTTGGCTTATCAAACTTAGTATTTAACACCTGTAAATTATGCTGCCAGTCCACTGTCATATCAGCTTGGCCTTGCACAATAATCGGACTGTACGAACTGGGTTGAGCCTGCTCAATATGACCAATCCACTGTGCTAATGCGCCCACCCAAGCCGTCGGTAAAATCTGAGTCTGCAGGGGATCTTGGCGCACAAACTCAACAAAGGCTGGATCATGTGAGTTATTGGAATAACGCCGTGGCACACTACTGCGGAATGGTTTGACCAATTGATAGAGCAGCTTGGATTGTCGCCAAGCTCGCGGACGTACTAAAGGCGCCAGCAAAATAGTTTCACCCAACTGCGTTAGCGGTTGCTGATTTAACACATAATCCAAGGCAATCGCAGCACCGGTACTTTGCCCTAAAATATGCCAAGGCTGAGGCAACTGCAGTTGTGCTGCTTGAGCAAACATAGCCTGCAATACCTGTTGATACTCTTGAAAACTGTTAATACTGCCCCGCGCACCGCTGGATAAACCGTGACCCGGTAAATCACAGGACAACACCGCAAAGCCCTGAGCCAAAGCCCACTTGTAAATATGCCCATATAAACCCATATGATCGTAGTAACCATGCAGCACCAATAGCGTTCCACGTGGCTGAACGGGCCGATAGACATGCATCGCAATACGATAGGCTGCCACGCTAACCGCACCTAAGCGGCACACCAAATCAGTATCATACTGAGCAAAATCAATCTGATAGTACTGCCGCCAAGCCTGTGCCAGCCTTGGATCAACGCTGTGCATAGCCATATCGGGTAAAGAACGAGATAACACTTGTGGGTCGAAGCTTGTCATTCACTCACACTCCAGGCCATTGGATACTGCGACATTCTGGGCATATGGATTTTAAGCAACTCATGGCACTCTATACTACCTACTACGTGCGGTACTTATGAAACAGTCTATTTTTAAAAAAACACTGATTGGTCTCACGCTAATCCTTTGGCTTGGTTCGATGCTGACCGGATTGTGGTGGTATAAAACGCGCTTTATTCGCCCATTCAGTGAAACCACAGCCATATTTAGTGGCCAGCAATTACGCCTACCCGACAGTATGGCCGGTGCTGGACAGATCCGCTTTGTGCATTTTTGGGACCCAAGCTGCCCCTGTAATGTAGGTAATCAGCAACACTTAGTCGAAATGATTGGACTGTATGACGGCAAAGTTGAATTTTATCACTTACAAAAACCAGGCAGTAAAGGGCATCTGCCGAAGGCGCTCAACAGTATGCGCCATTTAAGTGGTTTACCCGGTTCTGAACAACTGCCGGCCAGCCCTGCAGTTGCGATTTGGGATCAAAGTGGCGAGCTAGCCTATTTTGGCCCTTACAGTGAAGGTGCAGTATGCAACTCCAGCAACAGTTTTATTGAGCCTATTTTAGACGCCCTATTAGACAACCGCCCTGTTTCCGCAGCCAACACCTTAGCAGTCGGCTGTTTTTGTGATTGGCAACCTCCTGCAGACACAACAGATTAAGTCACTGAAAAACCATGTTAGGATGCCTATAACTGAGGCTGCTTCGGCAAGCCGTTAACTTATGCAGACTCATGGAAAAAACAATGGAGCCGCATCCGCTATACCAACACGTTGTGCGTGAACATCCTTTATTTCGCGCCTTAAGTGATCTCCAGCTCAGTCAATTGCTCGAAGACAGTCAATTACTCAACCTGAAAAAAGGTGTGGATGTCTTTCGCCAAGGCGAGCCATGCAATCATTTTGGTTTTATTATTTCTGGCAGTGTAAAAATTTATCGCCTCGCACCCGATGGCCAAGAAAAAGTCTTTGAAGTCATCAGTGATCGTAATACCTGCGCTGAAACCATGATGTTTATGGATACGGGTCAATATACTGCGACAGCACAAACACTGCAGCCCACCCAGTTATTATGGTTTCCTAATACGACCTATACCCGCCTGCTACGTGACAGCCCAGACAGCGCATTAGCCTTCTTAACGGTGCTATCCAAACATATGCACCAGCGTATGAATGAGATTGAAATACTCTCGCTTAAAAATGCCACCCATCGGGTTATTCGCTATATCTTGTCGCAAGCCCTTGGCTCATGCAGCCGCTGCAATACGCCCAGTTTTGAGCTCCCCATTACCAAGCGTCTAGTAGCCAATCATCTATCTATTCAGCCGGAAACCTTTTCGCGGATTATTCACCACTTAAGTGACGAAGGGATTATTCAGGTCGACGGCCGTCTAATTTGCATTTTAGACACTGAGCGGCTGGAAAATTATGAGTAAAATGTTGTTATATCGTTATAAAATATAATAATCACACCTTAATGCTTATTTTCATACCCTTCCCGTACTTGAACCACAGCCTTTTTAAGCGATCACCATTTTTTTAAAATAAAAATCACCTATACGCCTATATCATTAGAAACTGCGAGCTGTGCTGTGTAATACTATCTATATAGTCAAATAAAAAACTGAACTTATCCAAATCTGTTATTGTCTAACTAGACAGGCAAACAGAAAATATACAGTTCGTCTGAAATTCCACAGGCGTTTTAAAGAAACATGGTTTTACTTGAGAGCATGCAGCCAAACAACTGTAGCGGTTGCTTTCAGTTAAATGGATTTTTTGAATGCTTGAGAATATATAAGTCCAATGGAGCTAGATACTATGCAAACAAAAACTTTTTTTAAAAAACCTAAATCATTATTCGTTCTTTTGGCCGCTAGTAGCGTATTGGCTTTAGCAGGATGTGCTGGTAATCCGCCAACTGCACAAATGGCTGTGGCGACTCAAGCACTGAATGCCGCAGAGACTGCCGGAGCAACTGAGTTTGCACCAGTAGAAATGCAATCTGCACGTAAAAAATTACATGAAGCAGAAAGTGCAGAATTTAAGAAAGATTATGAAAAAGCTCAAGCTCTAGCAGAACAAGCAGAGTGGGATGCACGTGTTGCTGAGCGTAAAGCTCAAGCAGAAAAAGTTCAGCGTTCAGTAGAAGATGCAAAACGCGGTGTAGAAGAACTACGCAAAGAATCTTTACGCGTTAAGTAACTTCATAACCTATTGCCTGCTAACTTTATAGAATTTAAGGATATACCCTATGCGTAAATTAATTGTTATTCCTAGTCTACTTGCTTTAAGCATTGGCCTCGTTGCCTGCGCCAACAAACCTAATACTGCTTTAGAGCAAGCTCGTGAAAATGTAACTCAGTTACAAAACAGCCCAGAAGCTTTGAAACTCGCACCTTTAGAAACTAAAGATGCGGTTAAAATGCTTGATAAAGCAGACAAAGCCTATCGCGAAGGTAAAAAAGAAGACAACGTCAGTCAACTGGCCTACCTCACCTCTCAGCGTGCTGAGTTAGCAAAACAGACAATTGCTCTAAAAAATGGTGAAAAAGAGCTCAAGAATAAAGCTAGTGAGCGCGCTCAAGCAATCTTGGATGCCCGTGAAATAGAAATCAAACACTTACAAGATAAGCTCAACGCTAAACAAACTGAACGTGGCTCACTCGTCACCTTTGGTGATGTACTGTTTGATTTAGATAAAGCTGAACTAAAACCAGCAGCACACAACAACATACGTCAGTTAGCAGAGTTTCTACGTGACAACCCAGAACGTAAAGTGTTGATTGAAGGTTTCACTGATAGCACAGGTTCTGCAGAGTATAACCTGCAACTGTCTGAGCGCCGTGCAGAAGCTGTCAAGCGTGCACTGGTTCGCGAAGGCGTTAATAGCAACAACCTGAACACTATTGGTTTCGGTAAAGAGTACCCTGTAGCTGATAACGCTACACCTGCATCACGTTCGATGAACCGCCGTGTTGAAGTCACCATCTCACATGATGACAAAGCTGTTGCACCACGTCGTTAATCGTTACTGCGCTTAATAAAAAACCCAGCTGATAAGGCTGGGTTTTTTTATGTGTACGAGAAAACTAGCTTAGAAGGTTGGTACCACCGCACCTTTATATTTTTCATTGATAAAGGCTTTGGCTTCATCACTGTGCAGCGCTTTGACTAACTTTTGTACCGCTTCAGCATTTTTATTATCTTCACGTGTCACTAAAATATTCACATAAGGTGAATCAGCACCTTCAATCACTAACGCATCTTTGTTCGGGTTTAAACCCGCTTCCAGCGCATAGTTAGTGTTGATCAGGGCTAAGTCCACTTGATTGAGCACGCGTGGCAACGTTGCCGCTTCCAGCTCACGCACTTTAATCTTTTTAGGATTATCAGCAATATCACGTGGTGTTGCAGTGATACCTGCACCTTCCTTCAACTTAATCACGCCTGCGGTTTGCAGTAGCAATAAAGCACGACCACCGTTGGTTGCATCGTTTGGAATCACTACACTGGCGCCGGTTTTCAGGTCAGCCAGTTGCTTGATTTTGCTAGAATACGCACCAAATGGCTCAATATGCACGCCAGCAACACTGATCAAGGTGGTGCCTTTAGTTTTATTAAACTCATCGAGGTACGGCTGGTGTTGGAAGAAGTTCGCATCTAAACGACCTTCAGCAACTTGCACGTTCGGCTGCACATAGTCGGTAAATACCTTAACGTCCAACTCCACACCTTGCTCAGCAAGTGCAGGCTTTAGAAATTCTAAGATTTCAGCATGCGGTACGGGTGTAGCAGCGACTGTTAGTGGCTCAGCCTGTACAGCGAAAACACTGAGTGCAGCTAAAGCGAGTAATGTTTTTTTCATAAGAATGCTCCAAATCCATCAATAATGTGCCGTACATCGGCTAATTTTCGTTATTTTCTTGAAAACCGTAACACAAGACGATCACCCACACTCTGTAACACCTGCACCAGCAGTAACAATAAAACCACAGTCACCACCATCACATCGGTTTGAAAGCGCTGGTAACCAAAGCGAATCGCTAAATCCCCTAAACCACCCGCACCGACCACGCCAGCCATCGCGGTATACGACACTAAAGTAATCGCTGTAACTGTGGTGGCAGCAATAATACCGGGCCGCGCCTCAGGCAACAGCGCATTAAAAATAATTTGCCAGGTGGTTGCGCCCATCGCTTGTGTCGCTTCAATAATACCGCGATCAACTTCGCGCAATGCCGTTTCTACCAGTCGGGCAAAAAACGGCGTCGTGCCAATCACCAAAGGTGGAATAGCGCCCGCTACACCTAAGGATGTGCCTGTCATTACCACGGTAATGGGGATCATCACGATTAATAAGATAATAAACGGCAACGAACGCAGCACGTTGACCACAAATGACAGCAATGCATACACAGTGCGGTGCTCAAACATTTGCCGTGGACCGACTAAAAAAAGCACAATCCCCACCGGCAAACCTAAAATCACCGTAAAGATCAATGAGCCGCCGAGCATCAGTAAAGTGTCGAGCGTGGCCTGCCCAATCTCATACCAATCAATATGAATCAGTAAGTCACTCATGGACGCAATACCTCGACATGCACACCGGCGGTACGCAGTTGTTGTTCAGCTAACAGCGCTTGACCGCCGGTCAGCGCTAAGGTCAGTTGACCACAAGCCTGATCTTTAATACGGCCAATACGTCCAGCAAGAATGCTGTAATCCACACCAGTATCACGGGCGATCCGCCCCAATAAGGGTGCATAAGTGGCTTCACCGAGAAAGGTTAAGCGCACAATGCGCCCGCTGACCTGCAAATATTCTTCTTCCAAGGATATATCCGCATCACCTGCAGATTCACGTACAAAACGCTGCGTGGTGGCATGTTGAGGATGTAAAAACACATCACTGACTAAACCACTTTCAACAATCACACCGCTATCCATCACACCCACACGATCACAGACGCGGCGAATCACATCCATTTCATGGGTGATTAACACAATGGTCAGACCCAACTCACGATTGATCTCAGCCAGCAGTTGTAAGACTTGGCCGGTGGTTTGTGGATCCAGCGCACTGGTGGCTTCATCACAGAGTAAAATTTTCGGATCTGTCGCTAAAGCACGCGCAATACCTACCCGCTGCTTCTGCCCACCGGACAGTTGCGCTGGATACTTATTAGCGTGATCACTTAAACCCACACGCGCTAGCAACTCACTGACACGTTGTTTGATCTGCGAGTTGCTCAACTCACCGGCCAGCTTAAGTGGCATAGCGACGTTATTTGCTACGGTTTTTGAAGCCAGCAAATTAAAATGCTGAAAAATCATCCCTACGCGCTGGCGAAAACGACGTAAGCCCTGTGCATCCAAGGCTGTTACATCAACACCATCAACGATAATACGTCCACCGCTGGGTTCTTCTAAGCGATTAATTAAACGCAGTAGTGTGCTTTTTCCAGCTCCAGAGTGACCTATCAGGCCAAAAATCTCGCCAGGTTGCACCTGTAAGCAACTGGGTTGCAAAGCGACAATATCTTGTCCATTTACGGCATACGCTTTATGCACATCGTGGAATTCAATCACAGGTTAACCTTGTTAAAGCGATGCTTAAGCTGAGTATGCCCAGCATCGCTTAGCATGAAAAGTTCTTTTAAATTCTATCATTAGAACAATTTGTTCGGTGTGATAATCAACTGCGCCGGCTGATCACTGCGAATCACTTCCTGTAAACGCGGCTTAAAGCTGGCATCCAGCTTTTTAACTCGCGTAGAAAGTAATGCCGCAACCCAATGAAAATCACGAGTATCTGCGACTTCAATGGTCACCGCAGCACGAAACTTCACCACATCCGCAGCCACATCATCGAGTAAGCGTCCTAATTGATGGTTATTACGCGCAGCTAACATCGGCATCGGCACCCGCGTGTGCGGCGCATTCACATCGATAATACGCGCCTTCAGCTTACTCGTTACCGGCGCCGTAGGAGTCATGTCCTCAACAGACTTAGGTTGCTCAATCGGCTCTTTAGGCTGCGGCGGCTGACTGATCACTGTGGGCTTTTTAGGCGTTGGCTTCGGGCGCTGCACCGGTGGCGGGACAACTGCTTCGGGTTCAACAACTGCCTCGGATTCAATTGCTTCTTCAACTGCCGCCAAAGCACTGCTTAAGCCTTCAGTCAGCGCCGGAGCTTGCGGTAATAAGCGCTTGGCTTGGGTCAGTGCAGCACTGGCAGTATCGATATCAGCTTCTTTTAAAGCCTGTTCACCGGTTTGCAGCCATGCCGTAGCCAAACGCTGTTGTAGCGCATCAAGACGCGGTTCGTCTGGGTGATTCTCACGCAGACTCTCCAATTGCTGGCCCGCAGAACCCAATTGCTGCTCGGCTAAATGCGTATCGAAAACCAACTCAGCTACAGCAAACTCATCAATCGCCAGGTCTTCATCCTGTTGATTTGCACTCTGACACGCACTTAAGACAAAAAGTAAGCTCAAGGCAAATAAACTGCGCCCTATTAAAGGTGACATACAATGCATCCCCAACCAAAAAATCAGCTGGCAGTCTACACTGCTCTGGAATGATGCAGAAGGTGCTGCTCAACACGACCCAAACTAAATAAGGTTAAAGTGTGCTGAGCAAGGTGGTGCGGATATTACTGTGCGACGGCTGATTGCAATTCTGTGTCGCCCGTCCAAATGCGATAGCGCACTTCAAGATCTTGTGGCGCATAAACAACAATAGGTAGTTTGCTGTTGTAGCGCACGGTGTAATTGTCACCTTGCACAGCAACAAAGGCTTGTTTCTCAGTGCCTTCAGGGCATGCCATCATCGTTGAGATAGGGCCTTGGACATCACTCACTTCATAGTAGGTGTAACCAAAACCAGACAAATCTTTGCTGGTTAAAGTCGCGATTAAGCCACGGGTATTGCAGTCGGTTTGCAGGGTCTGGCCTGGCACCAATTCAACTTTTAATAGATCTTCATTATCTTTTCCAGCAAGCCAAATCACATGGCGTGTTTGCCCAGTTTGCGCTGCTGGAAAAGGTGCAACATCCTCTAAGGCTGGCATAGCAGCGCTTTGTGTATGCAAACCGGTTGCACAGGCAACGGTGGTGCATGAAAGTGCTGCAAGAAACGTCATAGTCAGTGCTTTATTCATCTGCCTGTTGTCCTTAGATCATTTATTATCTGAAATTTTTAACCGCACAACTGTGCGGTAGTTCCAATATAGAGTGCCATTAAGCGCGGCGCGGCACCATAAAACTGATTAAAAATATCGCCGCCGCACACACCACAATCGAAGGTCCAGCCGGCGTATCGTAATGCCATGACATAGCCAAGCCAGCGCACACAGCCAGTATGCCAACGCTGGTGGCACCCACCGCCATTTGCTCAGGACTGCGTGAGTGCCGTTGCGCTGCAGCGGCAGGAATAATCAATAACGAGGTAATCAGCAGCACGCCAACGATTTTCATCGCCACAGCAATTACCAACGCCATCAACACCATCAGCAGCAAACGCAACTGAGCCACAGGTAAACCTTCAACCTCGGCCAGTTCTTCATGCACAGTGATCGCCAACAAGGGCCGCCATAAGGCAATAATGCAGAGCAGAACCACAGCGCTACCGACACCAATCCAGACTAAGTCGGTTGCACTGACCGCTAATAAATCACCAAATAAATAGCCCATTAAGTCGACTCGTACCGACTCCATAAAGCTTAAAGTGACCAAACCCAGCGATAACGTACTGTGAGCTAAAATGCCTAAGATAGTATCTGAGGCTAAGGGCTGGCGACGCTGTAAGGCGACTAAAACAAAGGCCAATAATAAGCAGCCAACAATCACTGCTAACGCTAGATTAATATCAAACAGCAACCCCAGCGCCACACCAAAGAGTGCTGAGTGCGCCAAAGTATCACCAAAATAGGCCATACGTCGCCACACTACAAAGGCCCCTAATGGACCAGCGACTAGCGCTAATAAAAGACCGGCGATAAGCGCATATAAAAGAAAATCAGGCATGTGTACAGTCCGACCCATGTTGGTGAGTTTGTGGCGTTACAACACAGCCGTGTAAATCATGCTTATGATCGTGATCATGGTGATAGACCGCCAGATCACTGGCTGCGCGCGAACCAAAGAGCTCCACAAAAGCGGGATCATTACTGACCTGCTCGGGCAGACCTGAACAACAGACATGGCGGTTTAAGCAAATCACTCGATCAGTTGAGCGCATCACCAAATGTAAATCATGAGAAATCATCAGCACGCCACAACCATAGCGATCACGCAGTTCTCCAATCAAACGGTACAACTCAAGCTGACCATTGACATCAACCCCTTGCACCGGCTCATCGAGCACCAATAACTGTGGTTTACGTAATAAGGCTCGCGCCAGCAACACGCGCTGCAATTCACCACCAGAAATACGCTGTAAGGGACTGTTGAGCACCTTGGCTGCGCCCACTTCTTCAAGTGCAGAAATCACATCATCACGACTGACACCCGGTACTA
The DNA here is from genome assembly GCA_035271365.1 of Thiopseudomonas sp. Classification (GTDB taxonomy): domain Bacteria; phylum Pseudomonadota; class Gammaproteobacteria; order Pseudomonadales; family Pseudomonadaceae; genus Denitrificimonas. Next base: position 31,004 of record DATERS010000145.1, read on the forward strand.
AGCGTAAAAAACGCAGCACCGATAGCGGTAAAGTGGCATGCACCTCAAGCTTTTGCGGCATATAGCCAATGCGCAAGTTAGGCGTGCGCCAGACGCTGCCCGAGTCGACTTTAATCAAGCCCAGCAGCGCTCGTACTAATGAGGTTTTACCTGAACCATTGGGCCCAACAATGGTGACAATTTCACCCGCCGCCAGCTCAATGTCGACATCAATCAACACCCTCTGCCCAGCGAATGCTAAGTTTAATTTATCAGCACGCAGTAATAATGACTGGGTCATGCCTGCGCTCGACAGTCGGCACAGGTGCCCAAAATCTCAACCGTTTGTGTTTCCACAGCAAAGCCCATCAGCTCGGCCTCCTGAGCAATCGCAGCATCAATCGCCGTATGCTGAGCAAGCTCATAGGCGTTATTGCACTGCTGACAAATCATAAAATAGCCTTCATGCGCCACTTCAGGGTGACTGCAACCAATATAGGCATTGAGTGAAGCAAGGCGATGAATCAAACCGTTTTCCAATAAAAAATCTAAACCACGATATACCGTAGGTGGCGCAGCACGACGGTCATCTTCACGACTTAACATTTCTAAAATATCGTAAGCACCGAGCGGTTTATGACTTTGCCAAACTAATTCTAAAACACGCTTACGCAGCGGTGTTAAACGCACACCCCGTTGCGCACAGACCTCTTCAGCCAATTCAAGCGCTTGGCTGATGCATTCTTTATGGTGGTCATGTGAGTGGCACAGCGTTGATGTTTTTAACATAACAGCAGCATCCTTCTTAAAGAGACGTTATTATATTACCCTTTACTCATGGAGTGTACTGCAGTGTTTCGTTTATTGCTGATCAGCTGTTTAACATTATGGGGTATCAGCGCTCAAGCGCAGGTGCAGATATTAACCAGTATTAAGCCCTTGCAGTTGATTGCTACTGCCGTACAAGATGGCCAAGGAGAGCCACAAGTCCTGCTACCACCCGGTGCCTCACCGCACTATTTTGTGCTGCGTCCCTCTGATGCTAAGCGCTTAGATAAAGCCGACTTATTTTACTGGATCGGTCCAGATCTGGAAAACTTTCTACCGCGCATGCTCAAACAACGCAAAAAATTAAGCGTTGCCGTACAAAATCTGCCTGATTTACATTTACAATATTTTGCCGAAACACATCAGCATCAGCATGACTCTAAACACGGCCACGCTGAGCAACTGGTTGAACATGACCACGCTCACTTACCCGGCGCAATCGACACGCACTTATGGCTGTTACCGCATAATGCCAAAGTCATTGCACAGCGCATGAGTGCTGATTTAAGCGAACGTGACCCGGATAACGCAGCAGTCTATGCAGCGAACCTTGAGGCCTTTAGCCAACGTTTAGACGTATTGGATCAGCAGCTCAAACAGCAACTAGAACCATTACAGGGTAAATCCTTCTTTGTCTTCCATGAAGCCTTTAACTACTTTGAGCAAGCCTATGGTTTAGCGCATACCGGCGTCTTTGCGGTATCGCATGAATTACAACCCGGTGCTAAACACGTCAGCCAGATGCGCACACGCTTAAAGCAAGCTGGTCCAAGCTGTGTCTTTAGCGAACCACCGATGCAGCCACCATTGGCGCACACCTTGGCAGATGGTTTACCCGTCACTTTGGCGGAACTGGATGCTCTGGGCACCAGCGTTGAGATGACTGCGGATGGCTATGAGCAACTGCTGAAAAACTTAGCTACACAATTCTCAGCCTGTTTATCAACACTATAAAAGCCGCATCAATCATGGGCTGTGCAGGCTAACACAGTACGCCAGCCCATCATTCAGAGCACCGGCTCACCGCACTACAAAAAAGTATAAAGCAGCAAAATAAGTTCATGCGGTTATACTGCGCAATGTTGCTTATACGCGTTACTGATTGAACGAGGTTTTTTGTGGCTCTCCCTGCACAACGTCGCTGGTATCCAATTGCCTTCTTTTTTGCTGCACTGGTCTGCTTACCGATCAGTGTCTTATTGCTGAGTTGGCATTCGGTCGATACGCAAATCTGGAGTCACCTGTGGGAAACCCAAATGGTGCGCCTGATCTCCAACACTGTCATTTTGATCGCTGGTGTCGGGATTGGTGTGACGCTGTTAGGTGTCAGCTTAGCGTGGCTGACCAGTCTCTGTGAATTTCCCGGGCGACGCTGGCTGGACTGGGCGTTGATGCTGCCCTTTGCCATTCCTGCTTATGTTCTAGCCTTTGTCTTTGTGGGCTTATTAGACTATGCCGGCCCCGTACAAAGCTTAATGCGTGAATGGTTTGGCAGTGGCATTCAATTCCCTAGGGTGCGCTCCACGGGCGGGGTGATTACTGTTTTCACCTTAGTGTTTTACCCCTACGTGTATTTGTTAGCACGTACTGCGTTTTTGGCGCAGGGTAAGGGCTTTATGGAAGCCGCGCGAGTCTTAGGCTTAACACCTTGGCAAGCCTTTTGGCGTGTCGCCTTGCCGGTTGCACGTCCTGCGATTGGTGCCGGTATCGCCCTAGCGCTGATGGAGTCTTTAGCCGACTTTGGTGCTGTATCGGTGTTTAACTTTGATACCTTCACCACCGCTATTTATAAAACCTGGTATGGCTTTTTTAGTCTATCCAGCGCTACACAACTGGCCAGTTTGCTGCTGTTATTTGTGGCTGTACTGATCTTTTCTGAACAACGTGCACGCGGTGCTATACGTCCAAGCAATGAACGCCCACGCGGTAAAGCGCTCTACACATTACGTGGTTGGAAAGCCGCTTTAGCCGTCAGTTGGTGTGGTTTGGTTTTTCTCTGCGCCTTTGTTATTCCCGTCATCCAATTGTTGGCGTGGTTTTGGCAGCGTGGTCGTTTTGACTTAGATGAACGCTATACAGCACTGATTACGCATACCCTCTATTTAGGTTTGATGGCAGCAGCACTCACTGTCACTGCAGCCTTATTACTGGCCTTTGCTAAACGTATGACGCCAACACGACCCATGCAGGCGCTGGTTGGTTTTGCTAACTTAGGCTACGCCTTACCCGGTTCAGTCTTGGCAGTGGCTCTGATGCTGGCATTCAGTTACTTAGATGAGCATGCGGTGATTCCTGTATCGACGTGGTTGGGCGGCTCAGGACGACCGATCTTATTGGGCAGTTTAAGTGCGCTACTATTAACCTATGTGATTCGCTTTATGGCCGTGGCTCATGGCCCACTTGAAGGTGCGCTAGCGCGGATTAAACCCTCGCTGCCCGAGGCATCACGTAGCTTAGGTATCGGCGGTATAGCCCTGTTTCGTCGCGTGTATTTACCCTTATTGTTGCCCGGTAGCTTATCAGCCGCGCTACTGGTGTTTGTTGATGTGCTCAAAGAAATGCCCGCCACCTTACTGATGCGGCCCTTTGGCTGGGATACTTTATCGGTGCGGATTTTTGAAATGACCAGTGAGGGCGAATGGGCTCGAGCGTCGTTACCCGCACTGACATTAGTGCTGGTTGGATTACTGCCAGTAATTCTATTGATTCGCCGCTCAGCGCATCGTCCAGGGCACTAATCTAGTGTTTATAAAATCACCGGCTATACTTACAATCATCAGTGCAGCAGCTAAATAACATCGCTACACTGTGCTCCGATTGAATTACCCACAGGTACAAACACTGCGTTTGACCAGTTAGGAGATCCTATGGGATTGCGTACCCCCTTGTATGATATGCACCTGGCCCTTGGTGCAAAAATGGTTGATTTTAACGGCTGGGATATGCCGCTACATTACGGCTCGCAAGTGGAAGAACATCACCACGTACGCAACGAGTGCGGCGTGTTTGATATCTCCCATATGAGTATTTTTGATATTCAAGGTGCCCAAGCTCAAGCCTTTTTACAGTATATGCTGAGCCATGATGTTGCATTATTAGAAGCGCCTGGCCACGCACAACACAGCCTCCTGCTCAATGAACAGGGCGGTGTGATTGATGATGTGATGGTGTTTCGTCTTGATACCGGTTATCGCATTGTCGGTAATGCCATCAGTCGTGAGCGTGTTCAAGCTTGGCTTGAACAGCATGCGCAAGCCTTTGCCTGCTCAGTCGCATGGCGCAATGACTTATGCCTATTTTCAATTCAAGGCCCATTAGCCCGCGAGCGTCTAGCCAGTATTGTTAAATTATCACGCGCTAAGCTGATTCAGAACTTGCAGCGCCATCAAGCAGCACTGGACGGTGACTGGCTGATTTCCTGCAGTGGCTACACAGGCGAAGATGGTATTGAAATCATCCTGCCGACCACACAAGCCATCGACTTTATCAACGAACTGGTCGGTGCTGGTATTGCCCCGATTGGGATTGGCGCACGTGACACACTGCGTTTAGAAGCCGGCTTTAACTTGCACGGTCTCGAGACCAATGAGCAGGTTTCACCGCTGGTGGCTAATATGGATGATCTGTTGTGCTGGCAGCCTGAGTCGCGTGATTTTATCGGGCGCAGTGCTGTGCAAGCACAAATGGATCAAGGCATCACTGAAAAGCTGGTCGGTTTAGTACTGGAAGAGCGCGGCGTCTTGCGCGCCGGTCAACCGGTGCGTATTAATAACCAGACCAATGGTGTGATCACCAGCGGTAGTTTTTCACCGACACTGGGTAAAGCCATCGCCTTGGCCCGTGTGCCGATCGGCACGGCTGATCGTGCTGAAGTCGAAATTCGCCGTAAGTGGTTTCCAGTACGCGTCGTTAAGCCACGCTTTGTACGTGAAGGTAAAATTCTAATTTGATCTTGTTTGGACAGCGTTAGTAATTTATAAATGACCGGATCAAGCACTGTTTTTAGTTGAACCCTGATGATGCTGATTATTGCCAAAGATATTAATTCTATAAGCTGATAATCAACACATAAATATAAAAAACTCGCATTGCACCTGCTAAGGATATTAATAATATGAGCACAATCCCAGCCGATTTACGTTATGCCAGTACTCACGAATGGGCACGTCTGGAAACAGACGGCACAGTGAGTGTCGGTATTACCGATCATGCGCAAGAAGCTTTAGGTGATATCGTATTTTTAGAGTTACCCGCACTCGATAGCACGCTCACCGCAGCTCAAGCTGTGGGTGTCGTTGAATCCGTCAAAGCTGCATCAGATATTCACGCACCGATCAGCGGTACTGTGATTGCAGTCAATGAGGGTTTAACCGAAGTACCAGAAGGGGTGAATACCCATCCCTACCAAAGCTGGTTTTATCGCTTACAACCCAGCAACCCTGACGAACTGCAGCAACTGTTAGATGCGGACGGTTATCAGGCGATTTGCTAGGTCGCTGCTATTTAGCTTAGCTGTGCGTGCGCTGCCAGACTTCAAAGGTATAACCCGGCTCTTGCCCTTGAGCTGGGTGTTTTTGTGCATCTGTTTGCTGCCACTGCTGCGTATCCAATACGGGAAAAAAGGTATCACCGTCTAGCTCAAGATCAATGCGAGTTAAATACACGCGTTGTGCTAGCGTTAGGGCTTGTTGATACAACTGTCCGCCACCAATCACCATCACTTCATCCACACCTTGCTCGGCTGCCCAGGCTTGGCCACGCACGATCGCCGCTTCAAGATCAGCAAAGACTTCAGCGCCTTCAAATACGGTATCGGCCTGACGACTGATCACAATATTTAAACGTCCCGGCAAAGGACGACCCAAGGACTCCCAGGTTTTACGCCCCATAATAATCGGCTTACCCAGTGTGCGTTGTTTGAAATAGCGTAAATCTGCCGGTAAATGCCACGGCATATCATTGTCACGACCAATGACTTGATTGCGCGTTGCCGCGACAATTAAACTGACTGGCAATATATCCTGCATACCGATGCTCTCTTAAAAATAGTGAAGGCTATCCTTCTATCTTAAAGGATTTACACCACCTTCTTAAAGAATTTACACAGCCTTGGCGTTATTCAGGCAGCGTTATCAGGCACAATGGTGCTATTACTGTGACTCAATGGAATGCTTGTGACTGACGCACTCTCACCTTTAAAAACACTCTGGCTCTGCGAAACCGTGCGTTTACGCGAAGAACACACGGGTCTGCTCGAAGACAGTGAAGCCTGCCGTATTGCCCGCGCCACACAAGGCTCACTGACTGAGCGCTTGCAGATGCGTGGGCTGTTTTTAGCCAAACGCGATGGATTAATCACTGCACTAGAGCATTGGCTACAAGGCGCCAAACTCGCACTCTGGCTATTTATTTTCAGTGCGATTATATCAGGCGTTGTACTGGCAAAAACCGCACTCAGTGGCACGCCGTTAGCGATTAATATTTTTTGGGCGCTGGCTGGATTAATAGGTTTAAATCTTGTCAGTTTGTTGGCCTGGTGTTTTAGCATGCTGTTCTCCAAACACACCAGTTCACCGCTCAGCCACGCGTGGCTCTGGTTAAGTAACAAGCTGGCACGCGATGCCAAGGCAGCTCAGCTAGCGCCGGCTTTATTGGTTTTATTACAACGCCATAACCTGCTGCGCTGGGGTTTAGGGCGAGTTTTGCATGGTTGGTGGTTGATTACTTTATGTACAGCCTTTTTAACTTTAATTGCCCTACTCGCTACTCGCCGCTATGGCTTTGTCTGGGAATCGACCATTGTCGCCAGTGATTCCTTTGTCATGTTGGTCAGTAGCCTCGGCAGCCCGGCTGCTTGGCTAGGCTTTACTGTCCCCGATAGCGAGTTGATTCAACGCAGCGGCTTGCACGCTCTGGAAGATGAACACGCACGGCACATTTGGGCCAGCTGGCTACTGGGTATGCTACTGATCTACGGCATTGTGCCGCGCTTGGTCTGCAGCCTACTCTGTGAATGGCGTTGGCGGTACGGTGTAAAGCGCTTACGCTTAAATGCTGGCGATCCTGTATGGCAGATGTTCCAACAACGTGTGCAGCCTAGCAGCGAGCGCCTTGGCGTAATTGATGCAGCACCTGAGTCATTACACTTAAGTACAAGTGGCGCACAGCTATCAGGACATGCAGCCGTGCTACTGGGTATTGAATTAGATGACAGCATCGACTGGCCACCTAAATTACCTGAGCAAGTCGTGGACGCAGGTATTATTGATACACGCGAACAACGGCGCTCGATGCTTGAACAACTCAGTGCAAATCCACCGGCACGCTTGCTGATTGCCTGTAATCCACAACGCTCGGCTGACCGTGGCACACTGCATTTAATTGCAGAATTATCACGCACTGCGGCACACACACAGGTTTGGCTACTGCCCACTGAGGCAGCGGATGAGCGCTTAAACAACTGGCAAGAACAGCTGGATATATTAAAACTCCCCCATCACCGCGCCGCACCTTGGGCATGGTTGGAGCATGGCGATGAATAAATCTTTAGCACCTTTAAAGCTCGCCGTCGTTGGGCATACCAATGTGGGTAAAACCTCATTGTTACGCACCCTGACCCGTGACGTCGGTTTCGGGGCAATCTCTCACCGCCCCAGCACCACTCAGCATGTGGAAGGCGCACGCTTATCCGTGGATGGTGAAGCACTGATTGAGCTTTACGATACGCCCGGTTTTGAAGATGCTGTGGCGCTGTATGAGTATATTGAACAGCTACCGCGCAGCGGTGAACGTTTAGATGGCCCAGAACTGATTCAGCGCTTTCTGAGCAGCAGCGAAGCCCGCCAGCGTTTTGAGCAAGAAGCCAAAGTCCTGCGCCAGCTGCTGCAGTCGGATGCCGGTTTTTATGTGATTGATGCCCGCGAACCGGTGCTGGCTAAGTACCGCGATGAACTGGCCATCTTAGCCATGTGCGGTAAACCCTTATTGCCAGTGCTGAACTTTATTAATAGCCCAGAACAACGCGAATCCGCTTGGCGTGAAGTACTGGCGCGCTTAGGTCTGCATGCGGTCGTGCGTTTCGACACTATCACCCCGCCCGTGGATGGCGAACAGCGTCTATATGAAAACCTTAGCTTAGTGCTCGACAGCCAACGCCCACGCTTACAGCGCCTGATTGACTACAACCAAGCGCAAGTACAAGTGCGCCGCAGCGCAGCTTATCGTTTAATTGCTGAACTACTGATTGATATCAGCGCCTGCCGCCGTAGCGTACACCCCGACCGTTTAGAGCAAGCGATTCAAGAGCTGCACAATGATGTGCGCCAGCGTGAACAACGCTGTGTTGAAGCGCTGCTCAAGCTGTATGCCTTTCGTAAAGACGATGCACACGCCAATGCTCTACCGCTGGAAGAAGGCCGCTGGGGCGATGATTTATTTAACCCTGCCACCATGAAACAAATGGGCATAAAAGTCGGTGGTGGTATGGCTGCAGGTGCCGCGACGGGTGCTGGTATTGATCTGATGACTGGTGGTTTAAGTTTAGGTATGGCCACTGTAGTCGGTGCTGCAGTGGGCGGTTTAACCCAAACTTTTCGTAACTATGGCGACCGTTTAAAAGGTAAATGGCGCGGTGAACGAGAGCTCACGGTGAATGACAGCACCTTACGCTTGCTGGCCATTCGTCAACAGCGTTTACTCAATGCTTTGGAGTTACGTGGGCATGCTGCACAAGAGCGAATCCAAATGCAGACGCCGCAAGAGCAACATTGGCGTAAAGGTGAATTAGCGCAGCCGTTAATCACAGCACGCGCTTATTCTGCCTGGTCGAGCTTAAATGGCCGTAAACCACAGCAAGATACCGAGCGTACTCAGGCTGTTGAAAGTTTGGCGAGCAACTTAATTCAACAACACACAGCCCCTTAAAAAGCTTGTCTATCTGCACCTTAATCAGCGCTGTTCTATTGCCAAAATAAGGTGCAGACGCGCTTAAAATGATTATTACAGTTGCTGCGCTGCATCCAAGAGCATCTGCTCAGTTTTTGACCAGCCTAAGCAGCCATCAGTAATCGATACGCCATATTGCAAGTTATCGCACAGCGCTTGCTGGCCATCCATTAAATTACTTTCCAGCATCACTGCACGCAAACTGCGATCACCGGCGGCACGCTGCGCTAATACAGATTGTAAAACCTGCGGCTGCACCTGTGGATCTTTACCACTATTGGCATGACTGCAATCAACCATCAACGACGCATCCAAGCCGACTTGACGCATCGCTGCGCAGGCTTGGGCAATACTCTGTGCATCGTAATTGGGACCATTATGACCCCCGCGTAAAACTAAATGCGTATCTGGATTACCTTGTGTTTCTACTAAAGCGGCGCGCCCTTGCTGATCTAAACCAAAGTGCTGGTGGGCATGGGCGGCTGAACGCATCGCATCTAAGGCAATGCCGACACTGCCATCGGTACCATTCTTAAATCCGACCGGCAATTGCAGACCACTGACCATTTCTCGGTGAATTTGCGATTCACTGGTGCGCGCACCAATCGCCGCCCAGCTTAAAACATCATCAAAGTAGCTGGCGGCTAAAGGCTGTAATAACTCAGTGGTCACCGGCAAATTCAGCTCCAACATACGTAACATCAACTGGCGTGACATATGTAAACCCTGCGCCATATCGGCACTGCCATCCAAATGCGGGTCATACAACAGGCCTTTCCAACCAACGGTGGTGCGCGGTTTTTCAATATAGATGCGCATGGCTAACAGCATATGCTCGCTGACTTGGCTAGATAACTGTGCCAAACGTTGAGCATATTCAAGCGCTTCGTCAATGCTATGAATCGAGCACGGACCAATCACCACTAAGAGACGGGAATCTTCACCGTGGAGAATCGCGCGCACTTGTTCACGGTGCTGCTGTACACGCTGTGCCAGCTCTGTGCTTAGGGGCAGTTGTTGGCGCAACTGTTGTGGGCTGGCGAGGACTTGGGTTTTACGACCTGCAGGTATAGAAATACTAGCGTTCGCGGCTTCAAGAGCGACGCTGGTGTGATCAAAGGCAAGAGCAGTATTTAAAGCGTTCATAATTATCCTTACATCAGCGGCTGTACCGCTGTACGTTTTATCGAGTGAGTCGTCTTAAACTATTGGGCAGGGCGAGTTTGTGATTACTAAATCGCCAGCTCAAATCATCGAAACGCTCTGGATAAATTGCATACATTGCCATCTGGGTGTCCTCGTAAATATTCAAAAACTTAAATTCTAAAAACAAAAAACCCCGGGTGGGAAGCCAACCGGGGTTTGAATGAAACTGGGTGGGCGTCCTATTTAAAGAGGCCCACCTGTATAAGTATCAGGTGCGCCTTTGGCTAAACCAATACCCATAAAAATAATACGCAACAGAGTTATCAAGTGAACGCGCACAGTTCATCGCGGCAGTAAACTGCTGTGCAACAGACATAATTTTAAGTGCGTGATTCAACATAAATAACTCCAAACAGTGCAATTAACATACTGCATGCGTATCAGCAGTGCAAGCCAGCTTAGCGATCAGTGCGATAAATTTTCTCAGCATTAAGCTTGCCACTCCAAGGTAAACCTGAGTTCTGCCAGCCATTTTTCACACGCATTCCAGCGTGCGGACCTTCACTCTCTGCGCCACCCTGAAAACCATTCACCACGAAGCGTGCATTAGGTAAACCTGCTTCACGCAATACAATCGCACTCGGCTCACCACGTTCGCTACCGGAGCGGCACATAGTAATCACTTCAGTGTTTTCATCCCAACCGCGCTTAGTCAGTTCAGCTTTAATTTGCTCAACAAACTCTGGATTGCGTTCCATTGGGAAGATATTACGCTCAGCATTCCACTTACTACGGTCGGCCATTAGGAATGGAATATTCACATCCACCGCATCAGTAAAGCCAACAAACATAATCTCAACAGGATCACGCACATCAACTAACAGCACGCGCTGCTCAGTTTGCTGGGTTTTCGCATAAGCATCTTCAGCACTGATAGCAAGCTCAACCGCCTGCACAGAAAATACTGCTAAAAACAGTACCGCACCACTGATTAAACTGTGTAGACGAGTCATAGGCTGGCTCTCCATTAAATAAGTATTCATATAATACACTATTGTAGATGAGTTGCCGCACGCAGTGATTCGCTCAATAGCTACAACCTGTTTCGCATCAGCTTAATCACGCAAACTGATCACTGACCAACCACGCTGCTGCGCGATATCACGCAAAGTATCATCTGGATCAACTGCAACCGGATGCGTCACTTGCTCAAGCAATGGCAGGTCATTATATGAATCACTGTAAAAATAGCTGTCTGCCAACGTGGCTTGATGCTCAGCCAGCCAGGTATTTAAGCGAGTGATTTTACCTGCCTGAAAGCTGGGTACATTCACCAGTTCACCGGTGTACTGGCCGTCTTGCATACCGCATTCAGTGGCAATTAAGTGATCCACACCTAAACGCTGAGCAATCGGGCCAGTAATAAAGCGGTTGGTGGCAGTAATAATCATCACTAGATCACCGGCTGCACGGTGCTTGGCGATTAGAGCTTCGCCCTTAGCCAGAATCATCGGCTCAATGCAATCGCGCATAAAATCTGCATGCCACTGATCCAACACAATTTTATCGGTGCGCCCCAGTACTTCTTGGCAGAAATTCTGATACGCCACAACATCCAACTGACCGGCAACATAGTCGGCATAAAAGCCATCGTTTTTGGCACGATAGGCATCTGCGTCCACCAGACCGCGCGCGCACAAATATTCACCCCACTGGTGATCACTGTCACCGGCTAATAAGGTGTTATCCAAATCAAAAATAGCCAATCGCACGGCAAATACCTTAATCAATGATAAAAAGAGTGCCCAGCATAACGATTTTCACTGCGCCTGCCCATTCAAGCAGTAAAGCGCGTTGCCGCTCTGTCGCGCTTTGTGGAACAATGGGCTAAGAATTTTAACCTAGGATGCGGACATGATTGATTCAGATGGGTTTCGTCCGAACGTCGGCATCATCCTGACCAACGACCACGGACAAGTGCTTTGGGCACGGCGCGTCAACCAAGATGCGTGGCAGTTTCCACAAGGTGGTATTAACCCGCATGAAAGTGCTGAGGAAGCGCTGTACCGTGAATTGCATGAAGAAATCGGCCTGCAAGAGCAAGATGTTGAAATCCTTGCTTGCACACGTGGCTGGTTACGCTATCGTTTACCACAACGTTTAGTACGCACGCACAGTCAACCGCTGTGTATAGGTCAAAAACAAAAATGGTTTTTACTGCGTTTACGCAGCAGTGATGAACGTGTGCGCATGGATCTCACGCCAAAACCCGAATTTGATGGCTGGCGTTGGGTCAGTTATTGGTATCCTTTAGGGCAAGTGGTGGCCTTTAAACGAGACGTCTACCGCCGTGCTTTAAAAGAGCTGGCCTATCAACTTCCTACTCGAGATTAACCCTAAGTTGTCAGACTCGACTCACACCGATAGCAGCATGTTAAGCATGCTGCGAATGATCTCTCAAGAGGTCAACGCTGCTAAGGATTTGCCAGCAGCACTAGCAATTATCGTCAAACAAGTGCGCGTGGCGATGAACAGCCATGTCTGCTCGGTGTACTTATACGAAGCCGATCAAGACCGCTATGTGTTGATGGCCACCGAAGGCTTAAATAAACGCGCCGTGGGTAAAGTCTGCATGGCCTCCCATGAGGGTTTGGTCGGTTTAGTTGGCAGTCGTTCAGAAACAATTATTCTCGAAGATGCGATGAGCCATCCGCGCTTTTTATATTTTGCTGAAACCGGTGAAGAGCGTTATGCCTCATTTTTAGGCACGCCGATTATTCACCACCGTCAGGTCTTGGGCGTACTGGTGGTGCAGCAAAAAGAACGGCGTCAATTTGATGAAGGTGATGAAGCTTTTTTAGTCACCATGAGTGCGCAACTCTCCGGAGTAATCGCCCACGCCGAAGCCACAGGCTCGATTCGCGGCTTGGGCAAGCAAGGTAAAGGGATTCAAGAAGCACGCTTTATTGGTGTACCTGGCGCGCCCGGTGCAGCCTTAGGTACTGCAGTGGTGGTACTACCGATTGCCGATTTGGATGTGGTACCGGATAAAACCACTGATGATATAATCGGTCAATTGCAGCTGTTCGACTTAGCGTTAGACTCGGTACGTGAGGATATTCGCAAACTTTCCAAGCGCCTCTCCAAACAATTACGTCCACAAGAACGTGCACTCTTTGATGTGTATCTGATGATGCTAGAAAACACTGCTCTGGCTGGCGATGTCATGCGTGTGATTCGTGCAGGACAATGGGCACAAGGCGCTTTACGCCAAGTGGTTAGCGAGCATGTGCAGCGCTTTGAACATATGGATGACGACTATCTACGTGAGCGTGCCTCGGATGTTAAAGATTTAGGCCGACGCTTACTCTCGTATCTACAGCAAGCCCAGAAACAAACATTAGTCTATCCAGATAACACTATTTTAGTCAGTGAAGAGCTGTCACCGGCGATGCTCGGTGAAGTACCGACTGATAAGCTGGTCGGCTTGGTATCTGTGCTGGGGTCACGTAACTCACATGTGGCGATTTTAGCCCGTGCCATGGGCATTCCCACCGTGGTTGCCGCCGTTGATCTACCCTACACCCGCCTCGACGGCATTGAGCTGATCCTAGATGGCTATCACGGTGATGTCTTTACCAACCCCAGCGCTTTACTGCGCCAGCAATACGCTGAAGTGGTTGAAGAAGAACGCTTAATCAATAAAGACTTAGACAGTTTACGCAGCCTGCCATGCACCACTTTAGATGGCCATCAACTGCCACTCTGGGTCAATACGGGCCTGCTTGCTGATGTAAAACGTGCACAACAACGTGGCGCGGAAGGGGTTGGCCTCTATCGCTCTGAAGTAGCTTTTATGGGCACTTCACGCTTTCCCAGTGAAAGTGAGCAAGTGCAAATGTATCGCGAACAACTGGAAGCTTTTCACCCTTTACCAGTGACCATGCGCACCCTGGATGTCGGCGGTGATAAGCCTCTAAGTTATTTTCCCATTAAGGAAACCAATCCCTATCTAGGCTGGCGTGGCATTCGTATTACCTTAGACCATCCAGAAATTTTCTTAGTACAAGTACGGGCGATGATTAAAGCCAGCGCCGGCCTGAATAATCTACATATTCTGCTGCCGATGATTTCAGGTGTGCATGAACTTGATGACGCCCAACATATGATTCATCGTGCTTGGGGTGAACTGATCGATGAAGGCTTTGATGTACAGATGCCACAAATTGGCGTAATGATTGAAGTCCCTTCTGCTGTTTATCAAGCGCGTGAATTAGCCCGTATGGCGGATTTTTTATCAGTCGGCTCCAATGACTTAACTCAGTATTTATTGGCTGTCGACCGTAACAACGCCCGCGTGGCAGCTTTATATGACTATCTGCACCCTGCGGTACTGATGGCCCTTAAAGATGTGGTCAAAGCCGCTCATGCCGAAGGTAAACCTGTGAGTATTTGTGGGGAAATGGCTGGGGATCCCGTTGCTGCAGTACTGCTGCTGGCGATGGGTTTTGATAGTTTATCAATGAACTCAACCCATCTACCTAAGGTGAAATGGCTATTGCGTAAAATGACGTTAACCCACGCCCAAGATTTGCTCAGCGAAGTCTCCAGTTTGGATAACCCGCAAGTGATTCACAGCACCCTTAATCTGGCCTTGGGTAACTTGGGCTTAGGTAAAGTGTTGAATCCAGCCTCTAGCGTGCAGACTTAGAACTCACTTAAGTAGAGGTGCTGTAGGCTAAATACAGCGCGTTAAGTGGTATTTTTTGCGCAGGCTAACCTGAGCCTTTAGCTAGGCTTTACTGGGCTAGCTCGACCTGTACTTGCCCAACTAACTGGCCCTGCACCGCATAACTGCGCTCAGTTAGGGTCGTTGCACCATCCGCAAAACGACGCAGCAAACTGGTCACTCGAGTGCCATAGCGTTCACCGCGAATAAAAATACTCGAGAGCATACGCTCCATGGCTAAACCCACACCGGTATCGGGCAATTGATCGTCATCGGCGCGCTGCTCATCCTGCATCAGTTCAAATAACACCTGATCCGATGCATCCAACTGCTGAGAAAAAGCACTGCGCACACGCACCAATTTTGGCCATGGCGTATCTAAACTGGCATTGCATAGCGCGTAGATACCGGGGCTTAAACATAGAGGCCGTGGCTGCGTGGAGCTTAAATACCACAACGACTGCTGATCACCGACCAGTAGATTAAAGCCACTGTATTGCTGAAGCTCAGCAGCTACATCCTGTAAATACGCTTGAGGGGATTGCTGACCCGCTAGATAGTCACTGACTAACGCACCGCGCGACTGTTCACCAAGTGGCAGCCCAGTATCGCGAATATTAGTTAAGGTCGCGAAACGCCCTTGCGGCGCAATGCCCAACCAAGTGCCGCCGGCTTCTAAATCGCGTCCAGCATAAATATTGGGCTGATCGTCCCATTGTGCCAGCGCTGCACTGGGACGTGCGTGCACTTCATCACGATTGGCCAGCAATAATAAAGGCTGATGATTCTCAGGCCGCCAAGCAAAGACAACTAAACACATAGCTTATCCAATCTCAGATAATGATCCTGCCGTGATATGCAGCAACTGATCTACTTAATGGTACTGGGCTCAACCTGCAACACCGTACCCTCTTGGCCAGTCACTTTGACTCGCTGCCCGACCGCTAAATCTGGGCCACTGACCAGCCAATAACTGTCACCGGCTTTAATTTTTCCACGTCCAGCAGTGATAGCTTCATGCAGCACATACTCGCCACCTAATAACTCACTGCCACGCTGATTCAAATGCGGTGCAACAGACGGTAAGGTACGTAAACGTCGCCACCACGCCCATGCGGTCAGCAGTGATAACACGCCAAACCCTGTAAACTGCCACACCCAAGTCAATTCAGGGAAAACTGCCAATAGCAGTCCAACAAGCGCTGCAGCAGTCCCCAACCACAAAAAATAACCTGCAGTGCCAAACACTTCAACAATCAGCAAAAGTACGGCAAAGGCCAGCCAGTCCCATACTCCTAAATGTTGTAAGTACACTGTCATCCTTTCTTACCATCAAAGGATGCCTTAACAATTTCACTGATACCGCCAATCGAGCCAATTAATTGCGAGGCTTCTAACGGCATCATAATCACTTTGCTATTGTCTGCCGAGGCAATCTGACCCAAGGCATCAATATATTTTTGCGCCACAAAGTAGTTCACTGCTTGCACACTACCGCTACTGATCGCTTCAGAGACCATACGCGTAGCTTCAGCTTCGGCTTGGGCAGCACGCTCACGTGCTTCGGCTTCCAGAAACGCAGCTTCGCGCTTACCTTCGGCTTTTAGAATCTGTGACTGTTTCTGACCTTCTGCAGTTAAAATATCAGCTTGACGACGGCCTTCTGCTTCTAAAATCGAAGCTCGTTTTAAACGCTCAGCCTTCATTTGGCTGGCCATTGCCGACACAAGATCAGCTGGTGGAGTGATATCTTTAATTTCAATTCGGGTGACTTTAATGCCCCAAGGGGCGGTTGCTTGATCGACAGTATGCAATAAGCGCTCATTAATCACATCACGCTGACTGAGCATCTGATCCAGCTCCATCGAGCCTAATACGGTACGAATATTGGTGACCACCAAGTTTAAAATGGCATATTCCAACTCGCTGACTTCATAGGCGGCTTGCGCGGTATTCACCACTTGGAAAAAGCATACGGCATCAATACGTACAATGGCGTTATCGGCGCTGATCGCTTCTTGCGCGGGAATATCCAGCACGCGCTCCATCACACTGATCTTGCGGCCGACTCTATCCATCACTGGAATAATAATATTCAAACCAGGCTTAAGCGTGCTGGTATAACGACCAAAGCGCTCAACCGTCCATTCGTAACCTTGCGGCACGACCTTAAAGCCCATAAAGATAACGGCAACAATCAGGCCGACAAACAGGAATAAAACCAAACCAATATCCATAAATACTCCTTAACCGCAAACAATGAGCGTTGAATAAAAGGTGGTTTTATCACCTTGAATGCAGCTTTAATAGAACAATCTATAGCTTATTAAAATTCTAGCGAGCTTTGCATCAGCATGGCGCCGCTGATGCAGCAGCCATGCTCTGTACTTGATTAAGCTGAACGCAGCTGTTTCCAAGCATTCAAGGTCAACACAGTACCCAACAGTTCACGACGCGCAACCAAAGCTTCATCATTCAAAGGCTGCAAGGCTAAAGCATGCAGTTCACGCAAGACACCAAACAAGCGATCACTGTCAACCAAGTCGGTGATATGTCGCGCGGCCTGCAGCCAGGTCAATAAACGCTCAATACGTGGCGCTTGCTCAACCAAATCTTCCGGCTGACGCATATAACGATTCACTTGCAGAGCTTGCGCTTCTTCCTTTAAGAACTGTAGCAACCAATTCTCAAAGGCTGCTGCGCCTTGACGTGCGCCACGTGCGGTACGCTTTTGCTGCCAGAGTGCACCTTGTAGCCAAACTGCCATCTGCAGTGAGAATTGGCCCCAACGTGTACCTTCTAGTTCTTCAGCAAAGGCCAGCGGAGCTGCTTCACGCACAGCTTGATCGTCAACACCCGCTAAAATGCGTATACGCCAATCATCAATCAAGGCATCCAATTGCATACGCAAGGCATTGCTCGATGCACGCGGTACGGCCTGGCCCAGACTGGCTAAGACAGCACGTAAGCTGACCAACTGCTGCAACCACTGCTCAAGTAACTTCCAGTGACCATTAAAACGGTACTGCTCAGCTAAACGCTGACTGTTACCTAATAACTGCCAAGCAATCGCAGTTAAAGCATCATCTAATGGCATATCAGCGGTTAATTGCGCAGGTTCTGCAGCAACGTTGTAGCTATTGGCATCAAATAAACGATAGCCACGCTCAGCTTTACTGATATCGCACGGCATTAACGCTACATCGGCAGCCAATTCCAGCGCCAACTCAAATAATGCAGCAGGATCGCCTTCGCGCAATTCCAGCTCCATTTCACAGATATCTTCTCGCTGCTGATCAGCAATCACTAAACCTTGGTCCAGTGCAACTTCAATCACTGTCTCAACACCTTCACGCAACCAGCGTAACTCAGCAAATTGGCGTTTGAAATCAGTACTGAAGACAGCTTTTAATTGCTTTTTATCCAGCTCAGCTAAACTCTCTGGCCAGCAACTGTCATCTAAGTGACTCAGCACTAAACGATTACTTTTTAATTGCCAATCAAACTCATTACGCTCAGATAATCCAGCGACACTCGCCCCTTTACTTTTTAGAGTTTGAATCAATTGTTCGCCATCGCGACGAATTCGCAGTGCTACTTGGCTGTTTGCCAAGGCAAAATCGGCTGTATCGTAATACCGATTAAGCAGCTCACGGGTCTGCCACTCACCTACACAGCGTGCAGCTAAAACAGGGTGTTCACGCAGCGTAGCAAGGCTTTCAGGGCTTACTCGTAGCTTTATTTCGGTTTCTTTGGCCATGTCATTCTCAATTCAAATTGTTGCTAGTTTATCGCTATGCTGGTCGAACCCTATAACAGCATCGTATAATCAAGGCTGTTTTTGGAAACCGAGCGCAGCTCTCTATGTCGATAAACCCGTTTGTTAGTTTGTTTGGTCGTTCGCCCATTGGGCCGATGCAGCAACATATTGCCAAAGCACACGAGTGTGCTTCTAATCTGGTGCCTTTTTTCCAAGCAATCATTGCGCAGGATTGGGCACGTGTTGAACATGTACAGCAAGAGATGTCTCGGCTCGAAAAAGAAGCCGATAAACTCAAGCGTAATGTGCGTATTCACTTGCCTAAAAGTCTATTTTTACCGGTACCGCGCTCAGACTTACTTGAGCTGCTCAGTGTACAGGACAAAGTCGCTAATCGCGCAAAAGACATTGCGGGCTTAATGCTGGGTCGTCAAATGACTATCCCTGAACCATTACAGCCTATGATTCTGGCTTTTGTGCAGCGGGTGGTCGATGCCAGTGATCAAGCATTGACGGCGATGAACGAGCTGGATGAGATTCTAGAAACCGGCTTTGGTAATCGTGAAGTCAATCGCGTGACTGCCATGATTGAAGTGCTTGAAGATATTGAGCACGACACCGATCGCATGCAAATTGAAGTGCGCCGTACGCTCTTTAAATTGGAAAAAGACATGCCGCCTGTCGATGTAATGTTTCTGTACACCATCATCGAATGGATTGGTGATGTGGCTGACCGCGCTGAGCGTATCGGCAACCGATTGGAACAATTGCTTGCGCGCTGATATATAGCGCGCCCCACCTGGAACAAGCGGATTTTTTATGTCTCTTTTAACCGACTATGGCTTCATACTTTTAGTCTTAGCCTGTCTTTTTGGTTTCTTTATGGCCTGGGGCGTTGGTGCCAATGACGTTGCCAACGCCATGGGTACCTCAGTAGGTTCAGGCGCGCTGACCATTAAGCAAGCCATTGTTGTGGCAATGGTCTTTGAATTCTGCGGAGCTTATTTAGCGGGGGGGGAAGTCACTGAGACCATTAAAAACGGCATTGTCGATATTGACGTAATGACCGCAGATTTGCTGGTGTTAGGGATGATGTCTGCACTACTGGCAGCCGGAACTTGGCTGCTTATTGCGACCAGTAAAGGTTGGCCGGTATCCACCACACACACTATTATTGGTGCAGTGGTTGGCTTTGCCGCCTTTGGCGTGTCATTTGACGCAGTGCATTGGAGTGCCATTATTCCAATCACTATGAGCTGGGTGGTGACGCCATTTTTATCAGGTGTTTTAGCTTTTGGCTTGTTTGTCAGCGTACAAAAACTGATTATCAATACTGATAATCCGTTTGAAAATGCTAAGCGTTACGTGCCCTTTTATATGTTTCTAACCGGCTTTATGGTTGCCTTAATGACGCTGTCTAAAGGGCTTAAGCATGTGGGTTTAGATATTAATAGTGAGCAAAGCATTATTCTGGCTGTCGGCGCTGGCGTATTGGTGATGTTGCTGGGTATTGTCTTATTACGCCGTGTAAAAATCGATCCGAACGCTAACCGTAGTACCTACTTTGCTAGCGTAGAGAAAGTCTTTGCCACACTGATGATTTTCACCGCCTGTGCCATGGCTTTTGCTCATGGTGCTAACGATGTAGCTAACGCAGTAGGCCCACTCGCGGCCATTGCTGGTGTGATTCAAAATCATGGTGTAGGTGAGCTCACTGCTAAATCAGCGGTTCCGGCTTGGGTTCTACTGCTGGGTGCCGTTGGTATTGTGATTGGCTTGGCCACCTACGGTTATAAAATCATTGCAACCGTAGGTCGTGGCATCACTGAACTGACGCCAAGTCGTGGTTTTGCTGCTGAATTAGCCACCGCATCCACAGTGGTGGGCGCATCAGCGATTGGCTTACCCGTTTCAACTACACACACCTTAGTCGGTGCCGTACTCGGTATTGGTCTAGCTCGTGGTATTGGTGCGCTAAACTTACGCGTAATTGGCTCAATCTTTATGTCATGGGCGATCACCTTGCCAGCCGGTGCTTTCCTGGCGATTGTGTTCTTCAGTATTTTGAAACTGATCTTTCTATAATGCTCAACTCTGCGTTTTTTCAGGTGCTACGTGATTGCGTATTGCCTGAAAAAACGGCACTGTTTGTCTTCAGTGACAGCCAACAACATCTAAAAACATCCATCACTCTATAGCTGTCGCCATGATTGGACGCTCTCATGCACGATTACGTTAACTCGCTCCGCCATTCTTCGCCTTATATCAACGCCCACCGTGAGCGCACCTTTGTGGTGATGCTGCCAGGTGAAAGCATTGCGCATGATAATTTTGGTAATACCGTGCATGATTTAGTGCTGTTGCACAGCTTAGGCGTACGCTTGGTGCTGGTCTTCGGCTCTCGCCCACAAATTGAAGCCCGCCTAACTGAGCAGGGTTTATCCTCTTATTATCACCAAGACTTACGCATCACTGATGCGCCAACCTTAAGCTGTGTACTGGATGCTGTGGGCCAATTACGCGCAGCAATCGAAGCACGTTTATCTATGGATATCGCCGCCTCACCGATGCAAGGTGCGCGCTTACGTGTGGCCGGCGGTAACTTTGTTACGGCACGACCACTGGGTGTGATTGATGGTGTCGATTACCAGCACACCGGCGAAGTGCGCCGTATTGATAGCAAAGGTATCAAGCGTTTACTGGATGACCGCACCATCGTTCTACTGCCACCCATTGGTTATTCACCCACGGGGGAAACCTTTAACCTCGCCTGCGAGGATATCGCCACACGCGCCGCTATTGAGTTACAAGCGGATAAGTTAGTGCTATTTAGTTCCGAGCAAGGCTTGCTCGATGCCAACGGAGCGTTAATTCGCGAGCTACCTGCGCAACAGGCCGAACAGCATTTACAACGTTTTAAAACCACTAAACAACTTGAGCAAAAAGAGTTGTTACAAGCCGCTGTCAGTGCTTGCCGTGGCGGTGTGCAGCGCTGCCATATCATCAGCTATCACATTGACGGGGCTTTACTGACCGAAATGTTCACCCGTGATGGCTGTGGCACCTTGGTCGATGAAGGCTTGTTTCAGCAAGTGCGTGAAGCGCAAATTGAAGATGTCGGTGGCTTATTAGAGTTGATTCGGCCGCTGGAAGAACAAGGTATTTTAGTGCGCCGTTCACGCGACTTAATTGAGCGTGAAATCACTCAGTTTAGTATTGTTGAACGCGATGGTTTAATTATTGCCTGTGCAGCTCTTTACCCATTCCCAGAACAAAATACAGGTGAGCTGGCCTGTTTAGCAGTGCATCCGGATTATCGTCATGGCGGACATGGTGATGTTTTACTGGAGCGTATTGAGAAACGCGCACGCGCTTTAGACTTGGGTTCATTATTTGTTCTCACAACTCGCACCGCACACTGGTTTCAAGAACGCGGGTTCCAAGCCTGCACGCTAGAGCAACTGCCCAGTGCCAAGGCCTCGCTCTATAACTTCCAGCGTAATTCTAAAGTATTCCGAAAAACCTTGGACTAATGGTCTTTAACTATAAAAGCCATTAGAGTGCAGATAAGTTGCGGTATATACACTGACCGACAGCTGACAACACAGCACAACGCCAACACAATGGTGTGCTGTGTTTAAAATAATTAAGGAGAACTCCCATGATCAAAGGCAAAACCCTCGCATGGGCCCTGTCCATGACCCTCGCTGGTATGAGCTTGAGCGGTATGGCACAGGCCGAAGAAAAATACGTCACCATTGGTACCGGCGGACAAACCGGCGTCTATTACGTGGCAGGACAATCCATCTGCCGCTTTATCAACCGTGATAGCAAAACCAGCGGTATCCGTTGTAACGCACCAGCCAGTGGCGGTGGCGTAGCTAACGTCAACGGTATTCGCAGTGGCGAGTTTAACTTTGGCGTGATGCAATCCGACCACCAATATAAAGCGATGAAAGGCTTAGCGCCTTTTGAAGCTGAAGGTGCCATGGACGATATGCGCGCATTGTTCTCACTGCAAAGTGAAGTATTCACCGTCCTCGCACGTCGTGACTCGCATATTGCTAACTTTGATGACTTAAAAGGTAAGCGCGTTAATATCGGTAACCCAGGTTCCGGTCAGCGTGACACCCTTGAAGAGATTATGGAGAAAAAAGGCTGGGATCGTAAGACTTTCTCCTTAGCTTCAGAACTCAAAGCAGCTGAGCAAGCCAGTGCACTCAATGATAATAATATTGATGCCATGACTTACTTTGTTGGCCACCCAAACGGTGCGATTCAAGAAGCGACGACAACAGTTGATGCTGTTCTTGTACCTGTAACTGGTGCAGAAATCGATGCTTTATTAGCCGAAAAAAGCTACTACACTAAAGCTGAAATCCCAGGTGGTATGTACACCGGTAACGACCTGCCAACCCCATCGATTGGCGGTAAAGCAGTGCTCTCAACCAGCAGTAAAGTCAGCCCTGACTTGGTCTATCAAATGGTTAAATCCGTGTTTGATAACCTTGATCGTTTCAAACGTTTACACCCAGCCTTTAAAGATTTAAAAGCTGAAGAAATGATTGAAGCTGGTTTATCAGCGCCGTTGCATGAAGGTGCAATTCGCTACTACAAAGAGCGTGGCTGGTTATAACAGCTCACTGCTTTTAGCTGCACAATCACCATACGTTGGTACTTAATCAAGTGCCAACGTATTGGTTTCTTTAGATTTCAAGCAGGTTAGCTGCCATGTCAGACAAACATCTTTCCGCCGAAGAACTGATCGCCCAAGACTCAGGCGCACGCTTACCTGATGGCATCATGGCTCAAGTGATTGCCAGCCTTGCTTTACTCTGGTCAATGTTTCAACTTTGGATTGCTTCACCGCTGCCCTTTATATTTCGCATCGGTGTCTTTAACGATACAGAAACACGCTCGATTCACCTGACATTTGCGCTACTGCTGGCCTTTTTAGCCTATCCGGCTTTTAAGCGTTCGCCACGCAATCGCGTGCCTTTAATGGATATTGCTCTGGGCTTAGTCGCTGCTGCCAGTGCCGCTTACCTATTTATCTGCTATCAGCAGCTCGCATTACGCCCAGGCACTTTAACCACAGCTGACTTAGTCACCGCCTGCATTGGTATTCCATTATTACTGGAAGCCACGCGCCGTACCTTGGGCCCGCCGCTGGCGATTATTGCTTTACTATTTTTAACCTACAGTATTGCCGGCCCTTATATGCCAGCGATGCTTGCCCACCGTGGCGTGAGCTTTACAGCTTTGGCCAATCACCAATGGATCACCACTGAAGGTGTCTTTGGTATTGCTCTAGGCGTATCCACCAGTTTTGTCTTCTTATTTGTACTGTTTGGCGCCTTACTAGAGCGTGCCGGTGCGGGCAACTACTTTATCCAACTGGCCTTTAGTATGTTGGGCCATATGCGCGGCGGCCCTGCTAAAGCAGCAGTAGTGGCTTCGGGTCTAACCGGAATGATTTCTGGTTCATCGATCGCTAACGTGGTCACCACCGGTACCTTTACTATTCCGATGATGAAACGCGTTGGTTTTTCATCTGAAAAAGCCGGTGCTGTTGAAGTTGCCGCATCGGTTAACGGACAAATCATGCCGCCCGTGATGGGTGCGGCTGCGTTTTTAATGGTTGAGTATGTAGGTATCCCCTATGTTGAAATCATTAAGCACGCCTTCTTACCTGCTGCCATCTCCTATATCGCTTTACTCTATATCGTGCATTTAGAAGCGTTAAAACTGGGTATGCAACCCATTGGTAATCATCAGCCTAAACCTTGGTTACGCCGTTTAACTGGCTTTGCCTTTGGTGTCGCTTTGATTTCTGCTATTTCATTGCTGGTATATTACGGCCTCGGTTGGCTCAAACCCGCCTTAGGTGAGTATGTGCTCATCGGTGTGGGCACTTTACTGGCCATCGCTTATTTAGCTCTGCTAAAAGTTGCTGCCAGCAATCCACCACTACCAATCGAAGATCCTAATAAACCTATAGAAGAGCTGCCTAACACGCGAACTGTTTTACTCTCTGGTTTGCACTTTATTTTGCCCGTGGTGGTATTAGTTTGGTGCTTAACCGTAGAGCGCCTATCCCCTGGACTCTCAGCGTTCTGGGGCAGTGTGATGCTGATCTTTATCCTACTCACACAACGCCCTATTTTGACCTGGATGCGCACTGATCGCAGTTACGATCATGGCGGCTGGATGGATGGCCTGATTGATCTACGTGAAGGTATGATCGGCGGCGCCCGTAATATGATTGGTATCGGTATTGCGACTGCTGCAGCCGGTGTGATTGTCGGTGCTGTTTCACAAACTGGCGTTGGTTTAGTTCTGGCTGACTTAGTTGAATTACTGTCGATGGGTAATCTGCTGCTCATGCTGTTATTCACTGCAGTATTCAGCTTAATTCTTGGCATGGGCTTACCGACCACCGCTAACTATATTGTGGTATCCAGCTTATTAGCCCCAGTAATTGTCACGCTGGGCCAGCAAAACGGTCTGATTGTGCCGCTGATTGCTGTGCACCTTTTTGTCTTCTATTTTGGCATTATGGCTGACGTCACCCCGCCCGTTGGTTTAGCATCCTTTGCTGCCGCAGCGGTCTCCAAAGGCGATCCAATCAAAACCGGGCTACAAGCGTTTTATTACAGCTTGCGTACCGCAGCCTTACCCTTCTTGTTTATCTTTAACACCGATTTACTGCTGATTAATATCAGCCTGATGCACGGTATCTTGATCTTTATTGTCGCCACGGCGGCTATGCTGATTTTTGCTGCAGGAACCCAAGGGTGGTTTATCACTCGCAGTCGCTGGTATGAAAGCATCCTGTTATTGCTGGTGGCCTTTACTTTATTCCGCCCAGGTTTTTGGATGGATATCGTGCATGATCCCTATCAAAACATCCCGTCAAGTCAGCTGGAACAAGCCTTAGGCGATGTTGATGAAGGCAGCCAGCTACGTTTGCGTATCAAGGGCGAGGATGAACTCGGTGAGCCACGTGAGTTTGTAGTCCTATTACCGGTACCCGCAGGTCAGAGTGGTGAGGAACGTATGCAAGCTTTAGGTTTGATGTTGATTGAAGAGGATGGGAAAACCTTAATTGATAACGTCACCTTTGCCAGCACAGCGGCAGATTTAGGCTTAGAATTTGATCAAGAGATTGTGCTGGTACGCGCACCCACTGATCGGATACGCAAAGAAATCATGTGGATTCCAGGCCTATTACTGCTCTTTGTAGTCAGTGCCTTGCAGTGGCGTAGAAAGCGCACGGCGACAGCACAGCAACAAGTACAGAGTCATCCAATAGCTCACTAATTTAAGGACATTTAGGGACAACATGAAGCAATCTATCTTAGTTACGGGTGGCGCGGGTTATATCGGCTCGCACACCACGCTGGCTCTGCTTGAAGCAGGTCATGAGGTTATCGTTTTAGATAATCTCACGAACAGCTCGCTGGAGTCATTGCGCCGTGTTGAGCGCATTTGCGGTAAAGCAGCGACTTTTATTCAAGGTGATATTCGTGACCGAGAATTGCTCGATTCGATTTTTGCCCGTCATTCAATCCAAGCGGTATTGCATTTCGCCGGCTTAAAAGCGGTCGGCGAAAGCGTGCAGAAGCCGCTGGACTATTATGAAAACAACGTCAGCGGTAGCGTGGTCTTATTTCAGGCCATGGCTGCTGCCGGTGTGTTTAATTTGGTATTTAGCTCATCCGCCACTGTCTATGGCGAGCCCAAGCAGATGCCGATCAGCGAAGACTGTCCAACCGGTATTCCGACCAATCCCTACGGTCGCTCGAAACTGATGGTTGAAGAAGTGCTGCGTGACTTAGCCTTCTCAGAATCACGTTGGAGTATCGCCTTACTGCGTTATTTTAATCCAGTAGGCGCACATGCTAGCGGACTGATTGGTGAAGACCCCAACGGCATTCCCAATAATCTGCTGCCTTATATCAGCCAAGTTGCCGTGGGTAAGTTGCCACAGCTATCCGTATATGGCGATGATTACCCAACGGTCGATGGCACCGGTGTACGTGACTATATTCACGTGGTGGATCTCGCTAATGGCCACTTAAAAGCACTGGACGCTATTGCTGCATCGCAAGGTGTGCATATCTGGAACTTAGGTACCGGACAAGGCTATAGCGTATTACAAATGATTAGCGCTTTTGAACAGGCGGCTCATGTAGAAGTACCATATGCAGTGGTTGCACGACGCAGTGGTGATATCGCTGAATGCTGGGCTGATCCAGCCAAAGCAGCACAAGAACTGGGCTGGAAAGCCGAGCACAGCCTTGACGATATGATGCGCGATACGTGGCGCTGGCAGCAAAGCAATCCCAATGGTTTTAGCCAGTAACAGGGTTGAGTACTCGACTTAATACAGCGGTACTTCGTATCCACTGCACGATGTAAAGTGAAACGGCCTTTATATCTGAATTTCACTTCAGACATAAAGGCCGTTTTTTCTTTCACAACACTTTAAATAACTGAGTACTGATAGCTTCTGTTTGTCACAACACTGACTATCCATACCGCATTGCGTAAACGTTATTTAAAGTTTTTCTGGATCAGTTTACTGAACCATCCGACGATGCCTGCGCGGAACATCAGTACGCACAAGACAAAAATCACTCCTAAAATCACATGCACCCACTCACCCAGTGGTCCACTGCTTAAATAGGTTTGTAAGGTCACCACAATACTGGCTCCTACAAAAGGCCCCAATACCGTACCGACACCACCGAGCAAGGTCATCAGAATCACTTCGCCCGACATATGCCAATGCGCATCGGTTAAGGACGCCAATTGGAAGACCACAGTTTTGGTTGCACCAGCTAAGCCGGTTAAGGCTGCAGATAATACAAACGCGAGTAACTTATGCGCATCAACGTTGTAGCCTAAGGAAATCGCCCGCTGCTCATTTTCACGAATCGCCTTCAACACTTGTCCATAAGGTGAATGGATCGTGCGCTGAATAATTAGAAATCCAATTAGAAACACAGCTAAAACAAAGTAATACATATTCAGGTTATCTTTAAGATCAATAAACCCAAATAAATATCCACGCGGTACCCCTTGCAGACCGTTTTCACCACCGGTGAAACTGGACTGCATAAACATAAAGAACACCAGTTGCGCTAAGGCCAAGGTAATCATCGCAAAGTAGATACCTTGCCGACGGATCGCCAACAAACCAAAGCCTAATCCTAATGCTGCAGACGCCGCTGTACCCGCTAAAATACCTAACTCCGTACCTAAACCACTGTACTCAGTGAGGACAAAGCCGGTGATATAACCACCCGTCGCTAAAAAAGCCGCATGCCCAAATGATAAGAGTCCCGCATAACCTAGAAGCAAGTTAAACGCACAAGCAAATAGAGCAAAACACAGCAACTTCATTAAGAAGACTGGGTAAATACCAAAGGGCGCAACTAAGGCAATGGCGATAAACACGGCAAAGAATATTTTATTACGCCGACTGGCTGCAATCCGACGCTCCCGCTCAACACGAACACGCTGCTGTTGTACTTGGGTTTTAATTG
>DATERS010000146.1:0-5058 GCA_035271365.1 Thiopseudomonas sp.
TGGCTGAAGACAGCCTATATAACCGCCAAGGTGGCATTATTACTGGGCGTGATGTCGATCTGACCGCCCGCACTGGCGACATTATTAATGAGCGTACTGTCACACGTCATGCAAGCGCTGCGGGCAACAGCCGCTGGGAAAGCAGCTTTGCTGACAATGCTGCGCATATTGAGGCGACGCGCGATTTAACTTTCATGGCAGGTCGTGATGTACACAATCTGGGTGGTGTGCTTAATAGCCAAGGCGATCTGCACATCAGCGCTGGTCGAGATGTAAATCTAGCCTCAGCAGAAGAACGTCATAGCACCAGTCATGCTGATCATTACCTAAACGCACAAAGCCAACAACTGAGCAGTGAAACCCTTGCTGGTGGTCGTCTGGATATTCAGGCTGATCGCGATTTAACCGCAATCGCTAGTCGCATTGAATCAGGCAAAGATATGCAGTTGATTGCGGGTAATGATTTGACTCTGGCTTCGGCCGCTGATGAAAGTCATCACTATAGTAAAAGTAAAAAGACTACTTTAAGTCGTGATCAGGTCACCCATCAATCAAGTCAGATACACGCTGAAGGCAATATTGCACTGCGTGCTGATAACGACTTAAATATTATCGCCAGCGAAGTAAAGGCTGCGAATGACGTCAGTTTAATGGCCGGCCAGGATGTTTATATTTTGTCAGGGATAGACGAAAGCGCCTCGTTTTACTCTAAGAAAAATAAGGGTTCTTTCGGGCGCAGCAATAGTAAACAGAAAGAAAACTATGACAGTACTAACGTGGCTTCAGTGATTGATGCAGGCCATAACTTAACTATTAATACTCGCATTACGGATAATGGTGGTTTAAGTCTAAATGATGGTCGGGATGTCACTGTAATCGGTAGTCAGCTGAATGCAGGTAATCATTTGCTAGTTGGCGCAATCAGCAGCATTAATGTTTTATCGGGTGTAGAAGAACATGGCAGTTACAGTAAGAAAACAAAATCAGGCTTTGCAGGTTTAAGTCAAACGGGGAAAAGCCAGCTTCAAACCACCGCAACACAAGTTGGCAGTGAATTAAATGCAGCCAATGATGTGATATTGGTTGCTGGTAATGACTTAAGTTTGCGTGCCAGTCATATTGATGCGGGTCATGATATTGAATTGCATGCAGGTTTGCTTGAAGCGACAGGCGATATCAACCTGTTGGCAGCTAATAATGAAGCCTACAGTTTGACAGAACGCTATCGTAAAAAAATAGACCTATCGGCATCAGATGGAATGGTGTCTTTTTCCTCTGCTAAAAAATCAGGGAAGGCAGCACAATCGAGTACTAGTGTTGGCAGTCAGGTGACAGCTGAGCACGATACCCATTTACAGGCTGAGCGTGATATCAATATTGTTGGCAGTGGTGTGAGTGCTGGCGGCCGTTTATTGTTGGGTGCTGGGCGGGATGTACAAGTTTCTGCGGCTAATAATCACAAAGCCACAAGCACTTGGCAGAGCGAGCGTCGCACGGGGATTGCATTGAGCAGCGACCGTAATGGAGTTTCCGCCTTTGCAGGTAATGAGACCAATATAAATAATGATTGGGAGAGTCAGAGCACTGCTACTGCGAGTCAGTTAGAGGCGGGTGGTGACTTGGCTATTCAGTCGGGTCGCGATATAAGTCAAACGGGTTCCGATTTGATCGCAGGCCAAGATATTCATCTGATTGCAGAGCGCAATATTATATTAGATGCGGCCAGTGAGAAGCAGCGCCAACAGCAGGAAAAAACACGTAAACGTACGGGTTTAACTGTGAATATCAGTCATAATTTTGAGAGTACGCAGGATGCTATTAGAGGTGCAGGGCGTGGCGATAATGCACTGAGTAAGGTATCAGGTGTATTAAGGGCTAACGACTCAATTACACAGTTTGTTTCTGGCCCAACTACGTCCGAGCATTTGGGTGCCTCTAGGCAGGACACTACAACAGTTGAAGATATACACAGTTATCGTGAGTCCACTTTAGGTGCTGGGAGGGATATTAATCTGCAAGCAGGATTGGATGTTGAAGCGCGCGCTACGTTAATCAGTAGTCAGCGTGATATCAATGTCACAGGTCAAAATATCACCTTAGATGTTGCTCGCGGTCATTATATAAATAGCGCGGAGCAAGCACTGAGTAAAGCGGGTATTAATGGTAGCAGCACTTCTAATAGTGCTCGTGTAGGTATTGGTGGCAGCCATAGTATTCAGAAAGAGAATGGTCGTCAGAGCACAGCATTGCCAACTCAATTACAAGCTGGACGTGATATTAATTTAGAAGCTAAGCAGGATTTAACTTTGCTGGGTACGCAAGTGCAAGCACAAAGGGATATTCAACTTAGCGCAGGCCAAGATTTGAGTATTCACGCCGTACAAAATGATTCTAGCTTTGCAACACAGCGCACGAGTGGCGGTGGAGAACTAGGCTTGGCAGTCGGTGGAGCTGGGATGCTCTCTGTATATGCAAGTGCTGATATAGGTAAAGGTAACCTTGACCGTGAGGGTATCAATCAACAACAAGCCTACCTTTATGCTGGTCATCACCTAAAACTTAACAGCGGTCGTGACACCATTATTGCTGGAGCACAATTGGAAGGTGAGCATGTTACTGGACGTATTGGTCGTGACTTACTGATGTCATCGGTTCCAGACACAGGCAAAGTTAGCGGTAAAGAGTTTGATGCAAGCATGACTGGCAGTGTTGGATTAACGGATGGCGTTAGTGCTAGT
Source organism: Thiopseudomonas sp. (assembly GCA_035271365.1). Classification (GTDB taxonomy): domain Bacteria; phylum Pseudomonadota; class Gammaproteobacteria; order Pseudomonadales; family Pseudomonadaceae; genus Denitrificimonas. Next base: position 2,739 of record DATERS010000146.1, read on the forward strand.
GGTTCAGTAGGAGTAGGTCAAACCACTGGTTCGACTGATTGGATAGAGAGTCAGACACAAATCATTGCTCATGATGCTTTGGATATTCGCACTGAAAATCACACTCAGCTAGATAGTGCTTTGATTGCCTCTCATACAGGCAATTTAAAGCTAGATACCAACACGCTCGGCTTTACGGACTTTGAGGGGCATGACAAAGAGCGCTCTTGGTATGTGAATGCAGGTGGTAGTTACACATGGGCTGGTGATAACGGCAAAAGTACTAATAATGAAGCTGGAAATGACAAGACGGCTGATAAAGCAGCAGTGGTTGATCATAGCCAGAAAAATAAAGAGGGTTCAAATAGCTGGGATGTTAGCGGCTATAGTCGGGAAAAAGATCGTGAGCAAATTGTCCGAGCAACAGTTGGTGAAGGTGAGATCATCGTCCGCAGTGATGCAGAAACTGGTTTTAACTCAATACATGACTTGAATCGTGACACCAATAAAGCGTATGAAATTACAAAGGATAAAGATGAAACAACTGAGCTGTATGTCAGTAGCTCATCGTTAGACTCGGCTAGTAATCCAAAAATGACGTTTGAGCAGTGGAAGCAGGGTTTTAATGATTATGGGCTTAACTCTGCAAAAGCTTTTTTACAGCTTGGCTTACTTAAAGATAATGCTGCAACCGAGGCTGAAAAGAACAATTTAGTTGCTGCGCTGGCGTGGGCTCCTAGCTTGCTAGTAGATGCAATGGATGTTCTTAATAAGCCTACAGTGGGTGTTTTTCCTGGAGTGGAAAATCATGGTGGTCTGGTAACCCAAGTGCCTGCTTTAGCCGTTGGTGATCTAATGCTTTATCGAGTTAAAGGTAGGCTAAAGCTGGATGAATACGGTGAGCTAGTGATCGAGGAAGGTAAGCCTGTTCTGGATGGCAAACCTATGTTTGATTCTTTTGATGAGTTTAAAGATGGAGAGAGTGCGCATATTTCTACTAACGGCATCATGAATAACCTGCTTGAAGCAATAACTAATGCATTAATGCAAGGTGGTATGCCTGATGGAAAAGATTTTATATTAGCTTATAACCCAACGCATGGCTTGCTTGGCGATCTGATTGAATCGGCTTTTGATAGCCTTTTTCAAGGCAGCATAAAATCAGGCACTGCTAGAAATCTGGATAACCTTTATCAGCAAGCCAGTCATTCGCCAATAAGTAGCTTACATATATATGGGCATAGTCAGGGTGGACTATTAACTTTTTCTGCCATTAAAGGACAGGACTTTTCTAATATTGATTTAGTAACAGTGCAAGTTTCTGGTGCGCCTATTGATGCTGTGAAATTTCATAAGGAAGCAGAAAAAGCGGGAGTTAAAGATGGCCATAGTTTTTATCAGGTTAATCGTACTGATGAGAAAACAGCCTTCGGGTTACCTAAAACAGACTCTGTTGCTGATCTACCTGGCTTAGGAGGAAATGCTAAATACTCAGACGATCCTATAGGGCTAGCTTTGGGAGCTGTTTTCTCTCTGGGAAGCCTCTTTAATCCTGAAAAAAGTGCACATAGCAACTGCAACTATAGCTGCGCTAGCTGTGATGTTACTGGCTTAACTAAAACGGGTGGTAAAATCAGAGAGTTTGTGATTAATCCAACACTTATTGATAAGGAAGGTAAAACACGGAGGTTAAATGAATGATGAGAACACTTATTCTGATAATAACTATATGTTTACTATCAGCTTGTGGTAGTCATAAAATTAAATATGGAGTTACTTCTAAAACAGGTATCACTTTCTATCCTTTATGTAAGCGATCTCAGCTGCGTATTGTGGATTTAAAACGTTTAAGTTTTGATATGCCTGAAACTATAAAAAGGTCTCCTTGTCGTCATTGGCCTGATTATACGCACTCTTTAAACGATGACCGGATAGGAATATCAATACCTGCAAAAATCATTACTGGTCATACAGTTGTTGTTGGTGGGACTTTGGGTATTGGTATAACCGCCAGAGACTATAAGAAGAAATGGCATTACTACTCCAACCCAGAACTTATGCTCGAAGATTATGCCAGTATTATTTATCAGGCTTGGCCTTGGTATCAACTGGCTGTCGAATACTCTTGGGTAGAACGAGCCGGTATGCGTTGTTTACGCTTACCGGTGGAGTCTGATAATGGGCTTTTACGTTCTCGACGTATGGATTACTTTTGCTGGGAGACTGTCAGTGGTTACCCTTATCCCATTCATCTGCATGCATGGGAGCGTTTACCCAGCGGTAGTACAGGTGGCACAGACTTTGAAAAAGTATTGATCGAACCTATTTTAGACAGTATGCA
>DATERS010000147.1:0-3263 GCA_035271365.1 Thiopseudomonas sp.
GCGGTGATTATTGCTCTGCTGTCCGCCTCTATGGTGTTCTGGGTGCTGTCAGTACGGCGGCGCTGGTTGCTGGAAGAGTTAAAGCAGCTTGCTCTTATCATTGACCGCCAGGTGTGATGCTATGAGCCGATTAAAACTCAACATTCTTGAAGAAGAAGATGACGACCCTATCGCCGGTGCGGTGAATATTATTGATGTCTTTTTAGTGATTATTGCCGTACTGCTGGTTATTTTAATGTCGAATCCACTCAATCCATTTGCCACTGAAGAAGAGATTATTGTTATAAAAAACCCCGGCAAACCGAATATGGAAATGCTGATCAAAGACGGCACTGAGTTAAAGCATTACCAATCCAGCGGAGAAGTGGGCGAAGGTAAAGGCAGCAAGGCAGGCATCACCTATAAGATGGACGATGGCAGCATGATTTATGTACCTGAATAAACCGCATCAATAGACCGGCCTTGGTGACATCAGCATTGCTATGTTTTAGTAAACATCTGCGGCCACCCTTGCGGTAGCCGCAGTTGATTTCTATATTTTAAGCGCTATGAACCTACTGCTGTGCATAACGCTCGGTTAAACATGACTAGCGATTAGCCTTTTTAAACACATAAAACAAGTTAGGTTCACTAACAATATAAATAGTGCCCTGCGCATCCATCGCCACACCTTCAGCTTGCTTAATGCTGCGGGTTAAGCCATTAAAGCCCATGGCTAAACTGATAAAGCTGACTGGATTACCGTCCTCATCTAACTCTAGCAACATGCGTGACTCATCCGACAACACCAATAAGTGCCCCGTACGCTGATCAACCGCTAACGATGAAAAGTCGCGCATAAAGACTTGCGCCGACGGCAGTTCCTGCAAAGCAAATATCGGCATCTCGAGGCTATCGGCTGCATCAGGAAAAGGTAGGCTGAATAAACCAAAGGGGCTGCGCTCCTTCGCCAGTAAGATGCGTTGATTGCGTACATCCCATGCCACTCCCTCAAAGCCTTTATTACCCGATGCCATAGCGCCTAAACTAATCGATGGCAAAGTATCACCATCAATAAACTGCGCATCCAAGGGTAAATAAAAGGCGGTCAATTCGCCGCGACGCTCATCAATGATGGCAATACGCCCATCGCTGAGTACTTCCACTCCTTCAGGGTCAGAAAAACCACGTAGCTCAACCACGCGCAGCACTTCACCTTCTAAGGACAACTCCACAAGTTTTGGTATTCTGCCGGTGACGGTAAATAGCGTATTGCTCAACGGACTCCAGCTCAGTCCTGAGGTTTCCGCCTTTTCCAGCCCAGCTAACGGCTTGGCCTGAATCACCGCACGATAACCTGGTAGCCAAATACTCTCAGCTTGCTGTTGCGCGCTGGTATTACGCTCTTGCCACAGAAACAACAGGCGATCATCCCAGTGAAAATAATGCATGATCGAAAATATAAGACCAGTGCATGCCACACCGAATACCCACAGCTTTGTACGCGATTTAAACACTTTAAACATGCTCACAACCTTTTTATTAATACTGTAAAAAATACGATTGAACGTCTAAACGCCAACCCAGAATGACAGGTTGTTATAAAGCGCCATATCCTACGGTGAAAATCAGACCAGCGTCCCAGACAATCGTTATACTCTGCACATTGTTTATTTGGAGATGCCCATGTCACTGCCTTCTTTACGCTTAAAATCCAACTCCGACCGCCGTTTACGCAGCGGGCACCTGTGGGTTTATAGCAATGAAATCGATACCAAATTATCACCACTGAATGCTTTTAAAGTCGGTGACCAAGCTATTATTGAAAATGCTTCCGGCAAGCAACTGGGTATTGTGGTGATGAGCCCGCAAACTTTGGTTTGTGCGCGTTTAGTCTCACGTGATATTGAGCATCGCCTCGACAAATCATTATTGGTGCATCGTTTAAATATCGCTCTATCCCTGCGCGAGCGCCTATTTAGTGCGCCGTTTTATCGCTTAGTTCACGCTGAAGGCGATTTATTACCTGGACTAGAAATCGATCGTTTTGGCGATATTCTCGTGGTGCAAATTACTGCCGCCTGTATGGAATCACATAAAGAGATTATTCTCGAAGCCCTATTGCAAGTCTGCAAACCCACCGGCGTGCTGTGGCGCAACGATGCCAATACCCGCGATGCAGAAGGTTTAGAGCGTTACTTAGAAGTAGCCTTTGGTGAGGTACCAGAATGGGTACAGTTACTGGAAAACGATCTGGTCTACAACGCACCACTGCTGCAGAAAAAAGCCCTCGGCTGGAATTACGACCAACGCTTTAACCGTATACAAGCCGCGGTCTATTGCACAGAGAAACGCGTGCTGTCGGTGTATAGCGATGTCGGTAGTTGGGCAATTCCTGCAGCGTTAGCCGGTGCCAGCGAAGTGCTCTGCGCGGATGCATCCGCACAGGCGCTCGATGCTTTAGAAACAAATGCCGAACTCAATGATATTGGCGAAACACTGCTGTGCGCCGAAGGTGATGTGCTGGAAACCTTGCAGGCACTGAAAAGCGATGAAGAGCGTTTCGATGTCATTATTGTCGATCCACCGGCCTTTATTAAGCGTAAAAAAGATCAAAAAACCGGTGAAGCGGGCTACCGTAAACTTTACGAGCATTGCATCCGCTTACTCAGCCGTGATGGTATTTTAATTTGCTCATCGCGCTCGCCATTTTTCAGCGAAGAAAGCATGCACAGCACTCTGCTGGCCAGCGCACGCCATCTGGATCGTAATATTCAGATTCTTGAGCAAAGTGGGCAAAGCGCGGATCACCCGATGCATCCAGCCATCCCAGAAACCCGTCACCTGAAATACACCGTGTGTCGCATCTTGCCAAACAGTTAAGTCAACGTACTTAACCACGCTCAAGCAAAACAGCGCTGCCCTTTGCCCACCTGCACAGGGCAGCGTAGAATGAAATAATTCTCGTCACTACCCTCGGCGAGCCTAAGTATGCTTTGCCGATCGCGCGGTCACCCCGTAGCAATAGTTGCAGATGCACTTATCGCCCTTATTTTATTTTTGCAGGAAGTTCTGATGCCTGATTATCGTTCGAAAACCTCAACCTTCGGCCGCAATATGGCGGGTGCCCGTGCCCTGTGGCGCGCAACTGGTATGACCGATGCGGATTTCCACAAGCCGATTATTGCTGTCGCCAACTCCTTTACCCAATTCGTTCCAGGTCACGTGCACCTGAAAGATATGGGCCAGCTGGTAGCGCGTGAAATTGAGCGTGCCGGTGGTGT
>DATERS010000148.1:0-9174 GCA_035271365.1 Thiopseudomonas sp.
GGCAATATGACACATAGACAGATAGTCTCACTCAAGTGCCTAGACTAAGCAACGCACTCTACACCCAAAATGGGTATGATGATTTTATTCAGTTTTAATACAGCGAATAACCTGATGCCATCAAGCTATGAAACAGTCACCGACAATTTTGGCCAAATTTTCCCGACTCATGTCGAAGCCTTATGTGAATTACTCATCATCTTGCGCCAGCAGTTTTTGGGTGATCTAGACTTAATGCTGATTTTAGCCATTATCAGCTCGCGCGCTTTGCCTGCACGCCACGCCAGCCAGATGACATATCACCAATTTATCAGTGATAAGGCTAAGCAGCGCGCAGACCAGCCCATCAATATTCAATCCATTGCCGAGTGCAGCGGCATTGCTCGAGAAACCGTGCGGCGCAAAGTGAATAAGCTGCAAACATTAGGTTTTATCGAGCGCGACAGTAGCGGCATGCTCAAAATCACTGCTAAAGCAATTCAGCAATTAAAGCCCGCTACAGAAGCGAGCCTCGATTATCTAGTGACTATAAATAAAAGCAGTGCAACAGCAGAGAGTACACAAGACAACAGCTAAGCCATGGTCTTTCAACAGCCTATAAAAAACCTACGTTTTATTAGCAGTAGATTATTGAGCCAGACTGAACTCTGGCTGCAGCGCAGTAACTACTTGCTAAAGGTTAAGCATGCCCCTGCAATACAAACAGCGGGTAACTGCGACCATTTTTATGCTCAATGCTAAAAATTTCGCGGTAGCTTAACTCTTTAAAACCGGCCTTCGCAGCCTCTTCCATCAGATGCTGTGGATCAAAGCCTAAGTGGACAACACCCTTAGCGTCATTATCACCATGGAAACTGCCATCTTCGCTATACAGATCAATTAACACCAGCTGCCCAGCGTCGTTAAGGCACTGATGCATACAACTTAACAACTTAGGAATATCAGCCACATGGTGCAATGCCATACTGCTGATTATGCCGTCATAGGTTTCACTTAAGCCACAAAAAATATCGTGCTCAAGCGTGGTGATATTGGCTATATTTTTATCACTGAGCTTGGCCAGCATCGCCGCTGAAGTATCAAGCGCTGTGACATGGCCGACAAGCTCAGCCAGTGGCACACTGGATGCACCGGTACCAGCACCAAAATCCATCCAGTGCTGGCTTTTATTCAGCGTTAATCCTGGAAAAATTTTATCTGTTAACGCAGCCAACTGCTTAGAAATCGGACTGTGTTCAAATCGCTCAGCGGCGCGGACAAAATGCGCCTCCGCCAGCGCCTGTGACTTATCTATCATCAGAAACTCTCCCTAAAAATACTATGCAAATTTCGTAATTATTGCATAACACACCCTATAAGTCCGCTATGTATCGCTATTTTACTGCATCGCTAATCCAGTCTGAAAAACCATCGGGCACAATCAACTCATGCTGCGCACGCGTGCAAGCGGTATATAAACTGGAAAACAAGCGCGCACGACTGTCGGCATTTTGCTGTGCCGTGGGCAACACTAATAAATCCCGCGACAGATACACACTGGCAAACTCCATGTTCTTAGTATCACTCACCCGCGCTAAGGTGATTTCGCCACCACCTTGGCGCATATGTCGATTGACTGCGGTTTCAAAGTCCGCCTGTGAGTAGCCTTTTTGCAGCATGCGTTCAATCGCTTCAAAAGATGGATTGCTCGACATCGCCGCACTTAAAGCATCCCATGTGGCGTAGCGAAAAATTAAACCGTGGCGTGGTCGTGTGCCATTGCTGTACAGCTCAATACAGTCTTGTGCAAAGGTCATAAAGTCTTTAAAGGTCGAACGCGCTAAGCGAAAGGAGGCATTGGCATGGCTTAAGCGCTGAAACCAAGCAAACAAATCAAATTCATCAGCGACGATAATCGTTGTCGCCCGCTGCGGGATTTGCCAACCACTGTAGTGCTGCAAGTTTGTGCAATGATCAGCACGACCCGCAAACAGCTCTTTAGTGACGCCGGGGTGCGCTTGAATCAATGGATTGACCACGTTTTCCACTTGCTTGCCCAAACGTATGGATTGCGCAATCGAGCGCTGACGGGTTATATCGCTGCGCACGGGCGCCATGCCACTGAGGTTTTGCAACTCATCACTTAAAGTAATCACCGCTTGCGGGCTGCGATCGAGAATTTGCAACATCGGCGTGGGGATATCATGCCCTTCATCGACAATAATATGGGTGTACTGGGTATTCAGCACCTCACCGGTCAGTGACAGTAATTTAATGCGGTGATAGCCGCGAATCGGCAAGCGAATATGCGCCTCAGAGGGTCGAATCAGTTCACGCCAATATAGATTCACCGCCTCCAATAACACCGCTTTATCCACCACACTTAAGTGACTGGCAATGGCGATTGGAAAATGGATAAAATCAAGCTCTTGCGCTGTGGTATTGCAGTAACTGGCCACGCTTCTCACACAGACACTGGCGACTTCTGCAGGCGACAGTTGCGCAATCGCTGGAATATTCAGCCATTGTGCAACCTGAGTGTGCGACACCTGCCAGGTTTGCTGCATGCGGGTTTTATCTTTTAAGCGCCAGCTATTGGCCAATAAATTATTGTCCAGCACTTGCCCTGCAGCCTGAGCAAAAGTCATCGCTGGAAAGTGCTGGCCGGCTCGGCTTTTCAGCGCCTGCAGTTGCCCATAGGTTTGCGCCAGCAATAATGTGCGCTCTGGAGTCAGCAACTGTGCAAAGCGACTGATTAAATGGGTTTTGCCTGACCCAGCATACCCTTGCACATTAAAGGACTCATCGGGCGCGGCTAAAAATTCACGTAGCATTCTATTTTGCGGATCAGTCACTGATAATTCAGCTCGATACTCAGCAAAGTACACCGACTGCAAGGGTTTAATCTCAGCTTGATACTCAGCGCTAAAGGTATAGAGCCACTGACCTTCACTGTCTAAATAGCGCGACTCCTCTACTGGGTGTTCATCATCGAGCAAACTGACTTTAATTTTTGCTAAATATGATAATCCAGCCGCAAACTGACTGGCAGAAAAGCGCTCATGGACAAGATTCTGAAAAGCCAAAGGCGCCAGTGTATTCGCTTGCTGCCCCGCACTGATCATCTGCGCTAACTGCCGCTCAATTGAGGCTTGCGCAGCCTGCCCATCCGCTAACTTTGGCGCACTTTGGATGCATAACACCGCCGCCAACTGTGGCACTGTGGCTGAAGCAAAAAAGTCAGGCAAGCCACCCTCAGATAAACTCTGGGCAACCGTGCGATAAAGGGGTAAAAAAACCATAGGTATCTCGCTTATGCTAAATCTTGTCTATACGCTTGCGCCCACTCAGCTTAGCCCAGCGCCCGGTAAATGTGCGTTTAAAAACACCTTTCACTGACAAAAAAACCAGCACAAGGCTGGTTTTTAAGTTTTAGAACTGGCAACAGGCTGAGCGCTTATTGGCCACCTAACCTTTTGTAATCATCACAGGCGATTTTTTCAGCGCTATTGCATGATTTTGCATACCATTGTCTAGCGGTGGTATTACTTTTGGCAACACCTTGACCCGACTCATACATCGCGCCCAATAGTGCTTGCGCCTTAGAGCTGCCTTGCTGAGCAGCTTGCTCAAACCAATGTTTAGCGGCGGTAAAATCCTGCTGGATAGCATCCCCTTTATAAAACATTGCTCCAAGTGCTAATTGTGCATCCATATCACCCAATTGCGCAGCACTATCAAACAACTGCGCTGCAAGCATTTGGTTCTTAGGCACGGCATCACCCTCATGCGTCATCCAACCTAAGCTGTATTGAGCTTTGGCATGACCACGCTGAGCCGCTTGCTCAAACCACTGCGCAGCACGGGCGCGGTTTTTACTTATTTTGTCGCCTTGGTAATACATCCACGCCAAACTGTATTGAGCATCAACATGACCTTGCTCAGCTGCTTTGGTCAACCACTGCTGTGCTTTGCTCGGATCTTGCGACACACCACGGCCACCGTAATACATACCGCCTAAAGCTGCTTGCCCTTGAGCATGACCTTGCTCAGCCGCTTTGGTATACCACTGTACGGCTTTACGCTGATTTTTTTTGACTAGATCACCTTTCTCATACATCCAACCTAAACTGTATTGAGCTTCAGATAAACCTTGTTTCGCCGCTTTAATCATCCACTTCTCGGCTAACTTAGCGTCTTTACCTACGCCTTCGCCTTTATAATACAGTCGACCTAAAACAGCCTGATACTCGGCATCGCCTTGCTGAGCCTGACGGGTGATCGTATCAACATCAATATTGTTGGCCAGCGCATGGCCGGACATCGATATAAAAATACTAAAAATAGCTGCAATAATTTTTTTCATAAACACCTTCTCTAAAATCCTTGGTAATTTTCACGCTGCCACTTAAAAAGTGTAGCTTAGCATAACAATAACGCGCCAAATGGCACGATTACAGGTAAAGTGCCATAGCTTCATTTCCTTATTTTATCAGGTATAAAAAACATGATCAGTTACGTAACTTTAGGTGTGAGTGATTTAGCAGCTGCAAAAACCTTCTATAGCCAACTCTTGGCCGATCAGGGTGCGAAAATTCTGATTGATATGGATCGCATCAGTTTTATTGGTAAAAGCATGGAGCAACCGATGCTAGCGGTTTGCATACCATTCAACAAAGAAGCCCCACAGCCGGGTAACGGTGTCATGGTATCTTTTGCACCGGGTAGCAAAGAAGGCGTCGACGCTATGTATAATAAAGCGATCGCTCTCGGTGCAAGCTGTGATGGTGTTCCTGGAGAGCGTGTACCTAATGTGTTCTACGGCGCTTATGTCAAAGACCTTGATGGCAATAAGTTGTGCTTCAATCACTTCATGTAAGGTTGTCATAGCATGCAATTCAACAGCGACTTCAGTCAGCGTGTGGTCATCCAGCCTGAGCAATATCAATTTATCGATTCTCCCCTAGCGGGAGTGAGCCGTATGATGCTTGAGCGCGCTGGCAATGAAGTCGCTCGTGCTACCAGTATTGTGCGCTATGCACCCGGTAGTGGTTATAGCGCACATACGCACAACGGTGGCGAAGAGATTTTAGTGCTGGAAGGCGTTTTTTCTGATGAGCATGGTGATTACCCTGCCGGCACCTATTTGCGTAACCCGCCCGGCACCTCACATCAGCCCTTCTCTGCAGGTGGCTGCACGCTTTTAGTCAAACTGTGGCAGTTTGCTGAAGATGACAGCACGCAACTGGCATTCAATACCCAACAGGCGAACTGGCTGCCAGGCTTAGTCGATGGTTTATCAGTACTGCCATTGCATGAACATAATGGTGTTAACACAGCGCTTGTCCGCTGGGCACCCCATACGCAATTTAACCGTCATATCCATGCCGGTGGTGAGGAGATCTTAGTGCTTGAAGGAATGTTCTGTGATGAGCACGGCCAATACCCAGCAGGAAGCTGGTTAAGAAACCCAAGATACAGCGCTCACGCCCCTTTTACCTTAGAACAAGGCGCTCTGATTTACGTCAAAGTCGGTCACATCGACGCAGGTTTAATGGGCGACCACTTTATTCATCCGCCAACTTTAGAAGAGTCAGCACAATGAGTCAGTTTGATACCGCTAACCTATCGCGCATTATAGAAATGGCTTGGGAAGACCGCACACCCTTTGAAGCCATCGAGCACTTGTACGGTTTAAATGAAAGCGCACTGATTGAATTGATGCGCAGCGAGCTTAAAGCATCATCCTTTCGCTTATGGCGCACACGAGTCAGTGGTCGTAAAACTAAACACCTGCAACTGCGTCACCCTGATATCAGTCGTGGCTACTGCGCCACCCAATACAAAATGCGCTAACAGGTCCAGATTAAGGAAAACAGGCTCGATCTGCCTAGATGCAACAGTTATTATCGATTAAAATCCATAAGGCACAGCCTGCCTGAGCCTAAATACTTGGGGCGATCAAAGGTTGTGAGCCGGGGTTCAGCGTTCTTGACCAATCATCAGCATCAATAAAACCTAAAATCTGCTGTTCAGTCGGACTCTCCACATTAATAAAGACGGAGGCACCGTACTCATAATCCACATCCGCATACTTTAAGCTTTCATTGACCTCATCCATACAACTGCTGTGTGTGACTAAAACCAGATTGCGTCCTGGTACTTTCTTAGCCAGCGCATCCTGTACAAAATTTTCTTTGCACTGATATAAGAAATCTTCATTGGCCGTCGAGTCAGGAAACAGCAAGCTACGGGTTTGACTAGTACGAACCAAAGGACTGCTATAAATATCAGCAGCCGCAAGACCCAAGCCTAAGAACTGTTCACGTAGATCCAACCCCACGCTGGTTGACCGCTGGGTAATACCTGTTGACTCACCTAAACAGGCTGCATCCACACGACTGCAACGCTCCAAGTGACGCACCAGTACGATCACATCACCCTCCTGCCATTCCGCCAATAAGTTCGCGGTTAATGCAAAGGGGTTTTCTGACAAATCAGCAGGTTCCGGATCAGCCAACAGTTGGCTGGTTACAAAAACCAAAGCGGCAGCGATTGATACGCCAGCTAAGAGCTGCTTTTTAGTGCGTGTCATCGTTGGTTTTAAAGACATTTTAGACAACATAATTTATAAATTCCTGAGGAAACAATGTTGTTAGTCAGGCAAGCCAGCAATCAGTTCCCTTATCATTGCTTATATTAAAAAGCTTACAACATGCAGTATAGCGTACTAGAAAGCAGCACTTGCACTACCATTTCGCTAGACTACGACCCAACTGTAAAAATACAGCTGTAGCATTCGCTCAGACCCCATAACCTTTTCACTTTTAGGTGCCTGCCTTGTATAAAGATTTAGCGTTTAATGATGATGACGACGAGTTAATCGATGAGCTGAGGGATTTAGACTACAACTCTGATGATTACTCCTTATCTGATCCCGACTTGAGAGATCTCTACTTTGGGGATGACTTTAGCGATGAAGCCGATATCATTTTAGACGTGCCTTATGTGCCCACCGATGAAAAAATTGTGCAGGCCATGCTCGATTTAGCAGAAGTCACCAGCCAAGACATACTCTATGACCTGGGTTGTGGTGACGGGCGCATTGTTGTGGCAGCGGCTTTAGAGCGCAATACTCATGGCGTCGGGATTGATATGGGCCCGATGCGTATTACTGAAGCTATCGAATACGCAGGCCATACGGGGGTTGAATATTTAGTCAATTTTTTTGAAGGTGACTTACTTGAAGCTGACTTTAGTGATGCCACAGTGGTAACTCTGTATCTGCTTGATTTAGTCAATGTGCAACTCAGACCGCGGCTGCTGGATGAACTGCGCCCCGGCACACGTATTGTCTCGCATGCCTTTGATATGGGCGATTGGAAAGCGGATCAGCGCGAAGCCTGCGGCAGCATTAATCTATATAAATGGATTGTCCCCGCTAAAGTGGCTGGCACTTGGCAGTGGCAAACATTCAGTGGTCAAACATACCGCGTTGAGCTGAAGCAAAAATACCAAAATGTAACCGGTAAAGCCTGGATCGACGATCAAGAAGTACAACTCAAAAGCGCCTTACTTAAGGGTGACTTACTTGAACTGAGCATCAAAAAAGACACTCATAGCCGCCCTGTTAGCTTTTTAATGCGCTACGACGTTAAACAAAAGCAATTGCTGGCGGCTGAAAGGACTCTGCAAGCAACACCTGCTGTTAAAGTCACCCACCCTGCTAAATCATAACCCCCCATCCGACAACTTGATCAGAAAGCAATACTTAACACAACGCCTATTGTGTTAAGTATTGACAAATCATGGCCATCAGCTCGAATTTAAGCCTATTTTGACTTATTTACTTCTATTTAGTCACTTATGTTATTAAGCTGTGCGGTAAATAAAATGAGCTTGGCAGCGTACTAAGCTTAATCAAAATCATTGGCACATATTAAAAGATGCCAAACCTAATCATGCATCACGGCAATTGTATTTGTCTGAGGGAGTACGGCTTATGAGAAAGTGGCCATTAACGATCGGTATCCTAGGAGTCGGTGGACTGGCACTGGCGTTTACGCTGGGGCAAGTTTTGCCTCACCTGCGTACCACCACTAGCGCTATTGAAGTCAATATTAACGATCCTGAACTGATCAAAAAAGGCGAGTACGTTGCGCGTACAGCAGACTGCGTTGCATGTCACACCACGTTAGGTGGTGCAGACTTTGCAGGTGGCTTGCCGATGCTAACCCCGCTGGGGGCAATCTATTCAACCAATATCACCCCAGACAAAGAAACCGGCATTGGTAGCTATACCTTTGACGACTTTAATAACGCCACCAAACATGGCGTACGGCAGGACAATAGTGCGCTCTACCCTGCTATGCCTTACCCGTCATATCAAATTATGCCGGACGAAGACATGGCTGCGATGTACGCCTACTTTATGTCAGGTGTTAAAGCAGTCAAGCAAGCCAACAAGCCGAGCGAAATGCCACCGATTCTGAACTGGCGCTGGCCGCTGGCGTACTGGCAAGCGATCTTCGCCCCTGAGCGTGAGTTTGTTGCCGAAACAGATGATGCCGTACTGGCCCGTGGTCAGTATTTGATTGAAGGCCCAGGTCACTGTGGTTCATGCCATACCGAACGTGGTATTGGCTTCCAAGAAATTGCCCTGTCGAATGCTGACTCTGAAGAGTTTTTAAGCGGTGCAGTGATCGACGGCTGGCGAGCGAAGAGCCTACGTGGTGAGCATGACGGTCTAGCAATTTGGAGCACTGCAGAGCTGGTTGATTTCTTTAAAACCGGTCGTACTGATATCACCGCAGCGTTTGGCGCCATGGCTGAAGTGGTTGAGCACAGTACTCAATATATGACTGAGGACGATCTGTATGCGATGTCAGCCTACCTGAAGACTCTAAGTCCTAAACCGGGTGAGCCCGTCACTGTCCCTGCCAAAGTAGACGTGACCACGCAGAAGCTGATGGATGGTGTGTACGATTCACGCGGTGCGATTTTATACGCTGAGTATTGCCAAATCTGTCACCGTGCTGACGGTAAAGGTGTACCGCGTATTTTCCCAGCACTTGAAGGCAACAGCGCCGTTTATTCACGTGATGCTGACTCCGTGCTGCAAATCACCCTAAGCGGTGGCCGGATGCCGAAAACACCACATGATCGTATGGCCTTTACCATGCCTGAGTTTATCAA
>DATERS010000149.1:0-74250 GCA_035271365.1 Thiopseudomonas sp.
CCTGGGTTTTTACAGCTGATTTTACCTTTGGGGCTATTTCTAGGCATCTTGCTAGCCTATGGGCGCTTGTACTTAGAAAGTGAGATGACAGTACTCACTGCCACGGGGATGAGTGAGCAGCGTTTATTATCCTACACTATGGTGCCTGCGCTGTTTGTAGCACTGATCTGTGCCTGGCTGAGCTTTTTCTTGGCGCCGCAAGGTGTGCAAAGTGTGGCGCTTATTCTAAATGAGCAAGACGCTTTAACCGAGTTCGACACTTTAGTCCCAGGGCGCTTTCAGTCACTGCGTGGCGGCTCGCGTGTGACCTATACGCAAGAGTTGTCTAGTGGTCGTGATGAACTGCGCAATGTGTTTATTTCAGAAAAACGCAAAACACGTCAAGCCGGTGACGCTGATGAAGCTATTACTGTGCTGGTGGCGAAAACCGGTCGTCAAGAAATTCAAGAAGATGGCAGTCGTTATTTGATCTTACAAGATGGTTATCGTTACGACGGTACGCCAGGTGAGGCTGATTACCGCGTGATTCATTACGACACCTATGGTGTATTGCTGCCCAAGCCCGTGGTTGAAGTTAAAATGGGTGAGCGCGAAACCATGGCAACCAGCGAATTGATCGGGCATCCAGAATTACGAATGCAAACTGAATTGCAGTGGCGTTTGTCTTTTCCTATTTTAGTTCTGATTGTTACTTTAATTGCCGTACCTCTGTCACGCGTGAATCCACGCCAAGGCCGCTTCTTAAAGCTGTTGCCAGCTATTTTATTGTATATGGCGTATTTAGCGTTATTAGTCGCTGCACGCAGCGCGCTGGATAAGGGCCAGCTGCCGATTGGCTTAGGTTTGTGGCCGGTGCATGGTTTGTTTTTAATGATTGGTGTGCTGTTGGTGTATTGGCAGGCACTGCAGCTGCGTATTGCGCAGTGGCGTGCAAATAAGGAGACGCAACATGCGTAGGCTCGATCGCTATATTGGTCATAGTGTTTTTCTAGCGATTATTGCCGTGCTTGGGGTGATTACGGGCTTGGCTTTGTTGTTCGCCTTTATTGATGAGCTCAATGACATTGGTGGCGCTTATACGCTATTAGATGTGGCCAGTTATGTTGGCTTAAGCGCGCCGCAGCGTATGTACGATATGTTGCCCATGGCGGCATTGATTGGTTGTTTGGTCGGTTTAGGCAGTTTGGCCAGTAACAGCGAATTAACAGTGATCCGTGCGGCGGGTGTTTCCATTCGTCGTATTGTTTGGGCCGTGATGAAGCCGATGCTGGTACTGATGCTGGTCGGGCTGTTAATCGGTGAGTACTTAGCGCCTTGGACCTCGAGTATGGCACAGGCCAATCGTTCGCTGGCGCAGTCAGTGGGTAAAGCGCAAAGTTCTAAACATGGGTTATGGCACCGTCAAGGTAATGAGTTTATTCATATCAATGCGGTGCAGCAGGGCGGTCAATTAATTGGTGTAACGCGCTATATGTTTGATGATGAGCAGCGTTTGATAGGTTCCAGTTTTGCTAAACAGGCACTCTATCAAGAGGGTTACTGGCAGTTGCAAGAGGTTGTTTATACTGAATTAAAAGAGCGCAGCAGTCAGGTTACGCAAGCAGCCAGTGAGCGTTGGGATGTAGAAATCACTCCAGAGCTGCTCAATACCGTTGTTATGGAGCCCGATACCTTACCGATCAGTGGTTTGTGGCAGTATGCGCATTATTTAAACGAGCAAGGCCTAAATGCTAACCGTTATTGGCTGGCATTTTGGGTCAAGGTCTTACAACCGTTAGTGACTGCAGCATTGGTGTTGATGGCCATTTCATTTGTCTTCGGACCCTTGCGTTCCGTGACCTTGGGCCAGCGTGTGTTCACCGGTGTAGTGGTCGGATTTGTCTTTCGTATCGCGCAAGATTTGCTCGGTCCTGCCAGTTTAGTGTTTGGCTTTGCACCCATTGTTGCGGTGGTTTTACCGGCTTTAATATGCGCAGGACTCGGTTTTTGGCTGCTGCGTCGAGCAGGTTAGGGCCTTAAATATCCTTTGTATGATTGCCAACTGTAGGTTGCATGGTTAAAGTGTTGGCCCGTTTTATCTGTCGGGTCGACACTTATCATGACACCACTAGAATGCTATCAACAGGATTTACAGCGCCCGGACTTTTTCCGCGATGCTGCACAAGAAAATGCTGTGCGCCATTTGCAGCGTCTCTATGACGACTTAGTAACTGGCCCGCCGAGTAGCGGCTTGTTTGGCCGTCTATTAGGTAAAAAATCTACCCAACCCATTAGAGGTTTATATTTTTGGGGTGGTGTAGGGCGCGGCAAGACTTATTTAGTTGATACATTTTTCGATGCGTTGCCCTTTGAGCAGAAAATGCGTACGCACTTCCACCGCTTTATGAAGCGTGTGCATGAAGAGTTGCGCACCTTGGATGGTGAGAAAAATCCGCTGGTGATTGTGGCTGAGCGTTTTGCTAAAGAAGCGCGAGTGATTTGTTTCGATGAGTTTTTTGTCACCGATATCACCGATGCAATGATCTTGGCAGGTTTACTGGAAGAGCTGTTTAAAAACGGCGTCAGTCTGGTAGCAACCTCAAATATAGTGCCTGATGGTCTTTATAAAGACGGTTTACAGCGCGCGCGTTTTTTACCGGCGATTGCTTTGCTCAAAGAGCATACCGAGATAGTTAACGTGGACAGTGGTATTGATTACCGTCTACGTGCACTTGAGCAGGCTGAATTGTATCACTACCCACTCAGCGACACAGTTGAACAAGAGCTGGAAAAAAGTTTTCACAGTTTATTATTGGGAAACAGTAAAATTCTGGAAAATGAGCCGCTGACGGTAGAGAATCGCATTATTGTTGCGCGTAAAGTGTCCAATGATGTGGCATGGTTTGATTTTCGTGCCTTGTGCGATGGACCACGCAGTCAAAATGACTATATTGAGTTAGGTAAAATCTACAGCGCGATTATTTTGTCGAATGTAGAACAAATGAATACTAGCAACGAAGATATTGCTCGTCGCTTTATCAATTTAGTGGATGAGTTTTACGACCGCAGTATCAAGCTGATTATTTCTGCTGAAGTGCCGCTGAAAGATTTGTATGTTGGCAATCGTTTGCAGTTTGAGTTCCAGCGCACTCTCAGTCGTCTACTGGAAATGCAATCCCATGAGTTTTTAGCGCGACCGCATAAGTCCTAGAGCGTTTGTTGCTTTAAGCGCTTAACCACAGTAGGGCCGATATGATGAAGCGTGAAACTCAATCCGATCTGCTCTTAGTTGTGGTGACTTTAATCGCGGCAATCAGCTGGATGCTTTCTAAAGAAGCCATACTGTTGATGCCGCCTTTATTGTTTATGGGGTTGCGTTTTTTATTGGCTGCAGCTTTTCTAGCTTGCATTGGCGCACGGCAACTGGGTCGATTAACCTTTGAGCATATTCTGCGCAGCGCACGCGTTGGTCTTGTGTTTGGTCTGGCAATGCTGTTTTGGGTACAGGGCTTAGCGCACAGCAACAGTATGGGTGAAGGCGCGTTTCTAACTAGCTTAGGCGTGCTCTTGGTACCTTTTGTTGCGCGTGTGTTTTTTTCTGAACCAATACCACACAGTACCTGGTTAGCCCTTCCTATAGCCTTATTTGGCGTAGCATTATTATCGCTGGCTCATGGTTTTACCATCAGTTCGGGTCAAGTTTTTTATCTGGCCTCAGCTGTAGGCTTAGCGATATTTTTTACTTTAAATACTCGCGCAGCAACTGTCACGGTACGTCATGCTTCAAAATATAAGGCTGCTGCTCAGATGACTGCGGTTGATCCTTTGGCTTTAACTGTTATTGCTTTAACAGCGGTAGGTTGCGTGGCCTTATTTGGCTCGCTGATCACTGAGTCGTGGCAGGCTGCAGCTGTGCAGTGGTCGCCGATGTTAGCTGTCTGGGTGTTGGCCAGCGCGGTGCTAGGTACCGCGGTACGCTTTTGGTTGCAAACCTATGCGCAAAGTTTAACCACGCAAACCAGCGGCGCAGTGATGCTTGTTCTTGAGCCGATCTGGGTGGCATTGTTTGCTGCGTTTTGGTTTGAGGAAAGCTTAGTAATGCTGCAATGGTTGGGCTGTATAATGATCTTTTTTGCTTTGCTAGTGAATCGTTGGCAGCTTTTGCGTTCTATTATGAGCAAACGTGGTGTTTAAATCTAAAGTCATTCACCCTTTGTGAGAAAGTAGCTGGTTTAATAGTCATACTGTGTCGCGCTGCTCAACAAGCAGTTGCGGTCAGAGTCGAGGCTGTTTAAGGTAAGCACTTGGCTTGGATTAACCATTAGAGAGAGTAAAAATGCGATTTTTTATAGGCATGGTTGCCATATGGATGTCTTTAGCAGCGGTGATCAGCCATGCTGAGCCTGTCAGCAGTTTGTACCAAGTCCGTGAGGAGCTGACAAGCCAAGAAAGTGAAGAGCGTGATATGGGTTTGCAGCAGGCTTTTGTGGCCTTAATGCAGCGCTTAACAGGCCAGGCAGATGCTGCACAAGCGCCGGCACTGGCGGACTATCAAGCAGATCCGCAAGCGTTGATCAGTCACTATGATTATGAGGGCAACACCCTTGTGGTTAACTTTGATCAGCAGGTTGTACAGGCAGCATTGGCGCAAACGAATTTACCTGTATGGGGCAGTAACCGTTCTTTGGTTCTGGCATGGTGGTTGATTGAAGATTTAAATGGACTGCGTTTAATCAGTGACGGTCAGTCCAATGCGCAAAAATTGTATGCCGCAGCTCATTATGCCGGCATTCCAGTGCGTTTTCCTTTAGGTGATCTCAATGACCAGTTATTGATTGGCAGCGATCCACTGCGCAACAATGAAAAGTTACGTCATTCAGATGAACGTTATACCGCTGACGCTGTGCTTTTAGTTCAGCAGTCTGCCGATAAGGAAGACTTTGCCGCTAACTGGCAGTTGTGGTTGGGGGATGAGTTACAGCAAGGTGAGGCCAGTGCTGATTCTCAAGACGCTTTAGCCCGCAACGTGTTTTTTCAAGTCAATCAATATCTAGCAGAGCGCTTTGCAATTAAAGCGGGTGAAGGTGAAACCCTTAATGTGCGAGTGCAGGGTTTGAATTTAGAGCGTTTTGTTTTAATTGAACGTTTACTAGAGCCTTTTACTGCACAATTACAGGAAGTAAACCAAGACGCTGCGCAATGGCAAGTACGCAGCCGAGTTGAGCAAGTACGTGCGCAAATGGCTTTAGGGCAGTTGCACGAAACAGCTGAGCAGGATGCAGATGATCCGAGTGGGTTACATAGCTCTGACTCCAGTGCGCAGACGCTGTATTTTAGCTGGTAGTTTTCGAGTACATATACTATGGCGCAAAATCTTAAAAATTGGCTGCTGCTAGCGGCACTGGGTTTGGTACTGTTGGTTTTGTATCAGTTGTTGCCTATTTTGACGCCCTTTTTAGTCAGTATTTTGCTGGCGTATATGGGCGACCCGATTGTTGATTTTTTAGAGCGCTATAAGTTTTCACGCACCTTGGGTGTGGTTTTTGTTTTTGTCTTGCTCGGCTTGATGATGTTGCTGTCGTTGCTGGTGTTAGTGCCTATGGTCGGTCGCCAGTTGGTGCATCTTTATGAGATAACCCCGCAGTTGATTGATTGGTTACAGAGCAGCGCTGTGCCATGGATTCAAGTGCAGCTAGGCGTCCATACCGATATCAGCAGCTTAGATAATATTAAACAATTGTTTAGCGAAAATATGGATAAAACCACCGATCTTGTCCAACTGTTGTTAAGCCAGGTCAGTGCTTCGAGTTTGGCCTTTTTAGGCTGGTTGGCCAATATGGTGCTGATCCCTGTAGTGACGTTTTACTTGCTGCGCGATTGGGATATTTTAATGGCCAAAATACGCCGCCTTTTACCGCGTAAAAGAGAAGCTTTGACGGTGCAACTGCTTGGCGAGTGCCATGAAGTATTAGGCGCTTTTATGCGCGGTCAATTGTTGGTGATGCTGGCGCTGGGTATTGTCTATGCAGTGGGCTTAATGAGCATCGGTTTAGAACTGGGCCTATTGATTGGTTTATTAGCCGGTCTAGCCAGTCTGGTACCTTACTTGGGTTTTGTCGTGGGTATCAGTGCTGCGTTGGTGGCAGGCTTATTTCAATTCGGTGTTGAGTGGTATCCGCTGCTGGGCATTGTCGTCGTATTTAGTATTGGGCAAATGCTGGAAGGGATGCTGCTAACGCCTTTGTTAGTCGGCGACCGTATCGGCTTGCATCCTGTTGCGGTGATTTTTGCAATTTTAGCCGGAGGCCAGTTGTTTGGCTTTACTGGTGTATTATTAGCCTTGCCGGTTGCTGCGGTGATTATGGTGCTGCTGCGACATGTGCATGAATTGTATAAAGAATCGGATATGTATGGGCAGCCAAGTGAGTGCTGCGCGCCCGTTAGCCCTTCTTCGGATCAGCAAACACCTGTTTGCGAACAGCCGGTAAATGAGTCGACATGAAACCCACCCAATTATCACTGGGTATGCGTCTGCGTGATGATGCTACCTTTGCCAATTATTATCCCGGCGCCAATGCCGTTACCCTAGGCTACGTTGAGCATGCGTGCGAAACGGAAGACCAGTGGATGGATAGCCTGCTCTATATTTGGGGCACAGCTGGATCGGGGCGCAGTCATTTACTGCAAGCGGCTTGCTTGCGGGTTGAGGAGCTCGGTGGCCGAGCCTTGTATTTGCCCTTGGCCGATTTGGAAAAATACGGTACACAGCTGTTGGATAATGTTGAATTTTGCGATTTAGTTTGCCTTGATGATATTCAAGCTGTTCTGGGGCAACCGCATTGGGAAGAAGCACTGTTTCATGCCTTTAATCGCCTGCGTGATGCCGGTAAACAGTTGTTGATCGCTGCTGATGCATCGCCACGTAAACTACCGATTAAGCTACCTGATTTACAGTCCCGTCTTAGCTTAGCGCTGGTGTTTCAGCTGCATGAGCTCAGTGATGATGAGAAATTGCGTGCTTTGCAATTGCGTGCATCACGCCGCGGTTTGCGCTTATCCGATGATGTGGGACGTTATATGTTAGCCCGCTCAGTGCGCAGTATGACGGTGTTGTTCGATACCTTAGAACAGCTGGATACCGCCTCTTTTCAAGCACAGCGTAAATTAACCATTCCTTTTTTAAAGGAAGCTTTGGGCTGGTAATCTCGCAGAGATTGCAGGCATGTTAAAATGTGCCGCCCATTATTGAGAATTTGAGTTTATGAGTACAGAACAACAGCAGAGTGCTAGCACTTCTGGGGTTAAAATCTATTTTCGTTTACTGGGGTATATCAAGCCGTATATCGGTATGTTTATCATCAGTATTATCGGGTTTTTAATCTTCGCTTCGACTTCGCCCATGCTTGGCTATGTGTTGAAGTACTTTGTTGATGGCTTGGCTAATCCTGACGCAGTGTTATTCCCTAATGTGCCCTGGTTAGCTGATGTGCGCTTATTACAGGCGGTGCCATTGCTGATTATAGTGATTGCGCTCTGGCAGGGGATTGGCTCGTTTTTAGGTAACTTCTATCTGGCTAAAGTGTCGCTAGGTTTAGTGCATGATTTGCGTGTGCAGCTGTTTAATAATTTGCTGACCTTGCCCAATCGCTACTTTGATAACCACAGTTCAGGGCATTTGATTTCTCGTATCACCTATAACGTGACTATGGTCACCGGCGCTGCGACTGATGCGATTAAGGTGATTGTGCGCGAAGGCATGACGGTGGTGTTCTTGTTTGCCACATTGCTGTGGATGAACTGGAAGTTGACCTTGGTGATGGTGGCGATTCTGCCGATTATTGCTTTGATGGTCAGCAGCACCAGTAAAAAATTCCGTAAGCAAAGCCGCAAGATTCAAGTAGCGATGGGTGATGTCACACATATCGCTTCGGAAACCATCCAGAGCTATCGTGTGGTTCGCAGCTTTGGTGGTGAGCCTTATGAGCGCAAACGCTTTTTAAATTCCAGTGAGAGTAATACTGAGAAGCAACTGCGTATGATTAAAACCAACGCCGTGTATACGCCGTCGTTGCAGCTGGTGATTTACACCGCGATGTCAGTGCTGCTGTTTTTGGTCTTGCTGTTACGCGGTGATTCTTCGCCAGGTGACTTAGTGGCTTATATTACTTTAGCGGGTTTGTTGCCTAAGCCGATTCGTCAGCTGTCTGAAGTCAGCTCAACCATTCAAAAGGGTGTCTCGGGCGCGGAAAGTATTTTTGAGCAGCTCGATGAAGAACCTGAGAATGATCAGGGTACAACTGAGTTGACGGATGTGAGCGGCAAGCTTGAAGTACGTGATTTATCTTTTACTTACCCCAATACCGATGCGCCAGTCTTACAAAATATTAGTTTTACTGCCGAAAAAGGCCAGATGGTGGCTTTGGTTGGGCGCTCTGGCAGTGGTAAATCCACCTTGGCGAACTTGATTCCGCGCTTTTATGAGCATCAGCACGGTCAGATTCTGTTGGATGATACGGCTATTGAAGAATTAACCTTAACCAACCTGCGCCGGCATATCGCTTTGGTCACTCAGCAAGTGTCGTTATTTAACGATACTGTGGCAAAAAATATTGCCTACGGTGATTTAGCAGATGCATCACTGGATGAGATTAAAGCAGCCTCTGAAGCGGCCTATGCGGCTGAGTTTATTGATCGTATGCCACAAGGTTACGAGACCTTAGTAGGTGAGAACGGTGTGCTGCTCTCTGGGGGCCAGCGTCAACGAATTGCTATTGCGCGGGCCCTTTTGAAAGATGCGCCCTTGTTGATTTTGGATGAAGCGACATCGGCTTTAGATACTGAGTCTGAACGCCATATTCAAGCCGCATTGGATCATGCTGTACAAGGCCGTACCACCATTGTGATTGCCCACCGTCTCTCGACCATTGAAAAAGCTGATCTGATTTTGGTGATGGATCAAGGTCGGATTGTTGAGCGTGGTAACCATCAAGAACTGCTGGCGCAAAATGGCTATTACAGCCGTTTGCATGCCACACAGTTTCAAGAGGTTGATCCAGCGCAAGAGGTTGAAGTATGACCGAGCCAGCTTTGTATCAGTTAAATGATTTATTGTATTTGATGGCGCGGTTGCGTGAACCTGAGGGCGGTTGCCCGTGGGATTTACAGCAAGACTTTGCCAGTATTGTGCCGCACACCCTTGAAGAAGCCTATGAAGTGGCAGATGTTATTGAGCGTAAAGACTTTGCTCATCTGCCAGGTGAGTTAGGCGATTTGTTATTTCAGGTGGTGTATTACAGCCAGCTCGGTCATGAGCAGCAGATGTTTGACTTTTCCACTGTGGTGCATAGCATTACTGAAAAGCTGGTGCGCCGACACCCGCATGTGTTTGCTGAGGGCCAGCTCTATGGCGCAGCGCAAAACATCGGTGTGAATACTGAGCAGGTTAAAGAGCGCTGGGAAGAAATTAAGCAGCAAGAACGTCAGGAATTGGCCGAGCCTGAGCAGAAAGTCAGTGTCTTGGCTGATATTCCACTGAATCTGCCAGCGCTCAGCCGTGCATTGAAAATTCAAAAGCGCGCTGCCAATGTTGGGTTTGACTGGAGTAGTTTGCCGCCGGTACTGGATAAGGTTGACGAAGAATTACAGGAAGTGCGCGAGGCAATTAGCAGTGGTGAGCAAGCAGCCATCAGTGAAGAGTTGGGTGATTTATTATTTGCCACCGTCAATGTTGCGCGGCATCTCAATATCAATCCGGAAACTGCATTACGTGCCGCTAATATTAAATTCTCTGAGCGTTTACAGCATGTTGAACAACATGCTCAAGAGCAGGGTATGGCCATCAGTGACTGTACTGAAGCACAGTTAGACGCTTTCTGGAACTTAGCTAAACAGGCACTGAGCAAGCCGCAATAATTGCGCAGCTGAGTGCACTGTGTTTTTTAAATAATTGAAGACAGGTTTAGGATCACATGAGTTTATCTTTGCGCGATCAGATGCTTAAAGCCGGACTGGTCAATGAGAAGCAAGTCAAAAAAGCCGGTAAAGAGCAAAAAAGACAACACCGCCTAGAGAAAAAAGGTGCTGTTGAAATCGATGACACCCAGCGTCAAGCGGCTTTAAAAGCCATGGCGGAAAAGCTCAAGCGTGATCAAGAGCTCAATCGTCAGCAGCAAGAAGGTGCTGAACGTAAAGCGCAGGTTGCGCAGATTCGTCAGCTGATTGAAGTGGCGCGTTTACCCAAATTAGACAGCGAAGATTATTACAACTTTGTTGACTATAAAAAGGTCAAGCGTATCGCAGTTAATCCGATGGTGCGCAATAAACTGGTTAACGGCAGCTTAGCTATTGTTAAGCATGGCCAAGGTTATGAGATTATTCCCCGTGATGTGGCGCTGAAAATTCAAGAGCGTGATGCGCGACGCATTGTTGTGC
Source organism: Thiopseudomonas sp. (assembly GCA_035271365.1). GTDB lineage: Bacteria > Pseudomonadota > Gammaproteobacteria > Pseudomonadales > Pseudomonadaceae > Denitrificimonas. The sequence continues at coordinate 10,411 of DATERS010000149.1, forward strand.
TCAATATCGAGACTGAAGAAGTCAGTGAAGATGATCCGTACGCAGCCTTCCAGATCCCAGATGATTTAATGTGGTAAGTCTGGGTCAGTGATCAACAACAGGCGCAGCACTCTTTTGAGTCTGCGCCTGTTGTGTTTTAGCTCTAGGCATAGTGAAAGGCGTTGAGATGGACGTGCAGTGAGCGCCAAGGGTTGTTTTAACGGGCTGTACGCAACCAGTACAGCGCGACGAGTTTAAGTACGACAGGTACGCCAGCATACAGCCACAATAAGCCCTGCAAGCTTAAAGCACTCTGCGACTCCCAGCCCAGCCAGCCTAGCGTCGGTAGTGCTAAGCCCACTGCTAAGGCTAAGGCGAATTTAGTCAGCATGCCCCACAGGGCAAACAATAAGCCACTGACAGCACCGTTTTTATGGCTTAAGTCTTGAGCTATATCGGCTTGAATCGAAGCGGGTAAGGCTACATCTGCGACCACGCTTAAACCAGAAAACAAGCAGATGGCTGCAAAGCCCCATAGATTTCCAGGTTCCAAGCTAAACACCCACATAAAACTGACGCACGCGCTCAGCATAGACATGCGCCAAGCTGAGTATTTGCCGATTTTTTTGGCGAGCAGCACCCAGAGTGGTAAGGCCAAAATACCACTGATAAAAAAGCCCATCAGCAACAAGCCCATATAATCCGTCAGCTGCAAAACATGCTCTACAAAGAGTAAAAACAAGGTTGCGGGCAAGGCATTAGCGAGGCTGTTGAGGAAATAGGCTGGCAGTAAGCTGCGACTGCTGCGATCACGCCAGATGATACGCAAGGTCGCCAAGCTAATCAGCGCGTGCTGGCGCTGTGTTGCAGTCTGCTGGATTAAACGTAAGCGCCAGATCATCAAACCCAAGGCTAAAGTGAGGCTGATGCTCACCAATGGGTACAAGAGGCTAAACAGCTGCTGATAATCTTGGCTGTTATCCAGTAAAAACGGCAGTACCAGCACAGTGATCACGCCGATCACAGCAAAGCCTTCGCGAGTGGCGGTGTAATGGGTCTTGATATGGGGCAGAGTGCTGACCTGCGCACTCAGGGCTTGGTAAGGAATCATGATTAACGTCCAGGCCAAATACACCCATATCGCCCAGATCAATAGATGCGCAGCATCGGCTTGCGTGGGCAAGAGTAATTGCCAGAGACCGATCAGCAGTAATAACCAGCCGAGTATCATCAGCATATAGTGTCCACGTCGCCCGCTGATGTCACACAGCCAACCCACCAGAGGATCAGTGAAGATGTCGCTGATGCGCGCTAACAGCAGCATGCTGCCCACCACAGCCAGTTTTAGACCCATCTGATGATAGTAAGTGGGTAAGTAGATATACAGCGGGATACCCAGCATCGCCAGCGGCCAAGACACCAGCCCATACATCAGCGGTTGGCTGAATGCTGTGCGCTTGCTCATTCGCAGCTTAAACGTTTATTAATTATGGCTATCACGCGGCCCAGTACTGGGACTTTTAAGTACACATATTCACCTGTATCCCAGTAATCAATATGGCTGCAGACTTGGCCCTGCGGGTTGATTTCAATCTTGCTGACGCCTTGAATACACTGGTTTTTGCCATTTTCTTTAAGTTTAAAGGTCAGCTGCCATTCTAGAAAACCGCTGTTATCACGGCCTGCTAGATCGATAATACGAAACTCTGGCTTGTGTAAAGAGGCAAACATCTGCTGGAAAATATGTTGTATATGCGGCAGTCCGCGTACGGCATTAAAAGGGTCTTTAAAGTAGACATCAGCACTGAACACCTGCAAAAAGTCATCTTCAACCGTTTGTATGCTTAAGGTTTCAAAGAGTTTTTTATAGCGCTCGAGTACCTGTGAAATCAACGACATTATTCAGTCCTTAACATTTTTCGGGTCAGGGCCAATGACCAAGAGTAGGGCATCAATTTAAGTAGTTTGAGGATCAGACACAGATGCCAAGGGAAGCATATTTCAAAGCTTTTCTTATGATCAAGCGCGTGAACAATCTTCTGTGCCGCTTCTTCAGGTTCTAACAAACCGGGCATCGCAAAGGCGTTTTTTTCAGTTAAACGTGTGCGCACAAAACCGTGGTTAATAATCTGTAGCTGAATATTTTGTTCGGCTAATTCAGGTTGCAGAGCCTGGGCTAAATTCACCAGTGCAGCTTTGGGTGCTGAATAACCACCACCGTAGGGCAAGCCAAAATACGAGGCGAGGCTGGAATTCCAAACCCAGCGGCCATGACCTTGCTGATTAAATAATTTTTGTAAGGGCATGATCAGCGCGACCACACCTAAATAATTACTTTGGTTCATTTTTAAGAATTCAGCCAGGTCCCACTGCTTGCAGGTCATGGGCTGGTAGGCGCCAACATTATAAAACCAGACATCCAAGCCATCGAAGATTGACCACGCGCGCTCTGCTTGTTCAGCGCAGCCTTGTGCATCGGCAATATCAATATTTAAACACTGCAGTTGTTCGCCATAGCGTTTTTTAAGCAGAGATAAATCTGCGGCTGACTCGGCTTGGCGAGCAGAGGCAATAACGCGATGGCCTTGCTTCAACCAGTTTTTAACCAGCTCTAAACCGATGCCTTGCGAGGCACCGATGATCCAAATACGTTGCTGCTGAATATCTTTTTTCATACGTTCGCCTTGTACATCTGTATAACTTGTGTATAAATAATATATAGCAAATTCACGCAAGGTGTAAGAAAAAATGTTCGATCCTCGAAAACGTTACAAAGTGGCAGTGATTGGCAGCGGTATCAGCGGCCTCAGCAGCGCTTGGTTTCTCAGCCAAAAACATGACGTCACCTTATTCGAGAAAAATCCGACTTTGGGTGGTCATACCAATACGTTGGATGTCACTTTACCCAATGGCGATCAGACCCCTGTGGATACAGGCTTTATTGTCTATAACGAGCCGAACTATCCATTGCTCAAAGCGATGCTTAAGCATTTAAATGTGGCCACGCATCCAACTGATATGAGCTTTGCGGTATCGATTGACCAGGGCCGTTTGGAATATGCAGGCAATAATCTTAATACCTTGTTCGCTCAGCGTAAGAACCTGTTTTCGCCACGCCACTGGCGCATGATTGCTGATATTTTGCGTTTTAATAAATTAGCTAAGAGCGATCTTGTACAAGGTTTGCCGCAGGAACTCACTTTAGGTGATTACCTGAGCAAGAATGGTTTTGGCCAAGCCATGCAGCAGGATTATTTATTGCCAATGGCTGCAGCGATTTGGTCATGCCCAACCGATACCATGCTGAAGTTTCCGGCGCAGAGTTTTTTGCAGTTTTTCGCTAATCACGGCTTGCTCAATGTGAATGAGCGGCCGCAATGGCGCACGGTGATTAACGGTGCGCGTACTTATTTAGAAAAAATAATCGCACTGAAAACCTTTGCGGTATATCAACAGGGTGTGACCGAAATAACTGTAGGTAATCGACCTGAACATACGGTTGTTTTAAGCACTGCGGATGGCAGAAGTCATATGTTTGATCAGGTGGTCTTTGCCTGTCATGCCGATGAAGCTCATGCTTTATTGAAGGAGCCCTGCTTTGATTTATTGAAAAGTTTTACCTATCAATACAATCAAGCCTGGCTGCATACCGACCCGGCACAAATGCCGAGTAAAAAACTGGCATGGGCGTCATGGAACTACCTCAGTGGCTTGGCGTATCAATCTAAGCGTGCAGTGGCGGTGACCTATTGGATGAATGAGTTGCAACCACTCAATACGCAAGAAGATGTGTTTGTCACGCTCAATCCTATTGTTGAGCCGTGTGCTGAGCATGTGCTGAGAGTGATTGATTATCAGCACCCGGTTTTTGATACAAAAGCCATACAAGCACAAGCTCATTTACCCGGTATTCAGGGCTTAAGAAACTGCTGGTTTGCAGGCGCTTACGGTGGCTATGGTTTCCATGAAGATGGTCTAGCCAGTGCTGCACGTGTAGCAAAACTTTGGCAAATTGCTTTGCCGTGGGAGGCGTAATGAGCTCTGCACTCTATGTCAGTCAGGTCGCGCATGCGCGTCAGCAGCCGGTGGAGTATCGGTTTGCCTATCGCACTTTCAGCATTAAGGTCGATTTGGATTGCATAGAGCAAGAAGCCCAAAAGCTGCGCTGGTTAAGCATGAATCGTTTTAACCTGGTCAGTTTGAATTACAAGGATCATGGCCCACGTGATGGCACGCCGTGGCGCCAATGGGCGGATGACTTTCTAGCCCAGTACGGTGTTGCACGCCCAGCGCGTGTGGAGTTAGTGTGTTACCCGAGAATTTTGGGTTACAGCTTTAATCCGCTGTCAATGTGGTACGCCTACGATGCGGATCAGCAGCTGATTGCCATTATTGCTGAAGTGAGTAACACCTTTGGTCAGTGGCATCACTATGTGCTGAAAGTTACTGAGCCGGTTGGTAAAAGCATTCAAGCGCAAGCCGAGAAAATTTTTCATGTCTCGCCGTTTATTGATATGGACGCTCGTTACCACTTTCGCTTGGGACTACCGGCGCAGAAATTATTTACCAGTATTCGTGAAACGCGCCAAGGCGTGGAGTTTTTTAGCGCCAGTGAAGCAGGGCAAGTGCTCGAGTTAACAGATAGTCACTTGCTTAAGCAAGTCGGTTTTGCACCAGTGAGTATGCTCAAAGTGATTGGCTTGATTCATTGGTGGGCGTTAAAGATTTTTATCAAAGGCGGAAAGTTTCGCCGTACGCCTAAGCATTTAGAAGCTATTCAATACGGTCATTCTAAGATGGAGTTATGTTAATGCGTACACACACCTGGTTGCAGGGCTTGTCCCAGGCGCCGAAGTTAGCGACTTTATTTCTGAAGTACTTACCCTTTGAGCGCATTCAATATGGTTCATTGACGGTCCGTATTGGTGAGCAAGAGCGTCGCTTTACCGGTAATAAAGCAGGCGCTCATGCACAGCTGACGATTAAAAATCCTATCAAGTTTATTTGGTTATTTAGTAGTCAAGGAGAGCTGGGCTTTGCTAAAGCCTATGCTGACCAATTAATCGATACGCCATGCCTTTATACCTTGCTGCGCTTAGGTGCAGCCAATGAGCAGGCGCTGAGTGATACACGTTTAGGCTATAGCTGGTTTTATCAGCGCTTTTTAAAGCGTCATCGTGAAAATCACAACTCGATTGAAAACAGCCGTGAAAATATCAGTGCGCACTATGATCTAGGTAATGATTTTTATCAGCTGTGGCTGGATAAAACTATGAGCTACTCCAGCGCTTTATTTACTGAGCGAGAGCAAAGTATGGAGCAGGCGCAAGCCAATAAGTACCAGCGCATTTTAGATGAGCTGGAGTGGCAAGCTGGCGATCATATTCTTGAAATTGGTTGTGGCTGGGGTGGTTTTGCTGAGCGAGCGGCGGAACAGGGCTGCAATGTCACGGGAATTACCTTATCCACTGAGCAGCTTGAGTTTGCTAATCAACGTATGCAGCGCCAAGGCTTAGCGCAGCAAGCACAATTGCAGTTGATGGATTACCGTCATCAGCAAGGCCAGTTTGATCATATTGTCAGTATTGAAATGTTTGAAGCAGTGGGTAAAGAGTATTGGCACGATTATTTTACTCAACTAAAGCGACTGCTGAAAACAGGTGGTAAAGCTGTTTTGCAAGTCATCACTATTGAAGATCTACGTGCTGAACGCTATCAAGATGACGTGGATTTTATACAGATGTTTATTTTCCCTGGCGGACTGTTGCCCTCTAAGCAGCAACTGCATGCGCTGGCGCAAGAGCACGGTTTTAAAGTGACCAATGAGTTGGCTTTTGGCCAAGACTATGCACGCACTTTGCAACTGTGGCAGCAGACCTTTAATACCCAATCTGAGCAATTACTTGAACTGGGCTATGACCAGCGCTTTCAGCGTATCTGGCGCTATTACCTGGATTATTGCCGTGTGGGCTTTGAAACCCAGTCCACTGATGTCGTGCAACTGACACTGGAGCATGCGTGATGAGTATTCGTAAATTTCTATTAGCCTTGTGTGCTGTGCTGGTGTTGGCGGGTTGCAGTTCACCTAAAGTGCAAGATTATGCGCACACCGAACCTAAGCTGGACTTGTTCACTTATTTTGCTGGTAAAACTCAAGCCTATGGTCAGTTTCAAGACCGTGCTGGCGCAGTCAAACGCCGCTTTACGGTGGATATCAGCGGTACAGTTGAGGGTGATGTCCTTACTCTCGATGAACGCTTTGTCTATGACGACGGTGAAAAAGAACAGCGCGTTTGGGTGATTAAGCGCCTGGCGCAGAACCAATACAGCGGTACGGCCGGTGATGTGATTGGCGAAGCTCAAGGCTACAGCGCAGGATCAGTCTTTAACTGGCGCTACACTTTGGACTTACCTTACAAGGACAGCAGTATTCATGTGAAATTTGATGACTGGATGTTTTTGCAATCCGATGGCGTGATGCTCAATCGTGCTGCAGTCACTAAGTGGGGCTTTAAGGTGGGCGAAGTGACATTGTTTTTTAGCAAGGCACAGCCGTGAGGATTCTGTGCTGCTTTATTCTGTTAGCGCTGAGCAATATGGCCAGCGCTAACATCACTCAAGTCGGTGAAGGCGTCGCGCGTTGGGGGCTGTTTAAAGTCTACGACGCTGCGTTTTTCACCCAAGCAGATCTAACGTTAGAGCGGGCTCTGGCTGACGATACATCGGCGCGACTTGAGTTGTGTTATGTGCGACCACTCTCGGTTGATAATTTTATTGAGGGTGCGCAACAGGGCTTGCCTAAGGATTTGCCGGATGAACTGCAAGAAGCGGTAAAGCGTTTGCATAATGCTTATCAGTCGGTGCAGGCCGGTGATTGCTATCAGTTGGATTTTCAACCGGGGCAGGGCACGCGTTTATTACTCAATGATCGTGAGTTGGTACGCATTGAAACACTAGGATTTAAAGCGCTGTACTTTGGTATTTGGCTGGGTGAAAAACCTTTGTCAGCACAACTCAAGCGCGACTTAATTCAGGGCTTAAGATTGTAAGCCGCTAAAGCATCGCCAAAATTGCGCTTCAGCGGTACAATTACCTGCTGCTGCATAAGTTATGTATACGATTTATTATCAAAAAACCTTACTGAGTATAATGTCTAATGAGCGATGCAATCGACCAGAACGCACTGTACCCCATCCGCGAAGTGGCTCGGTTGACTGGGGTGAATCCGATTACCCTGCGTGCATGGGAGCGCCGTTATCAATTAATTGAACCGGTGCGCACCAAATCAGGGCACCGTCTGTACAGCCAAGAGCATATTGATTTCTTACATGAAACATTACGTTTGATGGCTGAAGGCGTACCGATCAGTCGGATTAAAGCGGTGATCAGTGAGTCTCCGCCACGTCAGATGCAAACCGCCGCGCAACTCCCTAGTTGTGATTACAGTGCGCTGCTTGCCAATATCTGTCAGGCGGTGACGCAGTTACAAGTGCAAGCACTTGAGCGTGTGCTAGATCGTCTCTTTGCAGACTACAGTCTTAATGCGATACATATGCTGTTGCCTGAAATTGAGCAGACTTTGCAGGCACAAGAGAGCTCAAGCGTATTATTAGCATTTTGGCATAGCAGCTTAAGTCGGCGTTTACAGGTGCGTTTACACAGTCTCTATAGTCAGCCCATTTTACCCAGTCAGCGTATTGTGATCCAAAAGGCTGCGCAAACACCTGAGCATCTGGCAAAGCTGGTGGCCTTGTTTTGTTTTGAGCAAGGCTATCAAGCCATTGAGTTGAGCGATTCTGCAACGCTTGAGCAGATCTTAGCCGTGGCACGGCCTTTGGCGATTAAAGCTGTGCTCTTTGTAGACCATAGTGCGGCAGCGACAGAACAGTGGAACACCTGCTTTAAAAAGTACGCTTCAATGCGCACCTGGGTGTTGGGTAATGACAGTTTGGACGATCTGCAGGCACCGAGCGTTAACTGTGAATTACGAATCTATTCACAGTGGTTTAGACCGCTGAACTTATGACTTGGTTGTGAGCTGTTCAGTTAAACGCTGAATGGTTTCACGTGCTGCTTCAAGTTCTAAAGATAGCTCCACCTGCGTGGTGACATCTTTTTGAATGCCGATGTAGTAGGTGATTTGATCCAACTCATCATAAAACGGCGTGACACTGAGTTCATTCCAGAACTCAGAACCATCTTTGCGGTAGTTTTTCAGCACGGTACGCACTGGTGCTTGGTCATCAATGGCGTGACGAATCACTTTGACTGCATCGATATTGGTCTCTTCACCCTGCAAAAAACGGCAGTCCTGATAGAGAATCTCATCAGCGCTATAGCCGGTTAATCGCTCAAAAGCTGGATTGACGTAAACCAAGATGGTGTCATCACCCTCTTTTTCGGCCACAACAATACCGTCTTGGGCAGACTCAACCAGCTGCAATAAAATCTCGTTGCGTAAATTAAATCGTTTCATAGGATGCCTTATCAGATCATGGGCGCATTCTAGCAAGCTCAAGAGGTCTTTCAATAAGAAGTTATCCTTGGCTGCGCTTATAAACCATATATGCACAATTATAGCGCGCGTGATGATTGTATATCACGCGATATGATATATGGGCTATGGATTGCTTTTCGATAGGTAAGTGCTTGAATTGACTATAGGTTTGCAGTTGATCAAGAAACGACCAGAAACGGCACGCTGTGCTACCAATGGCCTTTGCGCGATGTTCGAACATATTATGCACATGGTTATCCACAGCTTGTGTGCATAACTGTTTTACGCTGTATTTTATTTTTATTACGTTGCTCACTGCATGGCGTGCTGCAGTGGTTTATAGTAGCCACTGATCATTTATTCCATGCTGGAGCTGTCTATGTGGCGCAAAGGACTTATCGGTACGCTATTGTTTTTAATGCTGGCCGCTTGTGATTCAAGTGAGCCGCAGGTTGAACCAACAGTGCAGATTGTAAGTAGTGAGGTTGTGCCAACGCCGCAACAGCGCAATGACCCCGCGCTATTGGCTGAACGCTATCAAGATCAAGCGCTGCAGGTGGTGGATGCCTCAGAAATTGAGCAGGACGGCGCCAGTGTGCTGAGCCTCACTTTTTCCGTGCCGCTGCAAGCTGAACAAAACTTTGCGCAAAAAGTGCATGCAGTCGACAGTAAAAATGGCAAGCTGGACGGTGCTTGGGAGTTAAGTGATGACTTATTAGAATTGCGCTTACGCCATGTCCCACCCAAGCGCAGCTTAATTGTCAGTGTGGATGCCGGTTTAATGGCATTTAATCAGCAGCAGTTGGCCAAAGATTACAGCACGACAATTGAAACCCGTGATTTACAACCCTCAGTGGGCTTTGCCAGTAGCGGTTCTTTGCTACCGGCGGCATTCAGCCAAGGCTTGCCAGTCTTAGCGCTGAATGTTGAACATGTGGATGTTGAGTTTTTCCGTATTAAAGCCAATGCCTTGCCGCAGTTTTTAGCGCAATGGGGTCGCAATCGCAGCTTGGAAACCTGGGAGTCTCGCGAGCTTTTACCCTTAGCCGATTTAGTACACAGCGCGCGTTTTCAACTCAGCCCTGCGCTCAATACCCGTGAAACATTGCAGTTACCGATCAAGCCTATTTTAGCGCTCAATGAAGCCGGCGTGTATTTGGCAGTGATGCGCGAGGCGGGCACGTATAATTACTCACAACCGGCCACCGTATTTTCAATCAGTGATATCGGTGTGTCAGTGCACCGCTATCGTCAGCAGTTGGATGTGTTTACTCAAGGTTTATCCAATGGCATTGCTTTAGAAGCGATTGATCTGCGCTTGCTCGATAAAGAAGGTCAATTATTGGCCTCAGGCAAAACCGATAAACAAGGTCATGTGCAGTTACCTGTCACCGATAAGGCTGATGTATTGGTCGCGCAGCATGGTCAGCACACCAGCTTTTTACGTTTAAACAGTGCCAGTTTGGATTTGGCTGAGTTTGCCATCGAAGGCCCAGCAGGGCAGGCTTTGCAGTTGTTTGTCTTTGGTCCGCGAGATTTATACCGTCCGGGTGAAACCGTATTGCTCAATGGTCTTTTGCGCGATGCGGATGGGCAGCAGGTAGCAACGCAACCGATTAAAGTTGAAGTGCGCCGTCCTGATCAACACGTCAGTCGTCAATTTGTTTGGGAGGCGGATGCGCAAGGTTTTTATCAATACCAGTTACCTATTAGCGCCAATGCACCGACAGGACGCTGGCAGTTACTGTTTGATTTAGGCGGTGGCATTGAACAGGTCTACGATATTTTAGTGGAAGACTTTTTGCCTGAGCGTTTAGCCTTAGATTTACACGCTAATAGCACACCGATTAAGCCGCAAGATGCATTAAAGGTTGAGGTGGCTGGGCGTTATTTATATGGCGCACCGGCTTCGGGTAACCGTATTACCGGTCAGTTGTATGTGCGGCCTTTACGTGATGCGGTCAGTGCTTTGCCAGGTTTTCAGTTTGGTCTAGCGGATGATGAGTCCATTCATCAAGGTATTGATTTAGATGAATTGGTGCTCGACGAGCAAGGTCAGGCGCAAATTCAGCTTGATAGCCAATGGCAAGAGAGCCAATCACCGCTGAACTTGATTGTGCAGGCCAGTATTTTGGAGTCAGCCGGTCGTCCAGTGACGCGCCGCGTGCTGCAAGCTGTGTGGCCTGCTGAGCAATTGCCCGGTGTGCGTGGCGTGTATCAAGGTGAAGATGTTGATGCCGACAGTGAGCCTGAATTTGAATTGGTTTTAACCAACGCACAGGGTGAAAAACTGGCGGCTGAGCAGCTGAAAGTACGCTTGATTCGTGAGCGTCGTGATTATTATTGGAATTATTCTGATAGCAGCGGCTGGAGCCATCATCATAATAAAAAGATGATTAGGGTCAGCGAGCACAGTGTCAAAATTGCCGCAGGCAATACCGCAAAGGTCAGTTTTCCAGTGCAGTGGGGCCCCTATCGTGTTGAGGTGGAAGACCCGAGCACTGGACTGGTCAGCAGTCTAAGTTTTTGGGCCGGTTATGCGGCGCAAGATAATGCCTTAGGTGGTGCGGTGCGTCCGGATCAGGTCAAGCTGGCGCTGGATAAGCCGGCTTATAACAATGGTGATACCGCACGAGTCACCATTAATGCACCTGCGGCAGGCAGTGGTTATGTGCTGGTTGAGTCGGCTGATGGCCCACTGTGGTGGCAGCCGCTCAATGTGCCTGCTGAAGGTACAACCATTGATATTCCTATCGCCAGTGATTGGTTGCGCCATGATCTGTATATCAGCGCTTTAGTGGTGCGCCCTGGCGAGCGTCAAGCCCATATTACGCCCAAGCGTGCAGTGGGTTTATTGCATTTGCCTTTGCAACGTCAAGAGCGTGAATTAGCTGTGAGTTTGCAGGCGCCAGAGCGGATGCGTCCAGGTCAGCCATTGACGGTTAAAGTTAAAGCGCAGGGCATGGACGGACAGTCGCTAGCAGGGCCAGTACAGGTGCTGTTATCTGCAGTGGATGTGGGAATTTTAAATATTACGGACTTTTCTGCGCCGGACCCTTTTGCTGGGTTCTTTACGCGTAAAGGTTACCGCGTTGATCAGTTTGATGTCTATGGGCAGTTGATTGAAGGCGGTCAGGGACGTTTAGCGCGCATGCTATTTGGTGGTGACGCTGACTTGGCCAAAGGCGGTCAGCGGCCCACAAGCAACGTTAATATTGTCGCGTTACAAAGCACAGCGGTCACCTTAGATGCACAAGGCGAAGCGGACATCACTCTGGATATTCCAGATTTCAATGGTCGCTTACGTTTAACTGCCCAAGCCTGGACTGACAGTCAGTTTGGTATGGCTGAGCAGCCGATTGAGGTGGTTGCACCCTTGGTTGCCGAGCTGTCTGCACCGCGATTTTTAGCCGGTGGTGATCAAAGTCAGGTGGCTTTGGATTTACATAATCTGACTGAGCAAACACAAACTGTGACGGTGCACTTGCGCAGCAGTGGTTTACTGTCCATTGCCGAAGTATCGCGCCAAATTCAAGTCGAGTTGGCGGCTCAGCAGCGTAAAATCATTGATGTGCCTGTGACTGCCTTGGCTGGTTTTGGCCAAGGTGAGTTACATCTGCAGGTGCAGGGCATGCAATTGCCTGATGAAGATTTAGCAGCGCTGACACGTCAATGGACAATAGGTGTGCGTCCGGCGTATCCCGCTGAACGTCGCAGCTATCAAGCGGCAATCAGTGCCAACCAAGCATGGCAATTACCGCCTGAAGCGCTGGCTGGCTATCAAACCAGTGGTCTTGAGGCGACGCTCAGTGTGTCCAGTCGTCCACCCTTGAATATTGCAGAGCATTTGCGGGCACTGGATGCCTATCCTTATGGCTGCTCTGAGCAAACCACCAGTGGTTTAATGGCGGCGTTGTATATCAGTGATGCTCAATTGGATGGCGTCAGATTAAGCACGGATACACCCGAGCAGCGCCGTCAGCAGATCGAGTTTGGCATTGAGCGTTTAGTCGCGATGCAGCGTTACAACGGCAGTTTTGCTATGTGGAGTGCCGAAGGTACTGAAGAGTATTGGGCGACAGTCTATGTAACGGACTTTTTACTGCGTGCTCGCGAGCAAGGTTTTGCTGTGCCGGCAGCGGCCCTAAAGTCTGCGCAAGAGCGAGTGTTGCGTTACTTACAAGAAGGCTACTTAATTGAAAGCGATTACAGTCAAGCGCCAGAGAGTACGCGTTTTGCTGTGCAGGCGTATGCAGGTTTTGTTTTAGCACGTGACAAGCGTGCACCCTTAGGCGCATTGCGCAGCTTATTTGAACGTCGTCAGCATGCGCGCTCTGGTTTGCCGTTGGTGCATTTAGCCTTAGCTTTGCAGTGGATGGGTGATAAGCCCAAAGCCGATCAAGCCTTGCATGCGGGGCTGAATGTGCAGCGCAGTGATGATTTGTATATGGCTGATTTCGGCAGTGAGTTGCGTGATCAGGCGCAGATCCTTGCCTTGTTACAAGAGCATGACTTAGCGCCGGGCGAGCAGACTGAGCGTATGTTTACCTTAGCGAGTCAGCTCAATATGCGTCAAGGCTTGTCAACGCAAGAGCGCAACGCGTTGTTTATGGCCGCCCGCGCGCAGTTAGGTAGCGAAGATACAACCTGGCAAGCACAATTACAGGCGGGTACGCAGAATATTGCGATATCAGCACAGAACAGTCAGTTGCTGCTCAATACTCAACAGTTACAGGCCGGACTGAGCTTAAGTACGCCCAGTGACAGCGATCTCTATCAGCGTTTAGAGTTGTCCGGTTATCCAAGGCAAGCACCTGCTGCGGGCGGAGATGTGTTGAGCATTGAACGTCAGTACTTCAATCCACAAGGTGAGCGGTTAAGCTTGAGCCATTTGCGCAGCGGCGATCTAGTGCTGGTGCATTTAGCCGTGCGTGCAACGCAAGCGGTACCGGATGCTTTGTTGGTGGATTTACTGCCAGCAGGACTGGAGTTGGAGAATCAAAACCTAGCGCAAAGTTCAGCCAGTTTAAGTCATGCCAGTACGGCACTGCGTGATTGGCAGGAAGCGATGCTCAATGCCGATATTGTCCATCAAGAGTACCGCGATGATCGCTATGTGGCAGCGCTATCCATACCTGCAGAGCAAACCATGCATTTACTGTATTTAGCGCGCGCGGTAACGCCAGGTCGTTATGTGGTGCCGCCAGCACAAGTTGAGTCGATGTACCGTCCGGATTGGCATGCGCTGAGTGCCAGTGATGGATCGATGCAGATTAAATCGCGTTAGTCGAGCTGCCTTTAGGGGTGTCTATGTGTTTGTCAACCCAAAAGGCAGCAAAATACTTCAAATAAAGTCGGCTTATGCCCTTGATATCTGTTGCACTTTTACCGTCCGGAAATAAGTTGTGCACATTTATACAGGTGTTTTATTAAAATCAGCTGGTGGCGATTGTAACTGCGACTTATATGCCTATTGACTTTGTAAGTGCTTGTTTTATAAGGAGTTATACTGATTGGTGAAAAAATCATCAGTTTGTAGCAAAGCCCCGTACAGTGGCCGCTCACAGAATCTATAAGCATGTTATACACAGAGTTATCCACAGGGATTGTGGATTGTTTGACTAAAGCCGCATACGCTATAGCTTTGCGCGTTAAGCAGAGTGCTATAAAGTTGATAAGTTAACTGCACTCATTTTTATATTATTTATTTTTTAGATTAATAGCTTGAATTGATCCCTAAACTCAAGCTATTAGCGCAATAACAGTGGGCCATGATGTATTAATGCTGGATGGCTGGTTTAGCCAGTGCATAAATCTCGCGGCGGGCGATTTTATGCAAACGTATGCCCAGCATCACCGCTGCACAGCTTAGGCCTACAATCAGTCCTTGCCATAAGCCTGCGGGGCCCTCTGCCACTCCAAAGTAATCGCTGAGACCGAACATATAGCCAATCGGTAAGCCTACACCCCAGTAGGAGAACAGCGTGATCAGCATAGTCAGGCGGGTATCTTGATAGCCGCGTAAAGCACCAGCGGCAGTAACCTGAATTGCATCGGAAAACTGAAAGATGGCTGAATAGATAATCAAAGAAGTGGCCACAGCTAATACGGCGGCATCAGTGGTATAGATACTGGCAATATGTTCACGCAGTAAAAACATTAAGCTGGCTGAGATACAGGCGCAGAGTAGCCCAGTACCCATGGCCACGCCTGCTGAAAAACGTGCTTCACGCGGACGGTTTGCGCCCAGAGCTTGGCCGACTCGCACAGTGGTAGCCATGGCTAATGAGTAGGGGATCATAAATACCATGCCACTGAAGTTCAGGGCAATTTGATGACCGGCGACCACATTGGCCCCCAGTCCGCCAATCAATAGAGCAATCACCGAGAATAAACTGGCTTCAGCAAAAATTGAGACGCCAATGGGTAAGCCCAATGACAGTAAGTTTTTCTGGGCGCGCAGTTGCGGCCACTCGAAGCGCGCGAATATTTTGCTGGATTTATAATACTCAGCCCAGCGTATCCAAAAAAACATGGCGAACATCATAAACACCATCACCAAGCCGGTCGCCCAACCACAGCCGACACCGCCCATGGCTGGCAAGCCTAGGTGACCGTTGATAAAGATATAGTTCAGCGGGATATTAAGCAGCAGCCCTAAAATACCAATCACCATACTGGGGCGGGTTAAGCCTAAAGCATCGCTGTAGCAGCGAAACACTAGATAGATGGCAACACAGGGAAAGCCGCAGGCCACGGCACGTAAATAGCCCATGGCCGGTTCAATCAAGATTGGATCAACACCCATCAATGACAATACGGGCTGAGCATTCCATAGAGCAACAGCTAATACACAACCGATGGCAAAACCCAACCAAAGGGCTTGACGTACTAAATGGCCCATTTCAAGTTCGGCGCCACGGCCAAAGGCGTGCGATACCTTAGAGGTGGTGGCTAGTAAAATACCGCTCATTAATAAAAAGAGCGGTATCCACATTGAGTTTCCTAAGGCAACAGCCGCTAAGTCATTGGGGCTGACACGACCGGCCATCACCGTATCGACAAAGCCCATCGCAGTATTGGCCAGTTGCCCAATAATAATCGGCACGGCCAGTTTAAGCAGGGCACGCCATTCAATAAAAACACGTTGGTAACGGGACACAGTTGACATACAAAACAGCCTAGAAATAAAGCCTATACAGCAAGGGTTGCTGCGCAGAGCGGGGGTGAGATATGCGGGATCGATGGCAGCTGTTAAATACGCTGACAGTGCATATAGTTTACTATGTTGCGATGATCGTAAGGTAGCTATCATTCACCTGCTCAGTTGCGTGACAGCTTTGGCTTAAATATTAAAGAGGATACACAGGTGCGCATACTTGCTGATGAAAATATTCCGATGCTGGAGGTGTTTGAGCATCATGGCTCACTGCGCCGTGTGGCGGGCCGCAGCTTAGATCGTGCCGTGCTGGCTGATGCTGAAGTGCTGTTAGTGCGCTCGGTGAGTCAGGTGGATCGCGCGCTGCTGGAAGGTTCTCAAGTGAAATTTGTCGGCACCTGCACCATCGGTACTGATCATCTAGATATCGACTATTTTGCTGAGCAAGGTATTGGCTGGGCCAGTGCGCCGGGTTGTAATGCTCGTGGCGTGGTGGATTACGTGCTGAGTGCTTTGCTGACACTGGCCGAGCGTGACGGCGTCGATCTAGCGCAACGTTGCTTTGGTGTGGTGGGCGCAGGGCAGGTGGGTGAGCGTTTAGTGCAGGTGCTACGGGGTTTAGGTTGGCAGGTGTTGGTCTGTGACCCACCCCGTCAACAGCGTGAAGGTGGTGATTATGTTGATTTAGCAACCTTGCTTGAGCGCTGCGATGCCATCAGTCTGCATACACCCTTAACCAAGTTGGGTGAGTGGCCGACGCATCATTTGCTTGGCGCAGAGCAATTGCAGACCTTGAAAAAAGGCAGTTGGTTGATCAATGCCAGCCGTGGTGCGGTGGTGGATAATCAGGCACTCAAGCAGTTTTTAACGCAGCGTTCTGATGTGCGTGCGGTCTTGGATGTATGGGAAGGTGAGCCGCAAGTGGATGCGCAGCTGGCGCAGCGTTGTGATATAGCTACGGCGCATATTGCCGGTTACAGCTTAGACGGTAAAATTCGTGGCACTGAGCAGATTTATCAAGCGTTTTGTCAGCACTTTGCTATCCCTACTCAAACAGCGATAGCCTTTCCAGAACAGACATTATTAAGCCTGCAGTTGGCGGCACACACCCCTGTCGCTGAGGCCTTGCGCGTTGTTTGTCGAGCGGTATATGACCTGCGTGGTGATGATGCGCGGTTTCGTTTAAGTCTGCAGGGCGATACCGAGCAGCGCCGGGCGGCTTTTGATAGTGTGCGTAAAA
Source organism: Thiopseudomonas sp. (assembly GCA_035271365.1). Classification (GTDB taxonomy): domain Bacteria; phylum Pseudomonadota; class Gammaproteobacteria; order Pseudomonadales; family Pseudomonadaceae; genus Denitrificimonas. Next base: position 27,286 of record DATERS010000149.1, read on the forward strand.
ACTATCCGGTGCGCCGTGAAATTCCTGATGTACAGGTGCAACTTAGCCAGCCGCAAGCACAGTTGCAGCAGATGATTAAAGCTTTAGGGATTAGGATCTAAACTATAAGCACCATCACTGAGTATCAGCACCCAGTGATGGTTTCGCTCTATCAACTAAACGATATTACCCACCTGCAGTAATTTCATCGTATTGGTGCCGCCAATATTATGATAACTATCGCCTTTGGTTAAGATCACCCAGTCGCCATTTTGCACAATGCCACGCTTAACCAGCTCATCGACGGCCGCTTGGCTCACCGAGGTTGATAAGGTTTCACTTGGATTAAAGGGGATTGAGTATACGCCTCTAAATAAGGCCACTCGCGCTTGAGTTCGACGCGTTGAGGAGAAGGCATAAATGGGCATGGATGAGCGAATGCGTGACATCACTAATGGTGTATAGCCACTTTCAGTCAGGGCAATAATCGCTTTAACGCCAGGGAAGTGATTGGCCGTGTACATGGCTGCCAAAGCAATACTTTCATCCCAGCGCTCAAACTGCTGACCCACCCGATGCCCAGAACGGCGCATAATTGGGTTTTTCTCTGCACCCAAACATACACGCGCCATCGCGGCGACTGTTTGTACAGGGTACTCACCGACGGCTGTTTCTCCTGAGAGCATCACCGCATCGGTATAGTCCAGCGCAGCGTTGGCCACATCCGATACTTCCGCACGGGTAGGCATCGGGCTGTGAATCATCGATTCCATCATTTGTGTGGCGGTGATCACTGCTTTGTTTTGCTTGCGTGCAGCGGCAATGATTTTCTTTTGAATGCCAACTAATTCAGCATCGCCAATTTCCACGCCTAAATCACCACGCGCAACCATCACCGCATCACTGGCGCTGATGAGTCCATTTAAGGCTTCATCATTCATCACCGCTTCAGCGCGTTCGATTTTTGCCACTAACCAAGCATGGCACTCAGCTTCTGCACATAGGCGTCGAGCCAGGTTCATATCAGCGGCATCACGAGGGAATGAAACCGCTAAATAATCCAGATCCAGTTCAGCGGCTAAACGAATATCATGCTTATCTTTTTCAGTCAGGGCTGGCGCGGTTAACCCACCACCACGGCGGTTGATGCCTTTATTGTCGGATAATGGGCCGCCAACAATCACTTTGCAATCTAAAGCGTCAGCCGATACAGCAACCACTTGCATCACTACGCGGCCGTCATCCAGCAGCAATTCATCACCGATACCGCAGTCAGTGACCAGGTCAGGGTAATCAATACCGACAACGTCTTGGTTACCGGCATCACGCGGATGGGTAATGGAAAAGCGGAAAGAATCGCCGGTTTGTAATTCGATGATTTTATCGGTAAAGCGTGCAATACGGATTTTTGGACCTTGTAGGTCGCCCAGTAGTGCAACGTTACGGTTAAGGCGCTTGGCGATTTCGCGAATTTGTAATGCACGAGCACGGTGTTCATCCGCATGGCCATGTGAGAAGTTTAACCGTGCGACATCCATACCGGCCAAGATCAACTGTTCGATGACTTCTGTTGAACTGCTGGCGGGTCCAATGGTGGCAACAATTTTGGTGCGGCGCAAAGACATATTGTGGCTCCTGTACGGTGAGATTGATCATTTGAACCTATCAACCCGCCGCTGCAGTAGCAACGGCAGGGATACAGCTTACTGTGCTGAAGGTTGCGGTTTGATGACAAGCAAGTCAGTTTGCACAGCTTCCAGTACACGCTCTGCGGTATTACCAATCAGTGCGTTTTCTAGGTTACTGCGTGAGATGGCACCCATTACCAGTAAGTCCACGCCGTGTTCTTCAACAAAGGCTGGAATACTTTCCTCTGGGAAGCCTTCTACCAAATGGCGATTGGTTTTTTCAACCGGGTAATTGACCATCAGTTTTTCAAAAGCTTCGCGGTGTTGTGTGGCGCTGCGTTCAACATATTTATCATAGGCGGCAACCAGTTCTGTATCGAACACCATGGTGCGGGGTAGTGGCGCATAGCTGTGCATGTAGTCGGCTTGCAGACCTAAGGTTTCAGCTAGGTAAGTTGTTGACTGAACAATAAAGTGATCCAGTGCAGAGGTGTTGTCTGAGCTGTGCACGGGGTCAACTGCCGCACAGATACGCTCACCTTTCCACTGGCCTTTACGAACTAACCAAAGCGGGACTGGACATTGGCGAATCAACTGCCACGAGGTATTGTTGAAGAATAAGCGTTGCAATAAATTATGTGAGGTTGCATCACGTAACACAAGATCAGGCTTAAGCTCATCAATGCGTTGTAAGATCATGCTGTGCAGCGGTTTACCCCAGCGCACTTCAACCGTCACTGTGATACCAATATCGCGTAAAGGTTGTGCCAGTTGTTCCAACCACATGCTGCGATTTTCTAGTAATGAATCACGTGCTTTTTTCTGTGCTGGGCCGTCAAAAAAATAGCCACCATCTAAAGCTGAGTTGTATTCACAGAGCAGTAGCTCAACCGCTGAATTAGAACGTTGAGCGACCCATGTGGCGCGTTCCAAAGAAGGCTGTGAATCTCCTGAAGTCGGATCAATGACGACTAAAAGTTGATGCAATTCCATAATAAAGCTCCTTAGCGAGAAGTATGCAGCGGTGTTTAAGTCAGTCAATACACAGACAGGCTGCTGATATCATTTAAGACTAGCTTAAGCTGTGTTCTATATAAACTACTAGCTGCAAGTATCGTCGTTTTAAATGGCGTTGCAGGCTGAATGAATAGGATGAATGGAGCGTGTTTATCACTTAGACTGCTCAGCAGTGCTGTATTCTTTTAAAGATCCCGCTATAGCTTAATCGGCCTTATATATTAAGGAGTCTGATCTTGGGTGTGGCCGAGTGCGCTTTTTAACTGGCGTAAGCGTGCCATATGTAGAAGAAAAAGCGGGGTAGAGAGTTTCTTGATTGGCGGCGGACGCATGCTTTGTGCAATAAAAGTGATGGGTAGGCCGCTGAGCTGTTGTAGTTGTTGCCATTGTTCGGCAACTGTTTGATGTTGGGGGGCTGGCACGTGAAGGTGTGCATAACGCTGAATATCTTTTTGTAGCGAGATAATCAGGCTGCGTTGACTACTATAAGAGAGCTGGCCTAAAGCATGGATTTGCGCTTGAGTGAATCCGTGGTTTTTGGCGAAGCCAGAGTATCGTTGTGCCAAACGTGGCGCTGCATACCAAGCGCTGAATATCAGTAGGGCCAGTAAGCATAAAAAAATAACTACGTAGCGCTGCCAAAATCGAGCCAATACACCAAGCTGCGTAGATTGATTCAACAGGAGGACGTCTGAGTCTTGGCTTAGATACCAAAGTAACCAAGCATGGTCATATTGGTTGATATATTGCCGCTGCCATAGACTGAAATCGCTGAGCACGGTGAGCAGTCCATCGCCGTAAGTGAGTTGCAATAAATGAGTGCCTGCTGGGCTGTTTGCCCAGGCATGGGCACGATTGTCGCTATCTTGTAGATGCAGCTTATTAGCAAAGGCTAAATAAGCCGGCGACTGTTCATTTTCAAGATAGAGGCGGGTCAGTTGTGTTGGTTTGAGCGGCGCAGAGTGTCGATCTGAGTGTGCTGTTGAGTACTGTGCCGCCTGTGTGTCTAAGCTGCTTTGAGTGATAATCTTTTGTTTTTTAATACCCAAGTGCTGCAGTAAAGAGAATTCTGGATTGTCTAGGGTAGTCTCTGCAGACAGTACTAAATGGCCGCCCTGTGCCACCCAAGACAAAAGTTGAGCTTGGTATTGCTCGGTCAGCGCTGCGTCAGTGTCTAATAAAAATAGTGTGTACTGGCCAATATAAGTGGGCGTGGCAAGTTGCGCTAAGCTTGAAATGGACTCAACGGCAATTTCTTGTTCGCGTAAAAAGGATGTCATCGCCTGCGTAAAGGTTTGATATGGCAGGCTCTGCTCAAGTTCGCTGGTTGGCGTTAGTCGGTGTTGAGCTAAAATAACCTTGATGCTGTGTTGTGCTTGTTCGCTATTGAGCATTTGCTTGAGTAAGCGAGGGTTATCTGCGCTGAGCTCATCATTTTTCGCACTCGGTTGTTCATTCTCAGCGGCATAAACGACAGGTAAAAAGCTGCACAGCAGAGCGCACATCAGCATCGGTGCAATACAAGTGACGTGTTTGCTTAAGCCTCGAGTGTTGTTTTTTAGGGCGCAGCAGGTTGCATATAGCGTTTGGCTAATATTCCATATCAATCTCCATAGCGCTGTGGTGACAGTGGCTGTGAGCGCCAAGCTATGAGTGCAAGTGTGATTTTTCAAAGTGCGTCAGTCAAGGTTAATAGAGTCGGAATATAAGCAGGCTGATTATAAGTAAAAAACCAGCAGCGCATATTTAAGTTTAACAACTATAGTAAAGATGAGTCGGGGGCAGGGGATGCAACTGTAGCGCACGCTCTGTACCCTTGCCTCAGATTGTTAGCTCAGCATTCATCACAGTAAGAATTCGTTAGACAGGTTAGTAGAATAGATGGGTGTTGGGCCATTGTTTAGAATTAAAATGGCAGTGCAGGAGTGAATGCAATGACAGGCAGTATTTTTTGGTATGACTTTGAAACCACAGGTATCGCAGCGCACACTGATCGGCCGATACAGGTTGCTGGTATTCGCACCAACGAGCAGTTGGAAGAAATCGGTGAGCCGCTGAATATCTACTGCAAGTTGGCTGATGATATTTTACCGCATCCCATGGCAACGCTAGTCACGGGCATTGGCCCAGATGTGCTTGAGCAGCACGGCTTGCTTGAAGTTGAGTTTATCGAGCAGTTACATCAACAGATGATCGAGCCGCTCACCTGCACAGCAGGTTTTAATAATTTACGTTTTGACGATGAAATGACCCGCGCAACTTTGTACCGCAATTTTTATGATCCTTATGCGCGCGAGTGGCAGGGTAATAACAGTCGCTGGGATTTGATTGATGTTTTGCGCTGCACTTGGGCGTTACGCCCTGATGGTATTCAGTGGCCTGAGCAAGATGGGCGTGTCAGTTTTAAGTTAGAAAATTTTACTGCAGCCAATCAGATTGATCATGGCCAAGCTCATGATGCTTTAGCCGATGTGCGTGCGACTATTGCAGTTGCACGTTTATTACGTGAGCGCCAACCGAAGTTGTTTGACTACTTGTATGGCTTACGGCGTAAAAATGCGGTGCAAGAGCGCATTCAGTTAATGAAGCCAATGTTACATGTCTCGGGTATGTTTTCTGTTGAACGCCATTGCTTAGCGCCGGTATTGCCCTTGGCGTGGCATCCAACCAATCGCAATGCGTTAATTGTCTGTGATTTGCATGCTGACATTATGCCACTACTTGAATTGGATGCGCAGGCGCTTAAGGCTCGTTTATATACGCGTCATGATCAGTTAGCTGAAGGTGAGTCACCGATACCGTTAAAGCTGATTCATATTAATAAAAGTCCAGTGATTGCACCAATGGCTGTGTTGCGTGAAGAAGACACTCAGCGCTTAAACTTTGATCATGGACTTTGGCAGGCACATTATCAGTTGCTTAAAGATCATCAGCAGCAATGGCAAGATAAGCTCAGTGAGGTGTATCAAGAGCAACGCGAATTTGCTGAGCAAGATCCAGAGCAGCAGCTGTATGCAGGTTTTTTAGGTCCGAGAGATCGTAAGCTCTGTGATGGTGTGCGTCGCGCGACGCCTGAGCAGTTACAACCTGAGCGCTGGCCCTTTGATGACGCACGTTTGCCTGAGTTATTATTTCGATACCGGGCACGTAATTACCCAGAGACGCTCAGTCAGGATGAGACGGCGCAGTGGCAGCAGTTTTGTCAGGGGCGTTTAACAGGCGAGCTGATTGGGGCACCTTTGAATGTTGCAGAGTATTTGGACGCATATACTCAATTAACGCCAGAACAACAAGCGCATCCAGCAGTACACGCATGGTATAAGTATGTGCAGATATTACAGCAGAAGTATCAGCTGTAAATTAGCTGTTAATAGTTTGTGTAACTCAAATAAAAATGCCCTACATAAAGTAGGGCATTTAGACTCAGTCAGTTAGACAGTACCGAGTCGAGCTTGGATTGAATCAGTCTAGAATAGTAACCCAAGATTCAACAGTATCGCCGCCCCATTTAGCTTTCCATTCTTTCAGGGTTTTGTGATTGCCACCTTTAGTTTCAATCACTTCACCGTTATGAGGGTTATTGTAGCGCTTGGTTTTACGTGGGCTACGTGTACGAGTCACTTTACCAGCGCCATCACGTGCTGATTGTGGATCAATGATGACAGTGATGTCGCGCAGAGACTTATTGTACTCAGCCATCAATGCACGCAGTTTTTCTTCAAATTCGAGTTCTTTTTTGAGTTTGCTGTCTTGTGACAAGCTAGCAAGACGAACTTCGAGTTCTTTAATACGTTCTTTAGTTTCGCGGAATTCATTAATCAATGACATTTGGAAAACCCTATAAATGAAAGTTAGTTTGTAAATTAAGGATTGTTGAGTATGTCCGTAGTCACTAGTGTGTCAGTGAAACTCTATAAAAAATCCAGTACCGCAAATCAAATGCAATGCTAAATTTGTGGTCCCTTAATAAGGATAAGATTGTAAACCTATAGCAGCCTTATGTAAAGAACGCTTGATTGTAATGGTATCTAAAATGTGAATATCAACACAAAGGTAATCTATAAAGTAGGTTTGACTTAAATTATTAAGCATTTTTTAAAGATAAAATTTATTTTTATAATCATAGAGCTATGTTTTATTCATATTAAAGAGAGTAACTCATAACATTATATTTGAGGATGTTTCTTTCGCTTTTCAGGTGCCTGCTTGCTGTGCCTATAAGTTATCTTGCTTGTGCATTCTCAAGTGAAGGGCATTGCTTTGCTGACTCGGGCGCGGTGGGGCGGTAGAATAGTCTGTATTATTATTTTTGATAAAAAACCTTCATTCTTCGGAGTTTTGCATGCGCACGTTTCGTCTTATTATTGCTTGCCCTGACCGTGTTGGGATTGTTGCTAAAGTCAGTAGTTTTCTAGCGACCTATAATGGTTGGATTCATCAGGCAAGCCATCACTCTGATGTTGAGAGTGGCTGGTTTTTTATGCGCCACGAAATTCGTGCAGAGTCATTACCTTTTGATCTGGATGGTTTTAAGCAAGCCTTTACGCCGATCGCCAACGAGTTCTCAATGACTTGGAGTGTGAATGACTCCGATGTTAAAAAACGTGTTGTGCTGATGGCCAGCCGTGAGTCCCACTGTATTGCTGATTTACTGCACCGCTGGCACCGTAATGAGCTTGATTGCGAGATTCCATGCGTGATTGCCAATCATGATGATCTGCGCAGTATGGTCGAGTGGCACGGTATTCCTTTTTATCATGTGCCGGTTGATCCGCAGGACAAGGAAGTGGCCTTTGCTGAAGTGAGTCGTTTAATTGATGAGCACGAAGCGGATTGCGTGGTATTAGCGCGTTATATGCAGATCCTACCGCCTGATTTATGTGAAAAATACCATGGTCGTGTGATTAATATTCACCATAGTTTCTTACCTTCGTTTATTGGGGCCAAGCCTTACCATCAGGCCGCCTTACGTGGTGTAAAACTGATTGGTGCCACCTGCCATTATGTGACGCAAGATTTAGATGCTGGTCCGATTATTGAGCAGGATGTGGTGCGCGTCAGTCATCGCGATAGTATTGAAGATATGGTGCGTAACGGTAAAGATGTTGAGAAAATGGCGTTGGCGCGTGGTTTACGCTACCACCTGCAAGATCGAGTGATGATTCATGATAATAAAACGGTGGTGTTCGATTAAAACTGCACTTGTTGTGGCCAGGTGTGTTTTGGTGACTGAGCTTGCTTGCAGAGCCAGAGTATATAACCCGAGTGCGCCGCGTCATTTATCTGCTCAGTCGGCAGGCTGTATAAGGCCAGTTGGTATCGCTTTGTTTCGTGATTGACGCGCTTATAAAACTAAAATAGCCCACGCCTGTAGTGTGCAGGGAGGGCTGTTTTTAGTCGTAAAATCTCAGCTTAAATGTATAGGCTGAACTGCTAGTCAAGCATTTTCTTAATCGCTTGCTCTTCTTCGATCAACGCTTTTTGGCGCGCATCAATACGTGCTGCGCGTTGAAAGTTATTGCTGGCGCGGCGTTTAGCGTAATCAAGCTGCTCAATGGCTTGCGTGTAATCACCGACTCGTGAGAAATACTCGGCGCGGGCTTCATGTAAGCCAATAATATCATTGGCTAAGCCACGAGTTTCAGCTACTTCAAACCAAATGTCCGGATCGTTGGGCCGCTGTTTTAACAGTTGGTTGATGGTCTGTTGGGCACCAGCAATATCCTTCTGTTTCAGCTGAGTCTCATATTTTGCACTGCGCAGCGGGAAACTGTTGGGGTGGCGCTGCAGTAAACTATCAGCACGTTGATTGGCTTGAGTAAACTGGCTGCGACTGAGATTGATATCGATAGCGGCTAAGTTATAAATAATGCTATCTGGGGTTTTCTTTAATAAAACATCGAGATTGCTGAGTGCTTCATCCAGTCGTCTGCTGCGAATTAATGCCAGTACTAAACCGTAGCGTGCCGCTTCGAGGCTTGGGTCATCTTCAAGCATGCTGCGAAAACGTTTAAGCGCTAAGCCGGGTGTCTCTTCAAAGGTCAGCTGCACACGAGCACGGATCAATTGATAATACAGGCTATCAAGAGTGCCTTGACCATTAAACTGCTCAGAGCGATTGCGGGTGTCAGCGATTCTTGATTCCGACACCGGGTGAGTTAGTAAAAACTCCGGCGGCATACGGTCGTAACGGTATTGGCGCATCAAGCGCTCAAACATACTGGGCATGGCACGCGGATCAAAACCGGCTTTCTGTAAGTTTAATAAGCCAATACGGTCAGCTTCTTGCTCATTCTGTCTAGAAAAGCGTCGCTGCTCTTGAACAGCCGCAGCTTGTGTCGAAGCAATCGCAGCCATACCCAAATCACCACCGCCAGCTGCTGCAGCAATCACCCCAGCAAGCATGGCGGCCATCAAGGGCACTTGCATGCGTTTTTGCGCTTCTAAGCCGCGGGCAAAGTGGCGCTGTGATAAGTGTGCCAGTTCGTGCGCCATCACTGAGGCGTATTCAGCTTCAGTGTGTGCATGCAGAATCAATCCACCATTGACCCCGATAATGCCGCCAGGCGCTGCAAAGGCGTTGAGCTGCGGACTGGCAAGGATAATAAATTCCAAGCGACGATCATTGAGTTGGCTGTTTTCTGCAAGGCGATAAACACTGGACTCAATATATTCTTTGAGCAATGGGTCTTCGAGTTGGCGTACCTGACCGCGTAAAATGCTCAGCCAAGCGCGACCCAGTTTATGTTCCTGTTCAGGGGAAATAATGGCCGAGCTAGAGTCGCCTAGAGCAGGCAAGTCAAAGGCTAAAACAGGCTGAGCAAACAGACAGGCCAGCGCTAGTAAAGCAGGGCGTAACAGGGTCATAGCACTCTCTTTGCAGAATAAGCAGTTGTATACGCTACAATGCGCGCGGTCAGTGAGCAAGCGTATCAGTAGAAATGATTGCATGCTTAACTCAGACTGCGTTTCTGACTCAATGTTCGCGCTAAGGTGGTGTTTTTAAATGAGTGAAATAAAGTTGCAGCATGATGCTGAAGTGGATGCGCAAGGCTTAGCCTGTCCAATGCCATTGTTGAAAGCTAAATTAGCGCTCAATGGCCTACCCATTGGCGCTGTATTAAAGGTCTGGGCCACCGATGCTGGCTCGCAACGTGATTTTCGCTCATTTGCTAAGCTGGCCGGACACAGCCTGCTGCATGAAACAGTTGAGCAGGCTGTGTTTATCTATTGGCTGCGTAAAGACTGCTAGCGGGATTTAGGTATTAGCCTGCAGTGCTTGTGCAGCGGCTAATACCTCTGCGGCGTGCCCGGCGACTTTAACTTTGCGCCACTCTTGACGCAGTACGCCGGCGCTATCGATTAAGAAAGTGCTGCGCTCAATGCCTAAGTGCTCTTTACCGTAGAGCTTTTTCAGTTTAATCACATCAAACTGCTTACACAGTGTTTCTTCAGTGTCGCTGATCAGTTCAAAGGGAAAGCTGTGCTTAGCCTTAAAGTTCTCATGCACGCGCAGTGTGTCGCGCGATACACCTAGAATCACTGTGTTGGCGGCGGTGAATTGCTCGTGTAAATCTCTAAAGTCTTGGCTCTCTGTGGTGCAGCCAGGTGTATTGTCTTTAGGGTAAAAGTACAGCACCACCTGTTGTCCCGCTAAATCAGCTAATTGAATGGTTGTCTCGCTGGTGGCTGCAGCGGTGAAGTTTTCGATCGATTGGTTAAGCATGATTGATCCTCTGGCTTAAGGTGTTTGTGGACGCCAAGGCTCGATTAAAGCATCTAGATTGAGCGCATCAGCAAAGTCTAAAAACTGATCACGTAACCAGTTGATTTGTGTGCTGGCGGGTAGTGTTACCGTAATTGTTGCGTTGAGCATGGTGGTATCGGTTTGCGGGGCTTGATAGGTATCGTAGATGATGTTTTCTAAGCCAATGTGTTGGTCTGCAAAAAATTGACACAACTCAGCAAGAATATCAGGCTGATGCAGTGCGCTGACATACACGATATAGGGCAGCGCTTGCGGGCGTACCTCTTCATTTTCACTGCGTGTATGCGTCAGTTGCAGATCATAACGTTTTGCTAATGACGGTAATGAGCCTTCAAGGCGGGCTAAAGCGTCCCAAGTGCCACCTGCTTGAACAATTAATACGCTGTACTGGCCGTGACGTGTTAAGCGACTACTGACAACTGAGCAGCGGTTTTCTTGGCAGGCACGGCAAATCACGTTGGTCAGTTCAAGAGGATCAAGGCCCATTGCGCTGATAAGTACATATTGTTCACGTAAGGGGAGTACAGACATTCAGCATTCCAGAAAGTTAACTTTGGCATATTTTACGCCGCTAAGAGCACTAGAGTAACTAAAAGATGTCGTAAGTGGAATGCGCAAAGACGCGAGCAGTGCTTGTGCAAGGTCAAAGGCATCAGTAACATTACCATTCTCGTATTTTCTATTCTATTTTTGCAGGAGCGGTTGCATGATTTCGGGCAGTATGGTCGCAATAGTCACGCCCATGGATGCGCAAGGCGCACTTGATTGGCATGCATTAACTCGGTTAGTAGACTTTCACATCGAAGAAGGGACTGACGCCTTAGTGGTGGTTGGTACGTCGGGTGAATCCGCAACTTTAAATGTTGAAGAGCACGTTGAGACGATTCGTCGCGTGGTTGAGCAGGTGAATGGTCGCATTCCAGTGATTGCTGGTACCGGTGCTAACTGCACACGCGAAGCAGTCGCATTGACGCGCAACGCAAAAAGCGTCGGTGCTGATGCATGTTTGTTGGTGACGCCGTATTACAATAAGCCAACTCAAGAAGGCTTGTACCAGCACTTTAAACACATTGCTGAAACGGTCGATATTCCGCAGATTTTGTATAACGTACCCGGGCGTACGGTGTGCGATATGCTGGCTGATACCGTTGTGCGCTTATCTAAAATACCTAATATTATTGGTATTAAAGAAGCGACAGGTGATATTTCCCGCGCTAAAGATATTATTTCTCGTGTCTCAAGCGACTTCTATGTGTTCTCTGGTGATGATGCCACGGCCTATGAATTGATGCTGGCGGGCGGTAAGGGTAATATTTCCGTGACTGCTAATATTGCTCCACGAGCGATGCATGAGCTCTGTCAGTTAGCCATGGCGGGTGATGCGGCTGGAGCTAAGGCGCTCAATGATAAGTTGATGCCGTTGCATGAGAATTTGTTTTTAGAAGCCAATCCAATCCCAGTAAAATGGGCACTGTTTGAGATGGGTTTGGTTCAAGCCGGTATCCGTTTACCGCTGACTTGGTTCAGTGAGCAGTACCATGACACTTTACGCCAGGCCATGCGTCAGTCCGGTATTTTGAAATAATCTGAGGTTTTAAAACGCATGAAGCGATTTGCTGGAATATGTTTGTTAGCAGTCTCTGCCAGCAGCCTAACGGGCTGTGGTTGGTTATGGGGTCAAGATGGCTATTTTCGTGACCGTGGTGGCGACTATATTGAAGCGCGCCCGACGCCGCCAATGCAGTTGCCCGAGGGTGCGAAAGTAAAACACCTTGATCCTCTGTTACCGATTCCGCATCGTATCGCTTCTACAGAGCCGAGCGCTGAGGCTAAAGTACCGCGACCACAACCATTGCCTGTTGGCGCTTTTGTATCTGAATTCAGTGTACAAAAAAGTGGACCGTTAAGTTGGGGTGTTGTCCAGCGTATTCCTGCGCAGGTGTGGCCAGTAGCGCAGCAGTTTTTTGAAGACAATGGTTTTAAAATTGCAGAAGAACGCCCACATCTAGGTGAGTTTACTACCCAGTGGCATGCGCCAAGTGATCTGAAAGAGAGCTTGGTGCGTCAGATTTGGGGCAGTGCGCCCGACGATTTAAATATACGTTTCCGTGTGCGTATTGAACCTGGCGTACAGCGCAACAGCAGCGAAATCTTTATCGATCAAGCTCAACGCGATGCGGCAGGAAGAATCGATAGTGCTTGGACTGACAATACAACAACAGGTGCAGCTGCCGACGGCTTACTATCTGAGTTGAGCATCTATTTGGAGCGCAGCAACGAAAAAGGAGAGTCTTTTTCGTTGCTAGCGAGCAAAACATACGACACGCCAAAACGTGTTGCTTTAGTTGAGAGTGGCAACGGTATTCAAACCTTGCGTCTTGACGCCACCTTTGATCGTGCTTGGTCAAGTGTCGGTCGTGCGTTGGCTGCTGCGGATATTCATGTTGATGACTTGAATCGCAGTAGCGGTCTGTATTACGTCGACTTAGCGCAAAATGCTAAGCAAGATCAGCCCGGTTTCTTTAAGCGCTTGTTTAGCTCGAAAAAGAAAGCCCCTGAGCAAGAGAGCGCTGAACGCTATATTTTGCGTTTGACTGCGATCAATCAGCAGGTTTTTGTCAGCGTTGAGCGTGACCTTGATACCTTAGCTCCAGCTAAAGTGACTGAGCGTATTTTAGAAAAAGTACGTACTCATTTAGACTAAACCATTGCCCCGTCAATGATTCAGCAGGCGAAACTCAGATTTCGCCTGCTGTGTTTTAACCATAGGATTTTTTGCAATGAGCAACCAGCCTCAACTGAGCCTAAAGAAACTGTACTCAGGCAAAGTGCGTGACCTGTATGAAATTGATGCACAACGTATGCTGATGGTCGCCAGTGACCGTCTTTCTGCATTTGATGTCATTTTAGAGCAGCCAATCCCAGAAAAAGGCAAGATTCTCACTGAAATTTCTAATTTCTGGTTTGATAAGCTGGCGCATCTGATTCCTAATCACTTCACTGGTGACCAGGTCGCAGACGTGGTCAGTGCGCAAGAATTACCACTGGTTGAAGGTCGTGCTGTTGTGGCTAAGCGCCTTAAACCTGTGGCTGTTGAAGCGATTGTGCGTGGTTATTTAGTCGGTTCAGGCTGGAAAGAATACCAACAGAGCGGCACCGTCTGCGGTATTCAATTGCCTGCAGGGCTGCAAGAAGCACAGAAGTTACCTGAGCCGATTTTCACTCCATCGACCAAAGCTGAAGTGGGTGATCATGATGAAAATATCAGTTTTGCTCAGTGTGCAGCGATTATCGGTGACGACTTAGCCGCGCAAGTGCGTGATGTCTCGATCGAGTTGTATAAAGCAGCGGTTGAGTATGCAGCCACGCGCGGCATTATTATTGCTGATACCAAATTTGAATATGGTTTAGATGCTGATGGCACATTGACCTTAATGGATGAAGTGTTAACGCCAGACTCCAGCCGTTTTTGGCCAGCAGACAGCTACAAGGTCGGTACTAATCCACCGAGCTTTGATAAGCAGTTTGTGCGTGATTGGTTGGAAAACAGTGGCTGGAATAAAGAAGCACCTGCGCCGGCTATTCCACTGGATGTTGCACAAAAAACAGCGGATAAATACCGCGAAGCGTTACTGCGTTTGACCCAATAAAAGGTCGTTTGCTTAACGCGCTTGGGTTGTTATTTGTTGGTTGAGAAAAGGTTGCTTCATGTCTGCATCATTTGTTCATTTACGTGTACACAGCGAGTTTTCATTGGTCGATGGCTTGGTGCGCATCAAACCTCTGATTAAAGCGGTAAGTGATGCAGGCATGCCCGCTGTAGCTGTAACCGACCAAAGCAATATGAGTTCGTTGGTTAAGTTTTATAGTGCTGCACAGAAAGGCGGTGTTAAGCCCATTTGTGGTGCGGATATTTGGTTGTCCAGTGCCGAAGAAGATGGCCCGCTGACACGCATGACCTTGTTGGTGATGACGCCGCAAGGCTATCGCAACCTCACTGAACTGATTTCCTTAAGTTTTACTCAAGGCCAGCAGCATGGCTTAGCCATAGTGCAGCGCGACTGGGTCAAGCAATGGTCGGATGGCTTAATTGCTTTATCCGGTGCTAAAGAAGGTGAGATCGGTTTAGCCTTACTCGCCGGTGAAACTACTAAAGCTGAGCAGTTGCTCGCTGAGTGGCAGTCTGTTTTTGCTGATCGTTTTTATTTAGAATTACACCGTACCCAGCGTCCTAATGATGAAGAACATGTGCATGCGGCGGTGGCTTTAGCCGCCAGCAGCGGTGTTCCTGTAGTCGCCACCAACGATGTGCGTTTTCTTAAGCAAGAAGATTATGCGGCACATGAAACACGCGTCTGTATCGGTGAAGGCCGAGCGTTGGATGACCCGCGTCGCTCGCGCACGTATTCTGAGCAGCAATATTTAAAAACACCTGAAGAAATGGCTGAATTGTTTTCTGATATTCCAGAAGCCTTAGCCAATAGTGTTGAAATTGCTAAGCGCTGTAATATTGAAGTGCAATTGGGTACGCACTTTTTACCTGACTTTCCTGTGCCCGAAGGCATGACCATTGCCGAGTATCTAGAGCATGTGTCTTTTGAAGGCTTAAATGAGCGCTTGTCAGTCACTTTGCCAGAAGATACGCCCGATTATGCCGCTAAACGTAAAGTCTATGATGATCGATTAAGATTTGAGTTGGATATTATTAACCAGATGGGTTTCCCAGGTTACTTCTTGATCGTAATGGATTTTATCCGTTGGGCGAAAAACAATGGTGTGCCAGTCGGCCCCGGCCGTGGGTCGGGTGCCGGTAGTTTAGTGGCTTATGTGCTGCATATTACTAATATTGACCCGTTGCTGTATGACTTGCTCTTTGAGCGCTTCCTCAATCCTGAGCGGGTTTCCATGCCTGACTTTGACGTCGACTTTTGCATGGATGGTCGTGATCGGGTGATTGATTACGTGGCCAATACCTACGGTCGTGAGGCGGTTAGTCAGATTATTACCTTCGGCACTATGGCAGCCAAAGCTGTGGTGCGAGATGTGGCGCGCGTGCAAGGTAAGGCTTATGGTTTAGCCGATCGTTTGTCAAAAATGATTCCGTTTGAGCCTGGCATGACCTTGGGTAAAGCCTTTGACGCAGAAGAGCCTTTGCGTGAGTTTTTGGCCATTGATGAAGAAGCCGCTGAAATTTGGGAGATGGCGCTCAAGCTTGAGGGTATTACTCGCGGTACTGGTAAGCACGCCGGTGGTGTGGTGATTGCACCGACTAAGTTGACAGATTTCTCTCCGGTATCCTGCGATGAAGACGGTAGTGGTCTAGTCACTCAGTTTGATAAAGATGACGTTGAGTCTGCAGGTCTAGTGAAGTTCGACTTCTTGGGCTTGCGTACTTTGACCATCATTAAATGGGCGCTGGAAAACGTTAACCGTGATCGCGCTAAGGTGGGTGAGCCACCGCTGGATATCGACTTTATCCCGCTGGATGATAAGCCCACTTATCAGATGCTGCAGCGTGCAGAAACCACGGCGGTGTTCCAGCTTGAGTCGCGCGGGATGAAAGAGCTGATTAAAAAGCTCAAGCCCGACTGCCTGGAAGACATGATTGCTTTAGTGGCTTTATTCCGTCCAGGACCTTTGCAGTCAGGCATGGTTGATGACTTTATCAACCGTAAGCACGGTCGTGCTGAATTGTCTTACCCGCACCCAGATTATCAGTATGAAGGCTTAGAGCCAGTTTTAGAGCCGACCTATGGCGTTATTTTGTACCAAGAGCAGGTGATGCAGATTGCTCAGGTGATGGCGGGTTATTCGTTGGGCCAGGCAGATATGCTGCGTCGCGCCATGGGTAAAAAACAGCCTGAAGAAATGGCCAAGCAGCGTGATGGCTTTATTACGGGTTGTAAGAATCATGATATTGATGAGCATCTAGCGGGTAATATTTTTGACCTGGTAGAAAAGTTCGCCGGCTATGGTTTTAACAAGTCGCATTCGGCTGCCTATGGTTTAGTGTCCTACCAAACTGCCTGGCTTAAGCAGCACTACCCACCGCAGTTTATGGCTGCAGTGCTCTCCGCTGATATGGATAACACCGATAAGGTGGTTATTCTGGTGGATGAGTGTCGCAATATGAAGTTGCGCTTGGTGGCTCCGGATGTCAATCAGTCCGAATATAAGTTTACCGTGAACGAAGACGGCCACGTTGTATACGGCTTAGGCGCCATTAAAGGGGTGGGTGAAGGCCCCGTTGAAGCGATTGTCAGTGCACGGGGTGATCAGCCCTTTAAAGATTTGTTTGATTTCTGTGCGCGCATGGATATGAAACGCGTCAATAAACGCACCTTGTATGCGTTAGTGCGCAGTGGTGCATTGGACCGTATGGGGCCGTATTTTTCCGATCAGTTGGATGAGTATCAAGCCGGTATTGACCGCAACCGTGCCGTGTTACTGGAGGCGATGGAAGAAGCGATTCAGACCGCTGATCAAGCGGCACGTAACCGCGACAGTGGGCATATGGACTTATTTGGCGATATTCTTGCTGAGCAAGATGTTGATATCTATGCGCAGTACCGTAATGCTCGAGAGCTCACCTTAAAGGAGCGTTTAAAAGGTGAGAAAGATACCTTAGGTTTATATCTGACCGGTCATCCGATTGATGAGTATGAGGGCGAAGTGCGGCGCTTTGCTCGTCAGCGTATTGTTGATTTAAGACCCTCGCGTGATACCCAGACAGTGGCAGGTTTAATTATCAACTTGCGCGTGATGCGTAATAAAAAAGGCGATAAGATGGGTTTTATTACCCTCGATGACCGCTCAGCGCGTATTGAAGCTTCATTATTTGCCGATGCTTTTACTCAAGCGCAATCTCTGCTGCAAACCGATGCGTTGGTTGTAGTGGAAGGCGAGGTTAGTCATGATGACTTCTCCGGTGGTTTGCGTCTGCGTGCGAAACGGGTGATGAGTCTAGAAGAGGCGCGCACCGGTTTAGCGCAAAGCTTACGCTTGAATGTGTCTGTGACAGACTTAAGTCGAGACACTCTTGCGCGCTTAAAAGCATTACTATTGCAGTATAAAGGAGCTTGTCCACTGACAATGAGCTACAGCGCTCAGTCAGCTAAGGCTATGCTCGAGTTTTCAGATCAGTGGAAAATTGAGCCCACTGATGACCTAATTCAGGCATTACGTGACCTTTTGGGTCGTGATAACGTCTTTTTGCATTATCGCTAGTATAAGTACGTCAATATGGCGTCGAGTCGAGATGACTCTGCTGGATAACCTATTTGGTGGTTTGCGCGATATAGAGTGCGTAAACCTTAAACATTGCAGCACGGCCTAACCGCCGTAACAGAAAAAATGGATGCCCCTGATGAACCCTAGTTTTTTGGATTTTGAACAGCCCATTGCCGATCTTCAGGCAAAAATTGAAGAGTTACGATTGGTAGGCAATGACAATGATTTAAATATTGGTGACGAGATTTCGCGCTTACAAGTTAAAAGTAATGCGCTCACCAAAAGTATTTTCTCTAACTTAACCAGCTGGCAGATTGCCCGTATGGCGCGTCACCCACAGCGTCCTTATACACTGGATTATATTGAGCACCTGTTTACCGAGTTTGAAGAGTTGCACGGCGACCGTCACTTTTCTGATGATGCTGCGCTAGTCGGTGGTGTCGCGCGCTTTAACGACAAGCCAGTGATGGTGATTGGTCAGCAAAAAGGCCGTGATGTACGTGAAAAAGTTCGTCGCAATTTTGGTATGCCACGTCCTGAAGGCTACCGTAAAGCCTGTCGCCTAATGGAAATGGCTGAGCGCTTTAAAATGCCAATCTTTACCTTTATTGATACCCCAGGTGCTTATCCTGGCATTGACGCTGAAGAGCGTGGCCAAAGTGAAGCGATTGCGTGGAACTTGCGTGTGATGTCACGTTTGAAAACCCCAATTATCTCCACTGTGATTGGTGAAGGTGGTTCAGGTGGTGCGTTGGCGATTGGTGTGTGTGACCGTCTGAATATGCTGCAGTACTCAACCTACGCAGTGATTTCTCCAGAAGGCTGTGCCTCTATTTTGTGGAAAACCGCAGATAAAGCACCCGAAGCTGCAGAAGCGATGGGCATTACCGCAGAACGCTTACAAGGTCTGAAAATTGTTGATCATGTGATTCCTGAACCACTCGGCGGCGCGCACCGCGATGTGCCAACCGTGGTTGAGTCGATCCGTGAAACCTTAGCTGCACAGTTGGATGAACTGCAGGCGCTGGATACGGATGAGTTATTAGCGCTGCGTTATAAGAAGCTGATGGGTTTTGGTATCGTTTAATTGCTCCGGCTTCAAATAATGGCGCGTCCTAAGGATATCCTTGGATGCGCCTTGCAGCCTGTTTTTCGAGGCTGTGTCCCATGTTAAATATTGAAAAAAATCTCTTAAGTACGTTGCAGTCGTGGCGTAGCAGAGCATCCTTTTGTGTGGCTTTTTCTGGTGGTATGGATTCCACGGTGCTGCTCCATGCTTTAGCACAGCTGGCGCAACAGCATACTTTGCCGGCGCTGCGCGCGATCTATATTCATCATGGCTTGCAAGAAGCAGCTCAAGGCTGGCCTGCGCATTGTCAAAGTGTTTGTGATGAGCTACAGATCCCTTTAACTGTGATTGCGGTTGATGTGGCGGCGACTGCCAGTGTTGAACAGGCAGCTCGGCAAGCGCGTTACGCGGCGTTTGTGCAGCATCTTAAGAGTGATGACGTGCTATTGATGGCGCAACATCAGGACGATCAAGCGGAAACCTTATTATTTCGTTTAATGCGTGGCACTGGAGTGGCGGGCTTGCGTGGCATACCCGTGTCGCGAGAGTTGTCGCGCGGGCAAGTCGTGCGACCTTTGTTGGGTATCAGTCATCATAGGTTACTTGCGTATGCTGAGCAGCATCAGTTGCGCTGGATCGAAGACCCCAGCAATGCTACCGATGAGTTTGATCGTAATTATTTACGTCGCCAAGTCATTCCAACGCTGAAATCACGCTGGCCGACGATGCAGCAGAGTTTGCAGCGTACTGCGCAACATATGCATGAGGCGCAACAGCTGCTGGATGAGTTGGCGGCTGATGACTTGCAGCGAGCGCAGATTGAGCCGGTATTGGATTGGTTAAATTTGCCGAGCTTAAACTTGGGCGTTATACGCGAGCTGAGTCAGGTGCGACAAAAAAACCTTTTACGCTATTGGCTGGCGCCTTTGACTTTATTGCCTGATACCGCACATTGGGCGAGCTGGGATACTTTGCGTGATGCGCAAGTGGATGCGCAGCCGATTTGGCGTCTGGATAGTGGCGCCTTAGTGCGCAGTCAAAATAGAGTGTATTGGCTGTCTGAGTTCTGGCTGCAAGCGCCGCCAGCCTTGGATTTAACTATAAGCTGTGCGGGGCGTTATGATTTACCTGATAACGGTTACTTGCTAATCCATGGTGATGTTACCGCGCCGTTGCAGGTGCGCTATCGCCAAGGCGCAGAGCGTTTTTTTATTCAGGGCAGGGGGCATCGAGACTTGAAACGACTGTTGCAAGAACAGGCTGTCCCCACCTTTATCCGCTCACGCTTACCCATACTTTTTTTAGCAGAGCAGCCGGTTGCTCTGGCTAATATGCCGGTATTCAGTCATGGTGAGGTCGAGCATTTGACGGTGACTTGGCATTTTACTGAGTCAGAAGGGTGTTGATTCAAGCTCGAATAAAATGATGCAAAGGAAATATGGGGCGGATTGTAGGAAAAAACGCTTTTTAGTGGTTTCTTGGTTTGAGTCATAAACAGCTTTCGCGTAGACTATTCTCCCGTCTATTAGTTGATTAGTGCAGGTGCTTAATTGCTCCTGTCGCGCTTGATTTTTTTATTACATATTTTCAAGCACAGCTTTCAATGCTTATCTTCGGCGGCTTGCCGCTTCACGCAGAATCCAGGGTTATTTATGACGCGCTACATCTTCGTCACAGGCGGTGTTGTTTCTTCATTGGGGAAAGGTATTGCCTCAGCATCATTGGCCGCAATTCTTGAGGCACGTGGCTTAAAAGTCACTCTGCTGAAACTTGATCCGTATATTAATGTTGACCCGGGTACCATGAGCCCGTTTCAGCACGGTGAAGTTTTTGTGACGCACGACGGCGCAGAAACTGACCTTGATTTAGGCCACTACGAGCGCTTTGTGCGCACCACCATGACGCAAAATAACAACTTCACCACCGGTCGAGTGTATGAAGAAGTGTTGCGTCGTGAGCGTCGTGGTGATTACTTGGGTGCAACCATCCAGGTCATTCCACATATCACTGATGAAATTAAGCGCCGTATTATTAAAGGTGCCGGTGATGCTGATGTGGCCATGGTTGAAATCGGTGGAACTGTGGGTGATATCGAATCACAACCTTTCCTCGAAGCCATTCGCCAGTTGCGTGTTGAAGTGGGTGCCAAGCGCGCCATGCTGATGCACCTGACCTTAGTGCCGTATATCGCCACTGCTGGTGAAACTAAAACCAAACCGACGCAGCACTCAGTTAAAGAGTTGCGCTCGATTGGTTTACAGCCTGATGTGTTGGTGTGCCGCTCTGATCGTCCAGTTGATATCGCCTCGCGCCGAAAAATTGCGTTATTTACTAACGTAGAAGAGCGTGCAGTGATCAGCTTGCATGACGTGGATACCATTTACAGAATTCCAGGTATCTTGCACAGCCAAGGTCTAGATGACTTTGTTATGGAGCGTTTCGGTTTAGATTGTGATGGTGCTGATCTGTCTGAGTGGGATCGCGTGATCGATGCCAAGCTCAATCCTAAGCAAGAAGTGACGATTGCCATGGTTGGTAAATACATGGAGCTGCTGGATGCTTATAAATCGCTGATTGAAGCGATGAGCCATGCTGGTATCGAAACCAATACTAAAGTGACTTTGCGTTATATCGACTCTGAAGATCTTGAGAATCAAGGTGTTGGTGTGCTTGAAGGCGTTGATGCTGTGTTAGTGCCGGGTGGCTTTGGCTTGCGCGGTGTTGAAGGTAAGATTCTGGCTGCACAATATGCTCGTGAAAACAAAATTCCTTACCTTGGTATTTGCTTAGGTATGCAAGTTGCTGTGATTGAGTTCGCCCGTAATGTGTTGGGTTGGACCGATGCGAACTCCACAGAGTTTGATAAAAACAGCACGCACCCAGTCGTCGGTTTGATTTCTGAGTGGCAAGATGCGGACGGTAGCGTTGAACAGCGCGGCGAAGATGCTGATATCGGTGGCACTATGCGCTTAGGTGCACAAGAATGTCAGTTGATCCCCGGTACTTTAGTGCATACAAGCTACGGCAAAGATTCGATCGTTGAGCGCCATCGCCATCGCTATGAGGTGAACAATCAATTATTGCCGCAATTGATCGAAGCAGGTTTGAAAGTCTCAGGTCGTTCAGAAAATGGTGCGCTGGTTGAAGTGGTCGAAGTGGCTGATCATCCATGGTTTGTTGCCAGCCAATTCCACCCTGAGTTCACTTCAACACCACGCGATGGCCACCCATTGTTTAAAAGTTTTGTTGAGGCTGCGTTAGCCTATAAGGCAGATAAAGCATGAGTCAAAAGATCATTCGTGTCGCTGATATCGACATCGCCAATGACAAGCCTTTTGTCTTGTTTGGCGGCATTAATGTGATTGAATCGCGTGATTTAGCCATGCGCGCCTGTGAAGAATACGTGCGCGTGACAGAAAAGCTCGGTATTCCTTATGTCTTTAAAGCCAGCTTTGATAAGGCCAATCGCTCATCAATCAATTCCTTTCGTGGCCCAGGTCTGGATGAAGGCCTGAAGGTGTTTGAAGAAATCAAGCGCACCTTTAATGTGCCAGTGATTACTGATGTGCATGAACCCTATCAAGCGCAGCCAGTGGCTGAAGTCTGCGATATTATTCAGTTGCCGGCGTTTTTATCACGTCAGACTGATTTAGTTGTGGCCATGGCAAAAACTAATGCTGTGATTAATATCAAAAAAGCCCAGTTTCTCGCGCCGCATGAGATGAAGCATATTCTCACTAAGTGTGAAGAAGCCGGCAATGATCAGTTGATTCTGTGTGAGCGTGGCTCAGCCTTTGGTTATAACAACCTCGTAGTTGATATGCTCGGCTTTGGCATTATGAAAGAATTTGAGTATCCAGTATTTTTTGATGTAACGCATTCACTGCAAACGCCTGGTGGCCGTGCTGATTCAGCCGGTGGTCGTCGTGCGCAGGTGACTGAGTTAGCTAAAGCGGGTATGAGTCAAGGCTTAGCAGGGCTGTTTTTAGAAGCACACCCTGATCCAGACAATGCCAAGTGTGATGGCCCTTGTGCGTTGCGTTTAGATAAGCTGGAGCCGTTTTTAACTCAGCTGAAACAACTGGACGATTTGATTAAAAGTTTCCCAACAATTGAAACAGCTTAAAGCGATTACTTCACTTTAAGTTTGACTAAGTACAGTACGGAGCGTGCAGAACAATGGCAAAAATTATCGACATCAAAGGTCGTGAAGTCTTAGATTCCCGTGGTAACCCTACAGTTGAAGCTGATGTGACTTTAGAAGGCGGCATTATCGGTAGAGCTTGTGCACCATCCGGCGCATCAACAGGTTCGCGTGAAGCATTGGAATTGCGCGATGGCGATAAAAGCCGTTACTTAGGTAAAGGCGTGCGCAAAGCAGTCGCTATTATCGACGGTCCAATCCGTGAATTGCTGTTAGGCAAAGATGCGACTGACCAAGAAGCACTCGACCGTGCCATGATCGCTTTAGACGGTACTGAGAACAAAGCCTCTTTAGGTGCGAACTCGATTTTAGCCGTATCTCTTGCTGCTGCTAAAGCGGCTGCTCAAGCGAAAGGCATGCCGTTGTATGCGCATATTGCTGAACTGAATGGCACACCCGGTGTGTACTCGATGCCTGTACCGATGATGAATATTATCAACGGTGGCGAGCACGCAGATAACAACGTTGATATCCAAGAGTTTATGATTCAGCCCGTGGGTGCGAAAACCTTCTCCGACGCATTGCGCATGGGTACTGAAGTCTTTCATCACCTGAAAGCTGTGCTACAAGCACGTGGCTTAAGCACCTCTGTGGGTGATGAAGGTGGTTTTGCACCGAACCTGGCGTCCAACGAAGAAGCTCTGGCTGTGATTGCAGAAGCAATCGCGAATGCGGGTTACAAGCTCGGTGAAGATATCACCTTGGCATTGGACTGCGCGGCGAGTGAGTTTTACAAAGACGGTCAGTACGACTTAGCGGGCGAAGGCAAGAAGTTTGATGCCCAAGGTTTTACTGATTACTTGGCTGGTTTAACCGAACGCTTCCCAATTATCTCTATTGAAGATGGTATGGATGAGTCGGATTGGGCCGGTTGGAAAATTCAAACGGATAAGCTGGGCGATAAAATCCAGTTAGTCGGTGATGATTTATTTGTGACCAATACCAAGATTCTAAAACAAGGTATTGATACCAAAACAGCGAACTCCATTTTGATTAAATTCAATCAGATTGGTACCTTGACCGAAACGTTAGAAGCCATTCAAATGGCTAAAGCTGCAGATTTTACTGTAGTGATTTCTCACCGTAGCGGTGAGACTGAAGATTCAACCATCGCTGACTTAGCGGTGGGTACTGCCGCCGGTCAAATCAAAACCGGTTCATTGTGCCGTTCGGATCGCGTGGCTAAATACAACCAATTGCTGCGTATTGAAGAGCAATTAGCTGGCAAAGCACCGTACCGTGGCCGCGCTGAGTTTCGCGGCTGATTGGCGTGCTCTGTGAGTTATAGATACTTATGATGTTGTAAGGGCAGCCATTTTAGCTGCCCTTTTCTATGGAATACCACAATGAAAAAAGAACCTTACTGGTTGTTGATTGTACTGCTGGTTATGCTGGCTGGGCTGCAGTACCGTTTATGGTTAGGGGATGGTGGTATTGCCCAAGCAGCGCAGCTTAAATTGCAAATTACTGAGCAGAAAGCTGAGAATGAGCGTTTGTTTGAGCGCAATCGCGTCATGGATGCCGAAGTGATGGAGTTAAAAAAGGGTATGGAGAGCGTTGAGGAGCGTGCTCGCTACGAGCTCGGTATGATCAAGGAAGAGGAAACTCTGTACTTGTTAGCCGAATGACCACTCCAGCATTTTGGTTAGTGGTGCCTGCGGCAGGTATTGGCAGTCGCATGCAAGCACAATGTCCCAAACAGTATTTAACCGTTGCCGGTGCCACGATTCTTGAGCTGACCTTGGCCTGCTTTTTAGAACATCCGAATGTGCGTGGAACTGTGGTCGCTTTAGCTGAGCATGATCATTGGTGGCCAAGATTGGATTTAGCTGCAGATCAGCGAATCCAAACCGTTGTCGGCGGGACTGAGCGTGCAGATTCAGTGCTGAATGCTTTACTGGCCCTAGAAGGCCGTGGCGCGCAGGCGAATGATTGGGTGTTGGTGCATGATGCGGCACGGCCTTTGCTTGAGCGTCAAGACTTGGATCGTTTGCTGCTTGAATTGGCCGATGATGCGGTTGGTGGATTATTAGCGGTGCCAGCACGTGATACCTTAAAACAAGTGGGTGCGGATGGGCGAGTTACTACAACCATAGATCGCAGCGTAATTTGGCATGCACTAACCCCGCAAATGTTTCGTTTTGGATTATTGCAGCGTGCTTTAACTAATGCGTTGCAAGCCGGTGTTGTGGTGACGGATGAGTCATCCGCTATGGAGTGGGCAGGTTTTGCCCCGCGACTGATTGAGGGCAGTGCCAGTAATATTAAAATTACCCGTCCTGAAGATTTACAGTTACTGCAAACGCTGCTTCCAGCGGACGTTCTAAAATTGGGTAGTTAAGACTTCTTGGCCATTGGGGTAAAAACCTGCCCAGTGACACCGCGTGGTATTTCCTCAATCACGCCGCCGGAGTTTAAAAAAGAAGCGATTTGTAACTCTAATGATTCACTGCTTTGTTGTGCAGTCGGCACGATACGTCTCTGGTTCGAACCTTTTATGCGTGTGTTTGGCATGCTGATACTCGGTTTTTAAAGAATAGGGTATGTTCGCCAGCCTACACTGATTTACTCAGACTTTCTGACATATATAGTGCGCACTGTTGGCCCAAGGAATGCAGGTCTCTGCTATGCTTTGTCACTGTAGATATTCTGGAGAGTAAAATGATTAAATCACGCGCTGCGGTTGCCTTTGGTCCAGGCCAACCCTTACAAATTGTTGAAGTCGATGTTGCTCCACCCAAAGCGGGTGAAGTGCTGGTACGTATTGTTGCCAGTGGCGTCTGCCATACCGATGCTTTCACTTTGTCGGGTGATGATCCAGAAGGGATCTTTCCGGCTATTTTAGGCCATGAAGGTGGCGGTATTGTTGAAGCGCTCGGCGAAGGTGTGACCTCACTTGAAGTGGGCGATCATGTGATTCCGCTGTACACCGCTGAGTGCCGTGTGTGTAAATTCTGTACCTCGGGTAAAACTAACTTATGCCAATCCGTGCGTGAGACTCAAGGTAAAGGCTTAATGCCTGATGGCACCAGCCGCTTTTCTTACAAAGGTGAGCCGATTTACCACTATATGGGGACTTCGACTTTCTCTGAGTACACAGTCGTGGCTGAAGTATCTTTGGCGAAAGTGCCTAAAGAGGCGCCACTGGAAAAAATCTGCCTGTTGGGCTGTGGTGTTACCACCGGTATTGGTGCTGTACTCAATACCGCTAAAGTTGAAGAGGGCGCAACGGTTGCCATCTTTGGTTTAGGTGGTATCGGTTTGGCCGCCATTATCGGTGCAAAAATGGCTAAGGCTAGCCGTATTATTGCCATTGATATTAATCCTGCTAAGTTTGATATTGCTCGCGAGCTGGGTGCGACTGACTGCGTTAACCCTAAAGATTTTGATAAGCCTATCCAGGATGTCATTATTGAAATGACTGACGGTGGTGTGGATTATTCCTTTGAGTGCGTCGGTAATGTTGACTTGATGCGTGCTGCACTTGAGTGCAGTCACAAAGGTTGGGGTGAGTCGGTGATTATTGGTGTAGCCGGTGCCGGTCAAGAAATCAGTACACGTCCGTTCCAGTTAGTGACCGGTCGTGTGTGGCGCGGCAGTGCATTTGGTGGCGTAAAAGGCCGTACCGAGTTGCCAGCTTATGTCGCAAAAGCGCAAAGCGGTGAGATCCCGCTGGATACCTTTATTACTCATACCATGGGTTTAGAAGACATCAATAAGGCGTTTGATTTGATGCACGAAGGTCAAAGTATTCGTAGCGTTATTCATTTCTAATCAACAACCACAAACGCTTAGGCTGACTGCTCTGTTAGTTGGCCTCAGCGACTGTCTTTGGAGGTCATGATGTCGTTACAACAATTATCATCACAAAAAGTCTTCGGCGGCCAGCATGTGCGCTATCAACATCAGTCTGCTGTGCTCAATTGCAGTATGCAGTTTGCCGTGTATTTACCGCCGCAAATTGAACTGGGTCAGCCCTTGCCTGTGTTGTATTGGCTCTCAGGTTTAACCTGCACCGATGAAAACTTTATGCAAAAAGCCGGTGCACTTAAAGTCGCTGCGGAGTTGGGGCTGATTATTGTAGCTCCAGATACCAGTCCGCGTGGTGCAGGTGTGCCCGATGATGCAGAGGGTGCATGGGACTTTGGCTTGGGTGCGGGCTTTTATATCAATGCCACACAAGCACCCTGGTCTGAGCATTACAGTATGTATGACTATGTGGTGGACGAACTGCCAGCGTTGATTGAAAAACACTTGCCGGTTTCAGATAAGCGCAGCATTAGTGGTCACTCAATGGGTGGGCATGGTGCATTGATTGCTGCATTACGTGAGCCGCAGCGTTATCAGTCGGTTTCAGCTTTTGCACCGATTAGCCAACCCACGCAATGTCCTTGGGGTGAAAAAGCGTTTTCTAATTTTCTCGGTACGCAGCGTGAAACCTGGATGGAGTGGGATGCCAGTGCTTTAATGGCCAAGGCTACACAACATTTACCCATGCTAGTGGATCAAGGTGAGGCGGATAGCTTTTTAGTCGAACAACTCAAGCCGTCGGCATTGCAAGAGGCGGCTGATCGAGCGGGCTACCCTCTAACCTTGCGACTGCAGCCGGGTTACGATCACAGCTATTATTTTATCGCGAGCTTTATTGATGAGCACTTACGCTTTCATGCGCAGGCGTTGTCAGCCTAAAGCAGCGATGAGATTTACAGGCAGTTCAGGTCTGCACCGTTAAAACGGTGTAGAATCCCGCTTATTTTTAACAATCAGGTAACAGCATGCGTATAGGTCATGGCTATGATGTACACCGCTTTCAGCCCGGTGATTTTATTACCTTGGGCGGTGTGCAAATTGCTCACAATAAAAGCTTTGTGGCGCACTCCGATGGCGATGTCCTATTGCATGCGCTGACTGATGCGCTATTGGGCGCTGCTGCACTGGGCGATATTGGTCAGCATTTTCCAGATACCGATCCTGCCTATACAGGCGCGGACAGTCGTGATTTATTACGTAATGTGCTGGCTTTGCTTAAGCAAGCAGGTTGGGCAGTGGCTAATGTGGATACCACTGTGTTAGCGCAAGCGCCAAAAATGGCGCCGCATATTGTTTCCATGCGTGAAAATATTGCTGCTGATTTGCAGGTTGCCTTGGATCAAGTCAATGTTAAAGCCACCACCACTGAAAGCCTAGGCTTTGTCGGTCGTGAAGAAGGTATTGCCGCACACGCTGTAGTGATGTTGGTGAAAGCATGAACGAACTTGAGTTACTCGGTCCTTTGGCTTGGGGTGAACCCTGCGGCAGTGCACAGCTGAAAGCCTGTGCAGAAGATTTTCAGGTCGATGAAGTCTTAGATATTCCTTTATCTGGCAGCGGTGAGCACCTGTGGCTCTGGGTGGAAAAACGCATGCTCAATACTGAGGAAGCCGCACGCCGTTTAGCTAAGGCTGCAGGCGTTTCTTTACGCCAAGTCAGTTACGCAGGTTTAAAAGATCGCCAAGCCTTAACCCGCCAGTGGTTCAGTATCCATTTGCCCGGTAAAAGCGATCCGCAGCTGAGTGCCGCGGAAGGCGAAGATTTACATATTTTAGATATGCAGCGCCACAGTCGTAAGCTGCAACGTGGCGCGCATTCAGCCAATGGTTTTACCATCCGTTTAACCGATTTAAAAGCCGACCGTGCGGCTTTAGAAGAACGCTTGCAGATGATTGCCGAGCAGGGCGTACCCAATTATTTTGGTTTACAGCGCTTTGGCGAAAATGGCAATAATGTACTCGGTGCACTTGAATATGCACAGCGTAAAGAACTGCCAGTGCAACGCAATTTGCGCTCACGTTTATTATCCACGGGCCGCAGTACGATTTTTAATCGTGTGTTGGCGCAGCGCGTGCAAAATAAGACCTGGAATATTGCTCAAGTGGGTGATGTTTTAGCCTTTAGCGGCAGTCGTAGTTTTTTTCTCGCCGGGCCTGAAGAGTGTCATGATCCGCGTTTAGCACAACTGGATGTGCATCCCACCGGTCCTTTATGGGGTGACGGTGAGTTAGTCAGTCAAGGGCAAGCATTAGAGGATGAGTTAGCAGTGGCGGCTACTGTGTCAGAGCTGTGTACTTGGTTGGAGCGCGCTAATTTGCAGCAAGAGCGTCGTATTTTACGTTTGCCGGTGCGTGACTTAACTTGGACATTTACTGCAGAAGATTGCCTGCAAGTGCATTTTATTTTACCACCGGGTTGTTTTGCCACAGTGGTCTTGCGTGAGCTGGTGGAATTGTTATCGGTGACTGAGGCGGTGCAGGCGTGCGAATTTTAATTGCCAATGATGATGGTGTGAATGCGCCGGGTTTAGCTGCGTTACATCATGCGTTAAGTGATTATGCTAACTGCACTATTATTGCTCCTGAGCAAGATTGCAGTGGGGCCAGTAGCTCGCTGACTTTGGATCGCCCGTTGCATCCGCAAACCTTAAGCAATGGCTATATCAGCGTCAATGGCACTCCAACCGATTGCGTGCATTTAGGTCTGCATGGTTTGCTGCCTGAAACCATGGATATGGTGGTGGCTGGTATTAACCAAGGTGCTAATCTGGGTGATGATGTTCTGTATTCGGGGACGGTTGCTGCCGCGTTAGAAGGACGTTTTTTACAGCGTCCTTCGTTTGCCTTTTCTTTGCTATCGCGTCAGACACAAAATTTACCCACTGCAGCATGGTTTGCACGGCGTTTAATTGAAGCGCATGGCGACTTATCTCTACTGCCGCGCACTGTATTTAATGTCAATGTGCCTGATTTACCGCTCAATGAAATTAAAGGCATTAAACTCACGCGCCTTGGGCATCGTGCCCGAGCGGCAGCGCCGGTGCTGACGGTGAATCCACGGGGTAAAAAATGCTATTGGTTAGCATCGGTGGGCGAGGTTGAAGACGGCGAAGACGGCACAGATTTTCATGCGGTGTCGCAGGGCTATGTGTCGATTACGCCATTGCAATTGGATCGCACTTTTCATCCGCAAATCGATGAGCTTCAACACTGGCTGGGGGATATATTGTGAGTTCTCAGCAGGATGATTTACAACGCTTAGGGATTGGCATGACCTCACAGCGTACGCGTGAGCGCTTAGTTCAGCGCCTGTGTGATGAGGGGCTGAGTAATCCACAGGTCTTGGATGTGATTCGCAATACGCCACGTCATTTGTTTGTCGATGAGGCGCTAGCGCATCGTGCTTATGAAGATACCGCGCTGCCTATTGGTAACAATCAAACTATTTCTCAGCCCTATATTGTTGGACATATGACTGAGCTGCTATTAGCTGATGGGCCGCTGGATAAAGTCTTGGAAATTGGTACCGGCTCAGGTTATCAGACGGCGGTCTTAGCTCAGCTGGTTGAGCGTGTGTTTTCAGTTGAGCGTATTCAGGGGTTGCAAGAGCGTGCGAAAGAACGCTTAGCTGCGCTTAATTTACGCAATGTAGTCTATCGCTGGGGTGATGGCTGGGAGGGTTGGAATGCGCTGGCACCCTACAATGGCATTATTGTCACCGCTGGCGCGACACAGGTGCCACAAGCATTGTTGGATCAACTCGCTATAGGTGGTCGCTTAGTGATACCCGTGGGGGAAGATGATGATCAAAAACTGTTATTGATCATTCGTGAGAAAAATGGATTTGTGCAGCGCGCGTTAGATGATGTGCGTTTTGTGCCTTTATTAGCTGGAACCTTGGCGTGAAAAATAAAGTTTTATTATTTGTTAAAGGCATGGCCATGGGTGCCGCCGATGTTGTACCGGGTGTATCCGGTGGTACCGTAGCTTTTATTACCGGTATTTACGATGAGTTGCTGGGTGCCTTATCACGTATTCCTGAGGCCGCATTGCTACTGTTAAAAGGGCAGGTCAAACAGGCTTGGCAGTTGGCCAATGCTAACTTTTTATTGATTTTGTTTTCTGGTGTTTTGCTGAGCATTTTAAGCTTGGCACGGGTGATTACTTGGCTATTAGAAACGCAGCCTATTGCGCTATGGTCATTTTTCTTTGGTTTGATTTTAGTCTCGTGTTATTTGGTTGGACGTGACATTCAGCGTTGGCATATCAGTCGTTGGCTGGCCTTTGCTGCGGGAGCCGGTTTTGCTTGGTGGATTACCGTGGCATCGCCCGTCGCATGGGGGCATGATCCACTCAGTTTGTTTTTTGCGGGCGCAATTGCTATTTGTGCAATGATTTTACCGGGTATTTCTGGCAGTTTTATTTTGTTGCTGATGGGTTTGTACCCCACTGTTTTGTTGGCTGTAAAACAGTTGGATTTAAGTGTGCTATTGGTGTTTGCCGGAGGCTGTTTGTTTGGCTTGTTGGCCTTTGCACGAGTATTACAAGCGGCTTTACAGCGTTTTCGAGATCTGACCTTGGCCTTGCTGACAGGTATTATGTTTGGCTCATTAAATAAAGTTTGGCCATGGAAGCAGACATTGACATGGCGCACTGATAGCCAAGGTGTTGAGGTGCCGTTGCTTCAAGAAAATATTTTACCGTGGCACTATGCCGATCTATTTCAGAGTGACGCGCAGTTGTTATCAGCTGTGCTGTTAATGCTGTGCGGTATTGTCTTAGTGATGGGTATTGAGCGCTACGCAAGTCAATAACTTGAGTGCGCTACTCTAATAAATCGTCCAGGAGTTCGGCGTGAAGCCAGTTCAATTTTTATTATCTGCAACACATACAACCCGTACAAAATGGCTCTGCTTACTGATGGTCAGCAGTGTGTTGCTCGGATGTTCAGGCACCTCAGGTAAAGCCACTATTGTCGATCGCTCACATGGAGGTAAACAGCGTCAAGCGAATACTGTGACCAGCGGGCAGCATGTTGTGCAGCGTGGCGATACGTTATATTCCATTGCCTTTCGTTTTGGTTGGGATTGGAAGGCATTGGCTGCACGCAATGGAATTCACGCACCCTATACGATTGTGCCGGGCCAAGTGATTCGTTTCTCGAATGGGTCGAACGCGCCGGTTATGGCTCAGGCGCCTGTGGCGACTAAAAAGGCTGCGCCGGCACCTGCAGCCCGAGCGAAGCCTGTACCGGTCTCCAAACCTGCGAACCCCATCACAACAACGCAAAAAACTTCTCCACCGGTTGCAGTGGGTCAAAACGGCAAATGGCTCTGGCCTGCGGCTGGCACGCTGGTTGGCATGTTTTCTTCAAATACCAGTTTGAATAAAGGGATTGATATTGCTGGCACGCTCGGACAACCTATTGTGGCAACCGCTGCTGGCAGCGTTGTGTATGCAGGGAGTGGCTTAAGAGGATACGGTGAGCTGGTGATCATTAAGCATAATGACACCTTTATCAGTGCTTACGGCCATAATCGACGTCTGCTGGTGAAGGAAGGACAAGCAGTTAAAGCAGGGCAGCAAATAGCAGAAATGGGTTCAACGGGAACAGAGCAAGTTAAGGTGCACTTTGAAATTCGTCGCCAAGGCAAGCCAGTTGATCCATTGCAATACTTACCCAAGCGCTAGCTGATACATCCGACCGATCCAGCAGAAACACGACTGCAGTCATCGCATCAGCAAGAGGCTGCAGTCGACTATCTGACAGGATGTGGGGTGGTTGGTAATGAAAAAGAAGGGTTTGGTATACGATTTGAAATATGAATCATCTGCTGAGAGCGAAGAATGCAAGGAGATGCAATCTGACAAGGCAGTATTTCAAGAAGCAAAAAATAGCAGTGGCGGGGCTAAAGGGTTAAAAAATCTAGATACAACGCAAATGTATCTGGATACCATCGGTATATCGCCGCTATTGACTGCTGAACAAGAAGTCACTTATGCGCGCAGTGCTTTACAAGGTGATGATGGTGCTCGCCAGCGCATGATAGAAAGCAATCTGCGTTTGGTTGTGAGTATCGCTAAGCGTTATCAAAATCGAGGTTTAGCATTATTGGATCTGATTGAAGAAGGTAATTTAGGCCTGATTCATGCCGTTAAAAAGTTTGATCCTGAGCGCGGTTATCGTTTTTCAACTTATGCCACCTGGTGGATTCGCCAAGCTGTTGAGCGCGGAATTATGAATTGTTCGCGTGTGGTGCGCCTCCCGGTGCATGTCGCTAAAGAAGTGAATGCTTATTTAAGAGCTGTGCGCGAACTGACTCAGCAGCACGGAGAGTTACCCAGTCTGGAAAAAACCGCTCAGCATTTGGGCATGCCAGTGGCGCATGTTCAGAAAATGTATGAGTTTAATGAGCGTGCGCTGTCATTGGATGCCACTCATACCGATGATTCTGAGATGACTCTGCTGAATATGCTCGTTGATGAAAATCAATGTGATCCAAGTGACTTTATTCAGCGTGATAATTTAGCTGCCAGCCTTGATCAATGGGTTTCCGAGTTGAATCAGCGCCATCGTGAAGTTGTGCTGAGGCGCTTTGGTTTGCGCGGTTATGATTGTCAAACCTTGCAAGATATTGGTTATGCCATGGGTTTAACACGTGAGCGTGTGCGGCAAATTCAAGTGGATGCTTTAACCCGGCTGCGCCAAGTCTTAGAGGCCAATGGCTTATCCAGCGAGTTATTGTTTAATTCATAAGCCTTATGCCGTTAGCACTCTGCAGTAATGCAGGGCGCTGACGGCCAATCTCTCAAGGCTTATCCTAAGCGGTTATTTACGCTAAACTGTGTATTACTTATGTTTAAATCAGTAAAAGGAAATCACCATGCAATATGTAACCCCTGATCTTTGTGATGCTTACCCCGAAGTCCAAGTTGTTGAGCCGATGTTTGCAAACTTTGGTGGGCGCGATTCTTTTGGCGGTGAAATTGTGACCGTTAAATGCCATGAAGATAACTCGGTGGTTAAAGCGCAAGTGGCTCAACCAGGTCAGGGTAAAGTGATGGTGGTTGATGGTGGCGGTTCTATGCGTCGTGCGTTGTTGGGCGATATGCTTGCCGCTAAAGCTGCTGAAAATGGTTGGGCTGGCATTATTGTTTACGGTTGTGTGCGTGATGTGGATGTCTTAGCGCAAACGGATTTAGGTATTCAAGCATTAGCCAGTCACCCGATGAAAACGGATAAGCGTGATATTGGTGACTTAAACATTGTGGTGACCTTTGGCGGTGTTACTTTCCGTCCAGGTGAATATGTTTATGCTGATAATAACGGCATTATTGTGTCTGCAACTGCATTAAGCATGCCGCAGTAATAGGGCGGTTATTGTGAGTCCTAGCATGCAGCATTCCGATCGATTGAGCCAAGGCTTGCTGCATGCTTTTGTTTTAGATGGTAAAGGTTCGGCACGAGCGCTGACTTTCACTCAGTTACCCAGTTTGCAGTTAGCTGAACATGAAAGCCTGTGGCTACATTGGGAGCGCAGTCATCAATATGCTGAACAATGGCTACGTGAGGGCAGTGGCCTCAATGAGTTTGTATGTGATCTTTTACTTGAAGAAAACACGCGGCCTCGAGTCCTGCGCTTAGAAAATCAAGAGTTACTGCTGTTTTTGCGGGCGATTAATCTCAATCCTCACTTCGATCCAGAGGATATGATTTCGTTGCGTATTTTTGCCAATGCGCAGCATCTGTACTCGTTGCGTCAGCGCCCTGTGCAGGTGACTGATGACTTGATTAAGGCCTTTGAAAAAGGTTTTGGTCCGAAAAATATTTCCGAATTATTATTGTTTCTTGCGCAAGGTTTAACCGACCGTATTGAACATACCGTAAGCCAGTTGGCAGATACCGTTGATCAAGAAGAAGAGCGCACCGATAATGATCAACGTTATGCTCCGGCTATTTTACCTTTGCTGCAGGGGCGCAGACGTGCGGCGAATTTGCGCCGTTTTTTAGCTCCGCAGCGCGATGTATTTGCCATGCTTACGCTGAGTCAAGAGGCGTGGTTTATGCCTGAAGATGCCTTGTATTGGAACGAGCTTAATAACCGCCTAACATTGCATCTTGAAGAGTTAGAGTTAACCCGTGAACGTATTGGTTTGGTTTTAGAGACTGAGCAGCGTCGGCGTAATGAGCGCATGGGACACACCATGTATATGCTGGCGATTGTGACTGGGTTCTTCTTGCCTTTAACCTTTGCAACAGGGCTGTTGGGAATTAATGTGGGTGGTATTCCAGGTTCTGAGCATCCTTATGGGTTTTTAATCGCTTGTGCAGTGCTTGGCGTGT
This sequence comes from Thiopseudomonas sp., assembly GCA_035271365.1. Lineage (GTDB taxonomy): Bacteria > Pseudomonadota > Gammaproteobacteria > Pseudomonadales > Pseudomonadaceae > Denitrificimonas. The sequence continues at coordinate 62,334 of DATERS010000149.1, forward strand.
TGATCGTGGGCCAATGGTTATTTTTCCGCTGGCTGCGTTGGCTATAATAGAGTGTATATTGACCTGTCTTGATAAGACGAAGCACATAGGATTGACATACAATATGATGCAAGATCCGTTTGAGCAGTCGCTGCGCGACATGCTGAAAGCACCAGAGTCTCAGACGCACGATGCTGTCTCGCTTGATAAAGTACTAAAGAAGGCTAATCGGCAGTTAGGTGCTGGTGCTGTGTTTTCGCTGTTTGGGCGGGCTCTTGAGTCAGTTTTAATTGGCTTAAGCAAAGGCTCAGAGCATGTGAAACCGGTTTCAAATTTATCTGAAAAAAATACTGCAAACAAGGCTGATTAATTATGCAACTTGATTCTTGGACACAAAATCTAGTCGGCGCTATGAGTGGATTGTGGGTCAAAATAGCTAATTTTATTCCGAATTTATTTGGTGCTTTAATTCTTGTCATCTTAGGTTTTTTGGCGGCTAAGTTGTTGGACACATTGTTGTCCAAGTTATTAGCTAAAGTGGGCTTGGATCGTTTAATGAGCGGCACAGGTCTGACCAAGTTGCTGGCGCGTATTGGTATTAAAGCGCAGGTTTCGACACTGATTGGTAAAATTGTCTACTGGTTTGTGTTGCTGATTTTCTTGGTTTCGGCCGCTGAGTCTTTAGGCCTTGAGCGTGTCTCAGCCACATTAGATGTGCTGGCGTTGTACTTGCCGAAAATGTTTGCTGCCGCATTGGTGTTGTTGGCGGGTATTTTATTAGCTCAGTTGCTCAATAGTATGGTTAAAGGTGCGGCTGAAGGCGTGCGTTTAGAATATGCAGCCGGTCTAGGTCGTATTGTGCAGGGCATGGTGATTATTATCAGTGTGTCGGTTGCCATTGGCCAGCTAGAAATCAAAGCTGAGCTGCTCAACTATGTTGTAGTGATTGTGCTGCTAACCATTGGCTTAGCCTGTGCGTTGGCACTAGGTTTGGCCAGTAAGGGCATTGCCAGCCAAATCATTGCTGGCATCTATGTACGCGAACTATACGAGTTGGGCCAACAGGTTCAAGTCGACGATATTGAAGGGCGTATTGAAGAAATGGGCACAGTGAAAACAATTATAGTCAACGAGAATGGCGAGTGGTTTTATATTGCTAATCGAGTGTTGCTTGAGCAAAAAGTAACAAGTCGTTAGTTTTTAAGTACGATTTACGTAACGATGTCTCCTGTCGTTGTTCGCAGCATTTATTTTGATAGCTGGTTTGACTTGTTTTGACTGATATAAAAGTACCTCATCAGCGTTATGTACCCGAGGAACTCAGTGATGAGGAACTTGTGGCACATGCTAAAAATGAATTGTTTCATGTAACTCGCGCTTATGAAGAGTTGATGCGCCGCTATCAGCGTACTTTATTTAATGTCTGTGCGCGTTATTTGGGCAATGATCGTGATGCTGATGATGTCAGTCAAGAAATTATGCTGAAAGTTTTGTACGGTCTGAAAAAGTTTGAAGGTAAATCTAAATTTAAAACATGGCTGTACAGTATTACCTATAATGAATGCACCACACAGTATCGAAAGGACCGACGTAAACGTCGTTTATTTGATGCGCTCAGCTTAAACCCCTTAGATGAAGAGGTTAACCCTGAACCCATTGATACTAAAAATAATGACTTAGACCGTTGGTTGGTGGGTGTCAACGCTATTGATAAAGAGATTATTATTTTACGTTTTGTTGCGGAACTTGAGTTTCAAGATATTGCCAGTATTATGCATTTAGGTTTAAGCGCAACAAAAATGCGTTATAAACGCGCAATAGATCGACTACGCGAGAGTTTTTCGCATATAATAGAAGACTGAATGATTTAAGGTATGCCAGATACTAATTATTTGTCGTGCTTGCTAGAAACTAAGAAAAATGACGAGGATCGTATAACATGAAATTAAAAAGCACCTTGGGTTTAGCCATTGGTTCGGTACTAGCTGTTTCTTCTTTGGGCGTATTCGCTCAAGGCCAAGGTGCAGTTGAAGCTGAAGCATTTGCTAAGCGTTACTTCACTGATAGCTACCGCAATATGGACGACGGTAACCTGTATGGTGGTTCTGTTGGCTACTTCTTAACTGAAGATGTTTCTTTAAACTTATCGTACGGTGAGTACAAGCGTCTGAATTTTGATGATCGCGGCCCTACAGGAAGCAAGAAAGTTCGTGGTAGCCTGAGCTCACTTGACGCTGTATACCACTTTGGTACACCAGGCGTTGGTCTGCGTCCTTATGTTTCAGCAGGTATGGGTCACCAGAGCATTAGCAACCCACCAGCTCGCTCAGGTCGTGATCACACGACTTTTGCAAACATTGGTGCCGGTGCTAAGTACTACGTGACTGAAAACGTATTTGCTAAAGTAAGTGTTGATGGTATGCACGGCTTCGACAACCACCAGTCAGAGTGGATGGCGGGCGTTGGTGTTGGTGTAAACTTTGGTGGTAGCACTAAAGTAGCACCAGCTCCTTATGTTGAGCCAGTTGCAGCTCCAGTTGAGCCAGTTGTATACGAAGAAGTTGAAGCAGAGTCTGTGCGTGTTGAGCTTGACGTTAAATTTGATTTTGACAAAGCTAACGTTAAACAAGACAGCTACAGCGATATCGAAAACTTAGCTGAGTTCATGAAACAGTACCCACAAACAGCTACAACTGTTGAAGGTCACACTGACTCAGTTGGTAACGCTGCTTACAACCAGAAGTTATCAGAGCGTCGTGCTGGCGCGGTACGTGATACTTTAGTTAACCAGTTTGGCGTAGAAGCTAACCGTGTTAATGCAGTTGGTTACGGTAAAGAGCGTCCAGTTGCTGACAACGCAACAAGCGAAGGTCGTGCAGTTAACCGTCGTGTAGAAGCGTCAGTAGAAGCACAAGCTCAGTAATTTTATGAGTTTTAAAAACCCCAGCTAGTCTGGGGTTTTTTTATGCCTGTTGATTAGCTAGATCAATGGCATGCTGCAGATCTAAGAACCTGCACAGGCTTGTGTTGGGTATGCAATAGAATGCTGAAGCAATGCCGATAGTTTAGCGGCTGCAAAGAAAAGGCAGTGAAGAGAGTGGTGTGTATGCATGGTGTTGCTGATTTGAAAGCACAACGCAGCCATAGAAGACTGCGTGGGCTTAAGTGTTAGATAACCGCTAGGCCGAACGGCGACGGTAGAGTGGTAGGCTTTGATCGTGTGCGGCTTGATAGGTGACTGAGAGTTCTGTGAGACTCTTGAGCGCATCGATAGGGCAGCGATCGGCACGAATCACATAAGCGTCAAAGCCGCAGCGTTGCATAAAGAACAACTGGTCCCGTAATACATCACCAATCGCGCGCACTTCACCTGTATAGGCATAACGCTCACGCAATAAGCGTGCGCTACTGAAGTGCCGGCCATCGTTACAGCCTGGGAAATTCAGCGCAATCACCGCAAAATGGGCAAGATCATCGCTGATATCTTCAATGGCTTGGCCTGCTTCAAGCCAAATACCTAAAGGGCTGACGGCTTGCAGTTCACTTTTGTGTGCTTGCCAGAGTGCCAGTGGGATAATCGCGTGCTCGGTGTCCAGCGCTTCCTGCAATGGCGTATCAGCACTGAGCAGCGTCCAGTGATCATCAATCACTTGATTGTTTTTAATGATTGCTTGCATAGACACGCTCCTTAAACTGAGTGATACCAATGCGATTATAAGTATCAATAAAATGCTCTTCAGGGGTTCGGTTTTCGATATAGACATCAATGATTTTGCTGACTACATCAGGCATCAGATTTTGTGCGAAAGAAGGGCCAAGGATTTTACCTAAGGTCGCTGCACGGCCACTGTTACCGCCTAATGAGACTTGATAGAACTCCTCACCTTTTTTATCCACGCCTAAAATACCAATATGACCAATATGGTGATGGCCGCAGGCATTCATGCAGCCAGAAATATTCAGGTCAAGGTCGCCGATATCAAATAAGTAGTCTAGATTTTCAAAGCGTTCTTGAATCGCTTCAGCCACTGGAATGGATTTAGCATTGGCCAAGTTACAAAAATCGCCGCCGGGGCAGCAAATGATATCAGTCAGTAAACCAATATTTGGCGTGGCAAAGCCGTTATCACGCAACTGCTGCCACAAATCAAAAAGTTTACTTTGCTCAACATCGGCGAGCACCATATTTTGTTCATGAGTGTTACGCACTTCAGAGAAACTGTATTGTTCAGACAGTTCAGCCACAAGTTCTAGTTGCTGGTCAGTTACATCACCGGGAGCAATACCAGTTTTTTTCAAGGATAAGGTGACGGCTGCATAGCCTGGTTTTTTATGGCTGACCACGTTACGACTGCGCCAGCGAGCAAAGCCTGGGTGCTCAGCATCCAGTGCTGCCAGTGCTTGGTCCTGATCTTCCAAGGTTAAATAGTCTGGATCAGTAAAGTGTTGCGAGACGCGCTGTACTTCTTCTTCGGTTAAGGTGATAGGGCCGTCTTTTAAATGTGCCCACTCTTCAGCGACACGCTCAGCAAACACAGTTGGCGTCAGTGCTTTGACCAGTATTTTAATGCGCGCTTTAAACTTATTATCACGGCGGCCAAAACGATTATAGACGCGCAAAGTGGCTTCTAAGTAGCTGAGCAAATGTTGCCAAGGTAAGAATTCATTAATACAGCTGCCAACAATGGGTGTGCGACCTAAGCCACCGCCGACCAGTACGCGAAAGCCTAATTCACCGGTATCGTTGTGCACGGCTTCTAGGCCAATATCGTGCACTTCAATCGCGGCACGGTCATGTGTACAACCGTTAACAGCAATTTTAAACTTACGGGGTAGGCGGGCGAACTCCGGATGGAAAGTCGACCATTGGCGAATCAGTTCGCACCAGGGACGTGGGTCAATGCGTTCATCACGGGCCACACCAGCAAACTGATCGGTGGTGGTATTGCGAATACAGTTACCGCTGGTCTGAATAGCATGCATCTGTACGCTGGCTAAGTCAGCTAAAATATCGGGCACATCTTCAAGCTTAGGCCAGTTCAGCTGGACGTTAGTACGCGTAGTGATATGTGCATAGCTCTTATCATATTTGCGAGTGATATGAGCCAGCATGCGCAGTTGTTTGCTGGACATTAGGCCGTAAGGTACGGCAATGCGCAGCATAGGAGCATGGCGCTGCACATAGAGGCCATTCTGTAGGCGCAGTGGCAGAAATTCATCTTCAGAGAGTTCGCCAGCAAAGTAGCGGCGGGTTTGATCGCGAAATTGTTCTACGCGATCTTCAACGATATGTTGGTCGTAATGGTCGTAAATATACATGGAAATCCCTGTATCAAGCCGCTGTAAGCGTGTGGCATGGGGTGCAGAATAACGCCTACAGTAGCAATCATTGCTTATTCGATAAAGTAATTATTTATCATAAGATGATGCTATTTAGATATAAGGGGTGTGTAAAGGGAGTCACTTAGTGGACTATAAGTTGTCTAAAAAGAGTAGGGCGGCTGACTGTAAGTCATCCGCCCTAAGATCTTATTCCTCGTAACCCAGTGCTGGGCTCAACCAGCGTTCGGTGTATTCCATATCTTGATTAGTGCGCTTGGCGTAGCTTTCCACTTGGTCTTTTTCAATTTTACCCACGGCGAAGTAGTGCGCGTTCGGGTTGGCAAAGTACCAGCCGCTCACCGCTGCCGTTGGGAACATCGCGAAGTGTTCAGTCATGGTCACACCAAAATCTTGGTTAGGATCCAGTAGCTTAAACAAGGTGTCTTTTTCCGTATGGTCTGGGCAAGCTGGGTAGCCAGGTGCCGGACGAATACCTTTGTACTTCTCGCGAATCAGCTCATCGTTACTCAATTCTTCTTCACTGTCGTAGCCCCAGTACTTGGTGCGCACTTCTTGGTGCAGCCACTCGGCACAGGCTTCTGCTAAACGGTCAGCCAAGGCTTGTACCATAATGGCGTTGTAGTCATCACCAGCAGCTTGGTAGGATTTAGCCAGTTCATCCACACCGATACCCGCAGTCACAATAAAACCACCCACATAGTCAGTTACACCGCTGTCTTTAGGTGCGACAAAGTCTGACAGACACATATTGGGCTTGCCGCCAGTGGTTTCAATTTGCTGGCGCAGGTGATGTAGCATGGCAATCGGCTCACCATTGTCATCATACAGTTCAATATCATCATGATTAACTTGATTTGCAGGCCAGAAGGCAAAGGTGGCGCGCGCTTCAATCAGTTTTTCATCGGTCATTTTTTTCAGTAGAACTTGTGCTTCGTCAAACAAGACCTGCGCCGCTTCACCGACCACTTCGTCTTTAAAAATACGCGGGTATTTACCCACCAAGTTCCACGAGATAAAGAAGGGTGTCCAGTCAATGTATTCAGTGAGCGTTTTTAAGTCGATATTGTAGATGCGCTGCGTGCCGGTGACTTGTGGCTTGGGTGCTTGGTAGTTTGCCCAGTCGTATTCTGGCTTATTGGCTAAGGCTTGCTCATAGGTCAGGCGCTTAGTGCGTACGGTGCGCGCAGCAATACGCTCACGTACTTCGGCATATTCTTCACGAATTTTGCGCGTGTATTCAGGTTTTAATTCTTTGGACAGCAAGGTGGTCACCACACCCACTGCGCGCGATGCGTCAGTCACATAGACCACGGCATCATTGCTGTAATGCGGGTCAATTTTAACCGCAGTGTGTGCTTTAGAGGTTGTTGCGCCACCAATCAATAGCGGTAAGTGGAAGTTTTGACGTTGCATTTCTTTAGCGACGTTGACCATTTCATCCAGTGAAGGCGTAATCAAACCGGATAAACCAATAATGTCACACTTCTCTTCAATGGCGGTTTTAAGGATTTTATCCGCCGGCACCATCACACCTAAGTCAACGATGTCATAACCATTACAGCCGAGCACCACCGCAACAATATTCTTACCAATGTCGTGGACGTCACCTTTAACGGTGGCCATTAACACTTTACCCTTGGCTTCGATTTTGTCGCCTTTTTCAGCGTCAATAAAGGGCACCAAGTGACCTACGGCTTGCTTCATCACGCGCGCAGATTTGACCACCTGCGGTAAGAACATTTTACCGCTACCAAACAGGTCACCAACGATATTCATGCCTGACATCAGCGGGCCTTCAATCACTTCAATCGGGCGTGCGTACTGCTGACGGCATTCTTCAGTGTCTTCAATAATCCATTGAGTAATACCTTTAACCAAGGCGTGCTCAAGACGTTGATTAACAGGGAAGCTGCGCCACTCTTGGGTTTCTTCTTCTTTAACCGAGCCGTCGCCACGGTAGTCCTCAGCAATGGCCAGCAAAGCATCAGTGCCATTCGCGGTACGGTTGAGAATCACATCCTCAACTTTTTCACGCAACTTAGCGGGGATTTGGTCGTAAATCTCCAACTGACCGGCATTCACAATACCCATATTTAAGCCATTTTGAATGGCATGGTAGAGGAACACTGAGTGAATCGCTTCGCGTACCGGGTTGTTACCGCGGAATGAGAAAGACACGTTGGAAACACCACCGGAAGTCAGTGCATGCGGCAGGTTATCGCGAATCCACGCACAGGCTTCAATAAAGTCCACGGCGTAGTTGTTGTGCTGTTCAATGCCGGTTGCTACGGCAAAGATATTGGCGTCAAAGATAATATCTTCCGGTGGAAAGCCGACTTGATTGACCAAGATGTCGTAGGAGCGCGCACAGATCTCTTGCTTGCGCGCCGCGGTATCGGCTTGGCCTTGCTCATCAAAGGCCATCACTACCACTGCAGCACCGTAGCGGCGGCACAGTTTGGCATGCTTGATAAACTCATCAACACCTTCTTTCATCGAAATGGAGTTCACAATACCTTTACCCTGAATACACTTCAGACCGGCTTCGATAATCTCCCACTTGGAGGAGTCAATCATAATCGGTACACGGGAGATATCAGGCTCACCAGCGATTAAGTTGAGGAAGGTGACCATGGCTGCTTTTGAATCAAGCATGCCTTCGTCCATATTGATATCAATCACCTGAGCGCCGGACTCAACCTGCTGCAGAGCAACGGCGAGGGCTTCAGTGTAATTGTCTTCACGGATTAAGCGGGCAAAGCGTGCTGAACCGGTGATATTGGTCCGCTCACCGACGTTAACAAACAGTGAGTTGCGATCAATGGTGAAGGGTTCCAAGCCTGATAAACGACAGGCTTTAGGGATATCTGGAATCACGCGTGGTGGAAATTTAGCGACTTTCTCGGCAATGGCACGAATATGTTCTGGCGTGGTACCACAGCAACCACCAACGATATTAAGAAAGCCTGCTGAGGCAAATTCTTCAATCATGGCTGAGGTTTCTTCAGGCGTCTCATCGTACTCAGCGAAAGCGTTGGGTAGACCGGCATTGGGGTGTGCTGAGACAAAAGTGTCAGCTTTCTCAGACAGCTCTTGTAAGTACGGGCGCAGTTCTTTAGCACCCAAGGCGCAGTTTAAGCCGACTGATAATGGCTTACAGTGACGGATCGAGTTCCAGAACGCCTCTGTGGTTTGCCCTGATAATGTCCGTCCCGATGCATCAGTGATGGTGCCGGAAATCATAATCGGTAGGGTAATGCCTAATTCTTCAAAGACACCTTCAACCGCAAAAATCGCCGCTTTGGCGTTGAGCGTATCGAAAATGGTTTCGATCATAATAATATCAGCGCCACCTTTAATCAGGCCGCGGGTGGATTCGCTGTAGTTTTCAACCAGAATATCAAAGGTAACGTTACGAAAGCCTGGGTTATTCACATCTGGAGAAAGTGAACAGGTGCGACTGGTTGGGCCAAGCACCCCAGCGACAAAGCGTGGTTTGTCCGGTGTTTCTATGGACTTTGCATCCGCCACTTCACGTGCAATACGTGCGCCTTCAAAGTTCAGCTCATAGGCAACCGACTCAAGGCCGTAATCCGCTTGGGAGACTTGTGTTGAGCTAAAGGTGTTGGTCTCAATAATATCCGCGCCGGCATCCAAGTAGGCTTTTTCAATCTCTTGAATCAGCTCAGGCTGGGTTAAAATTAAGAGGTCGTTATTACCTTGTAGATCTTGTGGCCAGTCAGCAAAACGCTCACCACGAAAGTCATCTTCAGATAGTTTATAGCTTTGAATCATTGTACCCATAGCGCCATCGAGCACCAGAATACGTTGCTTTAATGCGTCTTTAAGGGCTTGTTGACGTGCTAAATGGTCGGCCATGCGTGTTTACCTAATTAAATGCTGTGTAATCAAAAAGTTACCAATGATAGCAAAACATCATCCGCTTGAGTAAAACCCTAAGCATTGGAGCTGTGATCGGCTGGATTCTTTAATAGCCATACTTACTTAGTGCTTTATACTGCGGCGTTTGAATTTAATGTTTGCGTGGTTATTCATAGCGTTATGAAAGCATGGTATTTAAGTGTCTTAGGTGTGCTGTTAAGTCACGTCGCATATGCAGCACAGCCTTCCTACAGCGAGCATATTCAGCCGATCTTTACGCAAAAATGTGTTGCTTGCCATGCCTGCTATGACTCGCCTTGCCAGTTAAACCTAGGCAGTGGTGAAGGTCTTGAGCGCGGGGCCCATAAAGATCCGATTTATAATGGCGGTCGTAAAATAGCGCAAACCACCACACGCTTATTTACTGATGCGCAGACCACAACAGCTTGGCGTGAAAAAGGCTTCTATGACGTGCTGGATAAAGATCAGCCGCAAGCCGCACTGTTAGCCGGTATGTTGGCGCTGGGCCGTCAGCAGCCGTTTGAGCCCAATAGTCGCTTGCCGGATCATCTGGATGTGGCTCTGTCACGCAGCAATCAATGTCCACAGCCTGATCAGTTTGCCCAATATGCACAAAAGAATCCGCACGGTGGGATGCCTTTTGCTGTGACTGGTTTAACTGATGGCGAGTACGCCAGTGTTGAGCAGTGGTTGCAGGCCGGTGCACAAGTGGATTGGCAGCCTTGGTCGGCGAATGCTGTGGAGCAAGAGCAGATTGAGCACTGGGAAGCCTTTTTAAACGCGTCCGGTGCACGCGAGTCCGTGGTCAGCCGCTGGCTGTATGAGCATTTATTTATTGCGCATATTCATTTTGCAGGTGCTGATCAAGAGCATTTTTTCCGTATCGTGCGTTCACGTACGCCGACAGGCGAGCCAGTTAAAGAGATTGTCACACGCCGCCCCAATGATGATCCGGGTGTCAGTATGTATTACCGCTTTGTGCCAGTGGCGGATGTGATTGTGCACAAAACTCATATCACCTACTCAATGAGTGCGCAGAAGCTTGAGCGGGTCAAAGCATTGTTTTTTGCCGATAACTGGCAGACTGATAAAGTCCCTGGTTATGGTGCCTTTTCTCGTAATAATCCCTTCGCCACCTTTGCGATGATTCCAGCGCAAGCGCGTTATCAATTTATGCTCGATGATGCTGAGTTCTTTGTACGCACCTTTATTCGTGGACCGGTTTGCCGCGGGCAGATTGCAACAGATGTGATTCGTGATCATTTCTGGACATTTTTCCAAGATCCAGAGCACGATGTTTATGTCACGGATCCAGTCTACCAAGACAAGATCAATCACTTGCTGGCGATGCCGGGGCAGTTCGATGGTATCGCGGACTTGATTGCAGATTGGCCCGCCTATAAGAAAAAACGTCATGCCTATGAGAACCTACGCCGTAAGCGTTACAAAAGTGCGGAGTTGCCGGACTGGCCGCATATTTGGTCGGGTAATGATCAGGCTTTATTAAGTGTCTTTCGCCAACATGACAGTGCCTCTGTGCGTAAAGGCCTCATCGGTTCTGCGCCGCAGACCATGTGGCTGCTGGATTTCCCATTACTGGAACGTACCTATTACCAGCTGGTGGTGAACTTTGATGTGTTTGGTAGCGTATCGCATCAAGCGCAAACGCGGTTGTATTTTGATTTGATTCGCAATGGTGCTGAGGTCAACTTCTTGCGCTTAATGCCATCGGCAGTGCGTAAGGATGTACTCAATGATTGGTATCAGAAAAGTGGTCAGGTCAAGCTGTGGCTCAATTACACTAAGATCGATAGCCATACAAAAAGTGCACTGGGCTTGCCCAAGAAAAATAGCATGCAAGTCTTTGCCCAGCGCACTTTAAAGCGTTTTGCGCAGGTGAACGCGCGACCTGATCCGATCAATCGTTGCCGCAGTGCCCATTGTAATCGCCAAGGGTTAAGTCGGGAGGCTGCTCAGGTTGAGCATGTGTTAGCACGCTTAGCCAGTCGTCCGGCCGCTGGTTTAAAAGTGATTAATTACTTACCTGAAGCGAGCATGGTACGTGTTGAAATGAGCACGGGTGAGCGCGAGGTGTATAGCGTTTTACGTAACCGTGCGCACAGTAATGTGGCATTTTTGATGGGTGAATCGCTGCGCTATCAACCCGGACTGGATACCTTAACGGTCTATCCTGAAGTGTTGAGCAGTTACCCTAACTTTATCTTTAATGTGCAAGCGGCTGAGATACCGACTTTTGTTGGGGCGCTTGAGCTGGTTAAAGATGAGGCTGCGTTTCGCCGAGTAGTTGAACAATGGGGGGTACGCCGTACTCATCCGCAGTTCTGGGAATACTTTCATGACTTAAGTGAGCATATCCGCGAGCGCGCGCCACTTGAGGCCGGTGTGCTGGATATGAACCGTTATGAGAACTTATAGGTTATATCAGCACCCGCCGGCTTAAGGTGTTGCCGCTGTTATTGATGCTCAAACGAGCGCTCATGCCATTCAACCAGTGGCATGGGTGTTTTAAGTTTCTCGCCGTAGATCACTGAATACGTCAGTACGTTTTGTACATAGAGGCGGGTTTCATCAAAGGGAATACTTTCCACCCACACATCATAAGGCAGATGCTTGGCGTCACGTAGCCATTGGCGTACACGTCCAGGTCCTGCGTTATAAGCGGCGGAAGCCA
>DATERS010000150.1:0-2661 GCA_035271365.1 Thiopseudomonas sp.
CTTTCTGCCCGTGGTAATAGACCTCGTAGCCTAAGTCACGCACCATTTGCTCGGGGAATTGTGAGTCATCGACTTTGATTTCTTGCAGGCCAATCACATCCGGTTGATGGGTGTTGATCAGCTCCGCCAATTGATGGGGGCGGGCGCGTAAGCCGTTGATATTAAAAGATATGAGTTTCATAAGAGCCTTGTACGGTATGAGTAAATTAGTTTAATAACTTAACGCTCTAAGGATAAAGCTATAGCAATATTAGTGCGAATACTTGATTGATATATCACTTTAGATAAGACCCAATAAGGTCGAGATGTTAGCGGGCTATGCGCCTGTTGTCAGTGCTGGCAGTTTTTGCTGTGGTGATAGTAAAGATAAGCAAGGCCAATAGGTGCCATAAATATGGCAAAACTCCAGCAAACAATCATGGTGAATATTTTCACAATCATCATAAGTATAGCGTTCACAAAGAACAGGTTATTTCCCATGATAAAGCCAATAGCACTCTCGTAGACAAAGCGCGCGTAAGGATAAAAAGTGTATTGATGCAAGATCACCATCCCTAGCAATTTAGGGGGGAGTTACTAGAAAATAGGCTTTGTGTCTTTAATACAGTAACACTAGTCTGCTTCAGTGATTAGAGTATGGTCTCACTTATACCAAGATGCTTTTTGTAGTGTCGCCTGCATAGCAAGCCCAAAAAACAGTGATGCACGCAGGCATCCAGTCCACAAAAAAATCCCTGCCAGTCGCTTCTAGTTGTAAACCCCCACAAATTCCCCGACTATAGTGGCCTTTTGCTTGTGCTTATAAGCATGTACTTTTACTTCACTGCGCTGAGCGAGTGTCTTGGGTGCGGTAAGCTGGGCGGATGGCGGTGGTGTGTTGCGATGCAGACCCCGCCAGCTCTGAATAAGCGTAACTATCATGGAAGTAGGGTTTTAATGCGCACACTAAATTTACGACAATTAATTTTGCTCCTCAGCATCTCTGCTGCCGTATTGGTTTTGGCCAATACCTTTTATACCAGTCACAAAACCCAGCGCGATTTGTTGATTGAACAGACCTTAGAAGCTAATCATGGTTATGCTTTAAAAACCGCAGATAACGTCAATAGCTTTTTATTGGCGGCGCAGCAGCAGTTGGCTTTTGCCGCTAAAGATGTGTTGCTAGCTGGTGGCGATCCACAAAAACTGCAGCATATTGTTGAGCGTTTAAAGCAGCAGACCAACAGTTTTAACTCGGTATTGGTAGTGGATACTGAAGGGGTGGCCTTGGCTATTACCCAGCCTGCAGAGCGTTTTTTAGGACAAAAATTACAAAATGCCGGTGTGGCTGAAGCGCTTGTTGTCAAAAAACCGCTGATTAGCCAGCCTTATATCTCGGTGACTGAGCATTTGGTCGTGTTTTTGACGCATCCGATATTTGATCAGCAGGGTGCATATTTGGGCTTTGTCGGGGGGGCTATTTACCTCGATGCAGACAGTGTTTTATCCAGTGTGTTGGGTGAGCATTATCATGCCGACGATTCTTACCTATATGTGGTCGATCGCGATGGGCGGCTTATTTATTATCAAGACAGTGCTCAAATTGGCGATGTTGTCCATCACAATGCTGTGGTGGAGCGAGTGCGTGCCGGGCACACGGGTAGTGCGCCAGTGCTGAACCCGCAGGGAGTAGAGATGTTGGCAGGTTATGCGCCAGTCCTGAGTGCCGGTTGGGGAGTCGTGGCGCAGCGCTCTTTAACTGCGACGCTGGCGACTATGAAACAGCAAATGTTAGTGGTGGCTAAATATAGTTTTCCATTTTTTATCTTGATTATGTTGGCTGTGTGGGTGGTGTCGCGATGGATTTCGCAGCCCTTGTCGCAGTTGGCGCAAAGCGCGAAGCATCTTGATTCTGCGGATGCCAATACACGAATTACTGGCATTCATGTGTGGTATTTCGAAGCCTTTGAGCTGAGGCGCGCGATGTTGCAGGGGTTGGCTAACTTAAGAGAGAAGATGGGTAAGCTTAATCTGGAAACCATCACTGATCCGCTGACTGGCTTGATGAATCGCCGTGGTTTGCAAGTGACGCTAGAAGAATGGGAGAAGGCTGGAATACCCTTTGCGGTGGTGATAGGCGATATTGATCATTTTAAAAGTATCAATGATGAGTTTGGCCATGCTGTAGGTGATGATGTGTTGCAGTTTTTAGCGCAGCATCTGCATGACTTGTCGCGTCCAGGCGATATTGTCTGCCGCTTTGGTGGTGAAGAATTTGTGCTGTTGTTACCCAAGATCAGTACCGCTAAAGCCTATAAAGTGGCTGAGCGTATGCGAATTTATATTGAAAACACCATTCATCCAGGCACTGGTGCACCGATTACTTTATCATTTGGGGTCGCCAGTTGGCTTGCTGGGCGTGTGAGCATTGCGCAAGTGCTCAAAAATGCCGATGAAGCCTTGTATACGGCGAAAGAAGCAGGACGTAATCAAGTGCACATTAGCGCAGCCTAAAAGCAGTGAATGCGGGCGCTGCGAGCGCCTTGTTCCATTTCGATGATGAGCAAATTTTTTATGTTTTTTGCAATAAAACGTAAGCTGTTGTTACGCTGCGTGGCGGTATTGTCAGTGCTGTTAATCACCAGCGTGGCCTATGGGGTCGAGCGTTTAGATGTAGTGGTC
>DATERS010000151.1:0-3431 GCA_035271365.1 Thiopseudomonas sp.
GTTGCTGGAGGTGTCGGCGGGGCTGGAAGGGCAGCGCATTGATAATTTTTTATTGGCGCGCTTAAAGGGTGTGCCGAAAACCATGATTTATCGTATTTTGCGTAAAGGCGAAGTGCGCGTTAATAAAGGTCGGATTAAACCTGATTACCGTATTAAAGAAGGCGATATCGTCCGCGTACCACCGATGCGTATGACTCAGGCTGATGAGCCTGCGCCCTTAGCTAAAGGATTGCTTGAACGCCTTGAAGCCGCCATTGTCTATGAGGATAAAGGCCTGATTGTGCTAAATAAACCGGCTGGTATCGCGGTGCATGGCGGTAGCGGCTTAACTTATGGTGTGATTGAAGCCTTTCGACAGATGCGCCCCATCTGCAAAGAGATTGAGTTGGTGCACCGTCTTGACCGTGATACCTCGGGTCTATTGCTGATTGCAAAAAAACGCAGCATGTTGCGTCATTTACACGAAGCCTTTCGCGATGACAAAGTCGATAAGCGCTATATGGCGTTAGTGCGTGGACGTTGGCCGGCATCGCGTAAACAAGTGGACGCACCGCTGCAAAAAAGTAGTGTACGTTCCGGTGAGCGACTGGTTGAGGTGAACCCTGAAGGCAAAGAAGCGCTGACCTTATTTAAGGTGATACGCCGCTTTGCTGATTACGCCACCATGCTTGAAGCCAGTCCGATTACTGGACGTACCCACCAAATTCGCGTGCATGCTTTATATGCAGGGCATGCGATTGCTGGCGATACCAAGTACGGCGATGAAGGTTTCAGTAGTGAAATTCGCGAGATGGGCGGTAAGCGCTTGTTTTTGCATGCCAGTGATTTGAAATTCACCTTGCCGGATGGCGAAGTCCTTTCTGTGCATGCCGATCCTGATGAACAATGGAAAGGCGTGATTGAGCAGTTGGTAGAATAACCGTAGGGCGGGCATTTATGCCTGCCAACATACCGCTATGAGATGCTTTGGTGGGCATAAATGCACGCCCTACAATAATGTGCTGGTATTCAGATTGGTTTTGTAAGCGATATTGAGGAGAGTGAGTTGAGCGGTCTTAAGGTATTGATTTTTGATTGGGATGGCACCCTGGTTGATTCGATTATGCGCATTATTGAGGCAATGCATTTTGCTTCAGATAGCTGCGGCGTGCCGCGCTGCACCGACGATGAAGTGCGCAGCATTATTGGTCTGGCCATGCCGCAAGTCTACGATGTCTTGTATCCCGAAGCCGATGATGAAGCTTTAAAGCAACGCTTTATCCGTGCCTACAGTGATCGCTATATCGCCCTTGAAGAAATCCCTTCAGCTTTTTATCCTGGCGTCCTTGATGCATTGGACAACTACCGCAGCGCAGGTTATCAACTGGCCGTCGCTACAGGTAAAAGCCGCCGTGGACTGCATCGCGTCTTAACTGGACACCAGATGCTCGACTATTTTGATATCACCCGCTGCGCTGATGAAACTCTTAGCAAGCCTGACCCTCTGATGTTGCATGAAATTTTAAAACACTGCTCAGCAGCACCCGAGCAAGCTATTATGGTGGGTGATTCACCATTTGATTTACGTATGGCCAATAATGCCAAGATGCCCAGTGTTGCAGTCAGTTATGGCGCACAACCACTGAGCGTATTGCAGCTTGAGCGTCCCGTGCTGGCCATCGACCACTTCTCTGAGTTAACCGCTTGGTTGCAACAACAGCCGGGCACTCTGATTTAAGGGCAATACAGCATGAGCGACAATACTGGCAAGCGCCCAAGTGACCCTTGGACTGATGATAGCTATTTAGAAAAAACCGAACAACGCTCAAAGGAGCCCGTAATGACCGACAATAACGTCGACAACAAAACATGGAAGTTGCTTGAAAAAGCAGTGTTAGCCAGTGTCAGCGAACAGCGCCGTGCGCGTCGTTGGGGTATCTTTTTCAAAACCCTGACATTTGCCTATTTGCTGAGCATGCTGTATTTCTTTTCGCCCTTTGCTGATAGCAAAAAAAGTATGTCCAGTGGCGCACACACGGCGCTGATTGAAGTGCGCGGTATGATTGCCGAGCAAGAAAGCGCCAGTGCCGACAATATTGTCAGTGCTTTACGCCATGCTTTTGATGATAAAAACACTAAAGGCATTGTGCTGCGTATTAATAGCCCAGGTGGTAGCCCTGTGCAGTCAGGTTATATTTACGATGAAATCCGTCGTCTGCGTGTCTTGCATCCTGACACTAAGGTGTATGCCGTGATCAGTGATCTGGGTGCCTCCGGTGCCTACTATATTGCCAGTGCTGCTGATGAGATTTATGCCGATAAATCCAGTTTAGTCGGTTCCATTGGTGTAACTGCAGCAGGCTTTGGCTTTGTTGGCACTATGGAAATGCTGGGTGTTGATCGCCGTTTATATACCTCGGGCGAACATAAAGCTTTTCTGGATCCATTCCAGCCACAAAACGCTGCAGAAACCGAGTTTTGGCAAACCGTGCTGAATACCACACACAAACAGTTTATCGCCAGCGTTAAACAAGGCCGTGGCGACCGTCTCAAAGATGCCGAGCATCCAGAGCTGTTTTCAGGTTTAGTCTGGACCGGCGAGCAGGCGTTAGAGTTAGGCTTGGTTGATGCACTGGGTAACAGCAGTTATGTGGCGCGTGAAGTGATTGGTCATGAAAGATTTGTTAACTTCACTCTTGAAGATTCACCTTTTGATCGCTTTGCCAAGAAGTTTGGTGCCAGCGTGGCTGAGCGTATAGCCATTATTGCGGGCTTTAATGGACCGCAGTTGCGTTAAGTAGCGCTGGCATAGCGCGGGCATGGATGCCTGTCACTGTCATCGCACGCGTCTGTTGGTGCTGTAATAAATCACTGGGATATTGGACTGAGTGACTTTATTGGCCTAAAGCCTAGCCCTAGGTGATAGGCCATTGGCTGGTTTAGAAATATTTTAGCGCAGCCCTTGAAAAGGCCTAGTACAGCCTCATCTATTAGATAGACAAGCAAAAAAGCGCAGTCGAGAGATTATTACAGAGATGTATGATTAATCGACAAATGATAGTTTTTAGCGTAGTATGTTTGTTCTGTCACCTAGTAAGTGAACACAGATCGGGGCCGATTAGGATTCGACGCTGGTTGCGAAACTTTAGGTGCATGCCGAGTTGGTAACAGAACTCGTAAATCCACTGTTGCAACTTTCATAGTTGCCAATGACGAAAACTACGGAGCAACAGCTCTAGCTGCGTAAGCAGCCGAGCCGCTCCTCTGGTCGCTTCGGCCCCAGCAATCATCAGGGGATGTCTGTAAACCCAAAATGATTGTCAGATAGAACAGAATCGCCGCGTAGTACGTTGTGGACGAAGTGGCTAAAACTTACACAACTCATCCAAAGCACCCTGCCGATCGGGCGGCTGCGGATTAAATTAGTAGACACGGCTAAGCATGTAGTACCG
>DATERS010000152.1:0-4983 GCA_035271365.1 Thiopseudomonas sp.
TGCTGAGCGTTTCTATGTGGAAGATTGTGGTTTACGTCCGCAGGAGATTATTCAAACGACGCGTTTGGGGATTTCTGCAGGGCGTGATGAGCATTTACCCTACCGCTTTGTTGATGCTGAATTTGTGCGCTATTGTACGAAAAACCCCTTACGCCGGGGTCAGCGTGAGGGGCAGGATTTCTGGCTATTGGACGGTGACCAAGAGCGCGCTTAGGTTTTACTTAAGACATGCGCTGCTAAAGTACGAATCGAGCCCAGTTGTTGGCTGATCAATAACAACTGCGTCTGCAACAGGCGCAGAGTGTCGTCCTCTTCTTCGGGTAAATCAGCCAAACGGTAGGAGAGTTTTTGCTCTGCTTCACTGTGCACGGCAATCGGCTCACGCTTAATCAGTTTCTGGGCGATGTCTTCTAGGCTATCAGCCAGCAGTTGTGCTTCTTGATTGAGCATCAGATAGGTCGGTGCATGAGCCAGCTTTTCGCGGTGTGCACCCAGTGCTGAAATATAGCTGAGCAAAGTATGCGAGAGCAGTAAAAAGCGAAAGCCGATATCCGTTTGTTTACGAAAGTAGCCGGGCTCTTTGAGCATATTAGTCAGAGTGCTGGAGAGCGCAGCATCGGCATTATGAGCATCGCGGCGGGCCACACGATAGGCCATATCATCTGTTTTACCTTGAGTGTACTCCAGCATGATTTGTTTTAGATAGAGACCGTTTTGGCGTAGGGTCTGTCCGAATACTGCGTTTAAACGGCGGCCTTGCCAGTCCGGCAGAATTAAAAATACCGCTAAACCGGCAATGGCACTACCAATTAAGGTATCGGTGAGCCGTGGTAAAAATAGGTTGTAGCCGTCACCAATCTGGTTAAAGCAGAACAGTACCATCAAGGTGATAAAGGCCGTGGATAACTTATAATGAGTGGTTCGAGTGGAGAAATAAGCAACGCCGGCGGCAACGGCAATCAATGCTTGCACCCACAGTTCTGGAAACAGCTCAAAGAGTACCCAGCTGGCACCTAAGCCTAAAATAGTGCCGATAATACGCTCGACTAAACGGACACGAGTTGCACCGTAATTCGGGCGGCAAACAAAGACAGTGGTTAATAAGATCCAGTAGCCTTGGTCGGGGTGCAGCAGTTGCATTACGCCATAGCAGGCAGCGACAGCAATACTCAGGCGCAAGGCATGGCGAAACAGAAGAGAGTGAATACTAAAGTGTTGACTGATGCGCTCAAAAGCTTCTTTAAACGATTTTGGATCGCGATCTAAAATAGCACTGTCTTGGGCGATAGCTAAAGCATCAGGGTTGGCTGCATCACGCAGTAAGTTATCTAAGGTGCTGAGATTATTCGCCAGTGCGCGCAATGAGCGTAATAAGTCGCGCCACTCGGGCTTGTTTTGCTGCTTAAGGTAGGCAATTGCGCCTTGTAAATCTTCAAGTGCGGCACGATGGCCACCGCCATAATCAAAAGGCTGACGCATCTCAATAGCTTTGGCCAGCGCCTTGCAGCCGTCGCCTTGTTGGCGTACTAAACGTAAGCAGCGAAATAGCACATCACTATGGAAAAAAGCTTGGGCGAGTTCTTGGTATTGGTAGTGCGAGGAGCTAGCGCGCTCATGAATATCTTGGGCTAGAAAATACAGCTTCAGGTAGCGGTTGACCTTACTGCTACTACGACCATCCACGCGGTGCAAAATAATAGCTTTAGTATCATTTAAAGCAGCCACCACTCGGCTATTTTGCTTGGCGATAGTCAGGCGGTGGCCCTCAATATCCATATTACGTAAAGGCTCGAACAGCATTGATTTAGCCTTTAAATAGTCGCATTGTTCACGAAATAGACGTGCCAGGCTATGTTGCAGGGGCTGCTGAGAAAAGAAGCCATACCACATCACCGAGAGTACGCCGTAGATGGCTGCGCCAATCACTAACAGCATCGGTTGCTGCCAGAGTGATTCCACTGTATTACGGTTTTGTTCTAAACCAATCATGGTGTAAATCGAGAGAATTAGCGTGGCGTAGGCCACTGTGGCATAACGTTCACCCAGCGCGCCGAGCATAATTAGGCAGAAGGTGGCCGCGCACAATGCGCCAATAAACAGCCATGGATAGGGGTGCAGCAGTTCAACAGCAACGGCGGTCAGGAAAAAGAAAACCAAGGTGACGCACACAGAGAATAAGCGTCCTTGCCAGCTGTCATCTGACTCAGATAAAGCACTGGCAATCACGCCAAGAAATAATGGCGTGAGCAATTCCATCTGTGAGTGGTACCAACACCAGGTCATACAACAGGCTAGCGCAATAAAAAAACGCAAACTTGAGCCGAAGCGCTCGAGCGCCCATAAACGACGTAAAGAATGACTTAAAGAGAGCGAGCCCATAGATGATACGTATACCAGACTAAAATTAGGGTTTTAGGCTGGCACAAGATCGAGAAAACGGCAAGTAATGTTTTAGGCTTCTAAGCGCCAGAAGCGTTGATCTTGCAATGATTGAGTGCGTACATAACGTGGCTCGCCACTGATGGCTTCCAGTTCTGTGGTACCACCTAATTGGTCAACGATACGGTAACGAATGCCTTTAAGTGCATCTTCAAGCGGGTAAAGGTTTTTAATGTGTTCAGCCAGTATATTCAGGGTCGACATCTTGCAACTCCATATTGATGTGACAATGGTGTAATGCCTTTGAGCAGAAAACTGTAAAACAGTTCACTGACTGCGGCACGCTTATTTTTCTAGCGCGCACAATAGCATTGAGTTGCCATCGGCGCTGTTAGAGAAAAGTCGATACTAAAGCTATATCAACTATTGTTGATATAGGTGTTGCCGTGTGGATCATCTGCGTCTAAACTGCGCAACCTATGAGTACAGCAACGCAATTATCCACATTGAGTCCCATCGACGCCTTAGCCGCTTTTTGTAAAGCTGCAGGTGAACCCTTGCGTCTGAATATTTTGCGTGCATTAAGTAATGACTCCTTTGGTGTTTTGGAGCTGGCGCAAATTTTTGCTACGGGCCAGTCCGGTGTCAGTCACCATTTAAAGGTGCTGACTCAAGCGGGTTTAGTCACGTCACGACGTGAAGGCAATGCGATTTTTTACCGTCGCAGTTTGCCGCAAAACCAGAGTACCGATGAATTGTTACACAATGCTTTATTGGACACTTTAGATGCACAAGCAGTGCCCATTGAAGTCGCGCAGCGGATTAAAGATGTACATGCGCAGCGCGCTGAGGCCAGCCAAGAGTTTTTTGAACGTATGGCCGGTGATTTTCAGAGCCGCCAAGATTTGATTGCCGGTTTGCCGCAGTTTCGCGACAGTTTATTAGCGTTATTGGATTCACTGACGTTTGCTGCTCCGGCCACTGCGATTGAAGTAGGGCCGGGTGATGGTGGGTTTTTAGCTGAACTCTCCAGCCGTTTTCAACAGGTGCGTGCCATTGATAACAGCCCGCAAATGCTGGAACTGGCACGGCAGACCTGCGTTAAGCATGCTTTGCACAATGTAGAATTACAATTGGCTGATGCGTTGCACGATGACGTAGCAGCCGCAGATTGTGTGGTGGTTAATATGGTTTTACACCACTTTGCTGCTCCGGCAGATGCTTTGTGCCAGTTGGCGCGGTTGGTAAAGCCCGCTGGCAGCTTATTGATTACTGAGTTATGCCGTCACGACCAAGATTGGGCCAAGCAGGCCTGCGGCGATCTATGGTTAGGTTTTGATCAGGACGAACTGGCCCTTTGGGCCGATGCCGCAGGACTGATACCCAGTGAAAGTATTTACTTGGGTTTAAAAAATGGCTTTCAGATTCAGCTCAGGCATTTCGCCAAGCCGGATTCACAAAGCACTCTCACGCACCGGTAGTTAAAGGAACCGACATGAGCGAATATTCGATTTTTACTTCTGAATCTGTATCTGAAGGGCACCCCGATAAGATTGCAGACCAAATTTCTGACGCAGTACTCGACGCTATTATCACTGAAGATAAGCAAGCGCGTGTGGCCTGTGAAACCCTAGTGAAAACTGGCGTAGCTATTATTGCTGGCGAGATCACCACGGATGCGTGGATTGATTTAGAGCAGCTGGTGCGTGATGTGATCGTGGATATCGGCTATAACAGCTCTGATGTCGGTTATGACGGCGCGACCTGCGGCATTATCAATATTATTGGTAAGCAGTCTGCAGAAATCGCTCAAGGTGTTGACCGTGTCAGCCCTGAAGATCAGGGTGCCGGTGACCAAGGTTTAATGTTTGGTTATGCCAGCAATGAAACTGATGTGTTGATGCCTGCACCTATTACCTTTGCCCACCGCTTAATGGAGCGCCAAGCTGAAGCTCGTAAAACAAAAGTGTTGCCTTGGTTGCGTCCTGATGCAAAAAGCCAAGTCACCTGTCGTTATGAAAACGGCAAGGTTGTTGGTATTGATGCGGTAGTACTGTCGACTCAGCACAGCCCAGACGTATCGCAGAAAGATCTCGAAGAAGCAGTGATGGAGCTGATTGTTAAGCACACCTTGCCGGCTGAACTGCTGCATAAAGATACTCAGTACCACATCAATCCAACCGGTAAGTTTGTCATCGGTGGCCCAGTCGGTGACTGCGGTTTGACCGGTCGTAAAATTATCGTCGATACCTACGGTGGTATGGCGCGTCATGGTGGTGGTGCGTTCTCGGGTAAAGACCCATCTAAAGTTGACCGCAGTGCCGCGTACGCGGGCCGTTATGTGGCGAAGAATATCGTCGCGGCTGGTTTAGCTGAACGTTGCGAAATTCAGGTGTCCTATGCGATTGGTGTCGCACAGCCGACTTCAATCTCTTTGAATACCTTTGGTACCGGTAAGATCAGCGATGAGCAAATCATCAAGCTGGTGCGTGACGTGTTTGACCTGCGTCCATATGCCATTACCAATATGCTCGACTTGCTACACCCGATGTATCAAGCCACTGCGTCATATGGCCACTTCGGACGTACGCCCTACGAAATGAC
>DATERS010000153.1:0-10495 GCA_035271365.1 Thiopseudomonas sp.
GCTCTTACGTTTGAACACAGTTCAGCTGCAGAATCACACTCTTAATGGAATGTTCTGATATATAAGGCTTCAACCTTGCTGCGGGCCCATTCGGTTTTGCGTAGAAACTTCAGTGAAGACTTCTCTGATGGATCAGTTTTAAAACAATTGACCGGTATCTGCTCGGCCAATTCTTCCCAGCCATAATGTTCAACTAAGCGATTAAGAATCACGGCTAAAGTGATGCCGTGCAATGGATCGTGGGCGTGTGTGCTGGTCATGGTTGCGTGCTCTGTGCGGTCAATGGAGTGGCGGCATCCGTTTCTGGGTTGCCCTGCAATAGTTTTTCTATCGCTGATTCTAACTGTTGATAACGTGTTTGCCAGCTGCCCTTTACATAGAGTAGCGGTTGCTGATGGCTTTCCAGCCAGTCGGCCAGTTGTTGGTGAAAGTGCTGGCGCTCAGATAAATCAGGCTGACAACGCTGATCATCCGCCTGCCACGGCATATCATCGGGGCTGAGTAAGGCAATTAAATCGTAGTGTTGTTCTTGCAGCGCTGTTTCAATCCAAGCCGGACTCTGCTTAAACAAAACCTCACTCCACAGCTTATTGCTGAGTAAATGGGTATCCAGTAACAACAGTGCTGGGCGTTGCGCTCGGGCATCCAGCTCGCGTTGCAATTGTTGCTGAGCAATGGTGCTGATATCCGCATAACAGGTGTCGCGTTGTTCTTGCTCAATAAACTCGCGTACATATTCACTGACTAAAGGCGCATTAAAGCGTTCGGCTAAGGCTGTGCTCAGCGTGCTTTTGCCCGATGATTCAGGCCCGGTTAATACCACTACTTTCATCGTGCCCGCCTTCAACCTAAATATCATTTCTATCTACAATAAATCGCCAATGCTGTGCAAAATAGATGCATCATTCTATAAAAATACTGGTGCATATTAATAGGCTGTTAGGCGAAAAGAGTCAAAACCAATATTTAGGATTTTACGTAAGTTTACATTCCTTGGCTTCAGCGCTGATTCGCCGTTCATTTTTGCGTTGAGCTGTGTAAACTGCGCGGCTGATAACGGTGCGCAGCCTAGCGTATTCAATGATTTTTACAGTGTTTGGGGGTTGCAATGAATGCGGTGGTTGTTGCAGTAGCGTTGATGCTAGTGCTGAGTTTGCTACGCGTGCATGTGGTGGTGTCGTTGATTATCGGCGCGGTTGCCGGTGGTTTGCTCGGTGGTTTAGGTATGCAAAGCACCTTAGCGGCCTTTCATAAAGGCCTGGGCGGCGGTGCAACTGTGGCGCTGTCCTATGCTTTACTCGGTGCGTTTGCTGTGGCGATTAGTAAATCCGGTGTAGCGCATGCCTTAGCCGGTAAGATTTTGACCATGGTCGGCCAGCAAGAAGGCAAGGGCACGCAAGTGGTCAAGTGGATGCTGATTATGGTGCTCTTGGTCGCCGCGATTTCCTCGCAAAATATTCTGCCGATTCATATCGCCTTTATTCCGTTACTGGTGCCGCCGTTACTTTATGTGATGAGTCGCTTGCAGCTGGATCGCCGCTTAGTCGCTTGTGTGCTGACTTTTGGTTTGATTACCCCCTATATGTTTTTACCGGTGGGCTTTGGCGGGATTTTCCTCAAGGAAGTGCTGCTGGCCAACGTTGAAAAAGGTGGCGTGGATATCACTGGTTTAAGCGTAATGCAGGCGATGATGATTCCTGCGGCCGGTATGCTATTTGGTTTGCTGGTGGCGATTCTATTCAGCTACCGCAAAAAGCGTATCTATCAATTGCCCGCAGAAACAGCCAATAAAAGTCCGACCGATACCTACAGCCCGAAAAGCTTATTAGCCGCCGGTGCTGCTGTGATTGCCGCCTTTGTTGTGCAGCTCTGGCTGGACTCGATGATTATGGGTGCCCTGGTAGGTTTTGTGGTGTTTTCTGTATCCGGTGTGGTGCGCTGGAAAGAGTCAGATGATTTATTTACCGAAGGCATGAAGATGATGGCCATGATTGGCTTTATTATGATTGCTGCATCGGGCTTTGCTGAAGTCATGCGTGAAACCGGACAAATCCAGACGCTGGTCGATTCATCTGTGGGTATGATTGGTGATAGCAAAGCCACAGGCGCAATCTTAATGTTGCTGGTGGGGCTGTTGGTCACTATGGGTATTGGCTCATCGTTTTCCACTGTACCGATTATCGCAGCGATTTTTGTGCCCTTAGCGCTGCAGTTGGGTTTCAGTCCATTAGCGATTGTCAGCTTAGTCGGCACGGCAGGTGCGTTGGGTGATGCCGGTTCACCTGCTTCAGATTCAACCCTTGGGCCAACCTCAGGTCTGAATATGGACGGGCAGCACAGTCATATTTGGGATACGGTAGTCCCTACTTTTATTCACTATAACGTGCCACTCTTAGCCTTTGGTTGGGCAGCAGCGATGCTGTTGTGATTGAGCAAGTTAGCACGCGGGTTATTAGTCTACTGTTAAGGAGATTGCACTGATGTTGTCATCATGGCGTATTCAGAATTTTAAAGCTTGGCAGGACACTGGGGCGATTAAACTTGCACCCTTAACGGTTTTTTTTGGTGAAAACAGTGTCGGCAAAAGCAGCTTAGGTCAGCTCTTGCTGGCGCTGAAGCAAAGTGCTGCATCCACTACGCCGCAGCGCTCATTGGATTTTGGCGATGAGCACAGCCTAGTTGATTTAGGTTCTTTTGCGCAGAATTTACACCAAGGTCAGCTGACTGAGCCGTTAGCCTTTGAGCTGCAATGGCAACTGACAGAGCCGTTGTTGCTAAAAAATGTAGGCCAGCAGGCTGAAATGCTGGTGGATCAGTTGTGTTTACAGGTCAGTGTCATCGCTGATCAAGCGCAACAGCCGCAAGTGCAAGCCATCAGCTATAGCGCTTATCATAACCAGCAAGAGCAGTTGAGTGTCAGTTATCACAGTGCCCAAGGCGCTGAGTTGCAAGTGCAGATTCTGCAGCCTGCCGCGCACAACTACAGCATTGCGCTGAAAGATGCGGTCAGCAGCCCTGAGCGTTTTTATCACTTGGATGTGATTGAGCAACTGGATGCGCAATTTATTAGTGCATTAGCGCGGCAGACCGAAAACGTTTTAGCGGGTATTAACGGCTTGGCTGCCTTACGTGCTGCGCCTCAGCGCCAGTATGCTTGGGCGGGCGAGTCACCGACTGATGTCGGTCGTTCCGGTGAATCTGTGGTAGCAGCCATTTTAGCCGCCAATGCCGAGCAACGTACGTTGCAGTTTGCCGCAGGTCAGCCAGAGCAGATCTTTGAGCAGGGTGTGGCGTATTGGTTGCAGCAGATGGGCGTGGCCAGTGATTTTAATATCCGTTTAGCGCCCGGCAGTGCTGATCAGTACCAAGTGCTGCTGAAAAATCATGCTGAGGCCAGTGAAGTGAATTTGGCTGATTTAGGTTTTGGTATCTCGCAGTTATTGCCAGTGATTGTGCAGGTGTTTTATGCCGAGCCTCATTCAACCGTGTGGTTAGAGCAGCCTGAAATCCATTTGCACTCGCATGTGCAAGCCGGTTTAGCTGATCTCTTGATTGCTGCCACTCAGGCGCAAGAAGCCGGTCAGCCGCGTAATGTACAAATCATTGTCGAGAGTCACTCCGAACACTTTCTAAATAGGTTACAAAGACGTATCGCTGAAGGTGTGATCAGTCATAAGGATGTAGCCTTGTATTTTTGCAGTCGTGCGGGCACTGAAGCGCAGATTGAATCCTTAGATGTAGACACCTATGGTGAAATTGCCCATTGGCCGGATAATCTGTTTGGTGATGAGATGACGGATATTGCTGCCCGCGCTATGGCTGCAGTGCAACGTAAACGTGAGCAGATTAAGGCAGATGCTGAGCATGCTTAAAGTCGTGATTGATACCAATGTGTTACTGGTGGCAAATCAGCAGCATCCTGATATATCGATTGAGTGTGTCGCCAGCTGTATTGAGCGTTTGCAGGCGATACAGAGCGATGGCGTGGTGGTGATTGATGATGGATTTATTATATTAAATGAGTACCAAAACAAAACCCGTATTAACCCGCCGCGCGGTGTCGGTGATGTGTTTTTAAAGTGGTTATTGCGTAATATGGGTAATCCAGCTCAGGTGGAAATGGTCAGTGTGAGCTTAACCGATATTGATATTTATGCTGAGTTTCCTGATCAAGTCTTACAGCATGAGTTTGATCCGCCGGACCGTGTTTTCCCCGCAGTGGCTAATGTGCACCCGGATAAACCGACTATTTTGCAAGCTGCAGATTGTAAGTGGATTGATTGGTGGCCGGCTTTAGCTGAGCACGGTATTAAAGTTAAATTTTTGTGTGCTGGCGATGCGCAGCGCTTTTATAAAAACAAATTTCCAAGGCAGCGGCATGTTCCAGCCCCTGCCATGCCCGGAGAGTAAATAGATGTCAGATTTTTTTCGTTTTCCCCACACCCCACATATTGATTGGTTGGGTGAGGGTATGCCGCGTGATGATAAAGTTCTTAATGAGGCTGAAGTTGAAGCGATATTAAGCCAGCCCTTGCGCATTGAAGAAAAGCTTGATGGTGCCAATTTGGGTATCTCCATGCGTGCCAATGGTGAGTTACGTGGGCAAAACCGTGGTCAGTATCTTTTAGAGCCGTATGCCGGCCAGTTCTCGCGCTTAACCTCGTGGTTGGCTCAACACCGTTATGCCTTATGTGATAACTTAACCAGCGATGTGATTTTATTTGGCGAGTGGTGCGCAGCGCGTCACTCACTGGATTACGATAACTTGCCGGATTGGTTTGTGGTGTTTGATGTCTACGACCGCACCGAGCAGAAGTTTTGGAGTTGTGAGCGCCGTAATGCCTTGGCTGCCAAAATGGGTTTAGCTGTGGTACCGACACTGCAACAAGGCGAGACCACGCTGGATGAGTTAAAAGCATTACTCAACAGTGCCTGCAGTCATTATCGCCAAGGTACGCCTGAAGGTATTGTGATGCGTCATGACTCAAAGGATTGGTGTGAAGCGCGTGCCAAATTAGTGCGTGCCGACTTTGCTCAGTCGATTGAAGAACACTGGCGCAGCCGAGCCATTGAGTGGAACGATGTACGTGTGCAAACTGCTGAAGACTTTGAATAAGTCGCAGTACTAGCACACACACTAATTAGATATACTGAGTGATATGGATAAGGGGTTAGAGTACATGTCAGAGTCAACCCGTTCGTTAGGGCCCGTTGAACCTCAAGATACTGCTAACCCGCCTGCTGTTACATCCACTCAGGATGGCGTAGCCGAAGGGCGGGTGACCAAGATTCGTGGTGGTGTGGTCGATGTGTTTTTTACCGACCAGATTCCGCGTATTCAAGATCTGCTCTATGCCGGCGACTTAGCGCTGGAAGTGGCTTCGCTATTGGATAATGGCACAGTGCGCTGTATCGCCTTAGCGCCGGTGCGCGGTATGGGTTTAGGTATGCCGGTGCGCGCCACCGGAGCGCCGATTCAAGTGCCGGTGGGCGAAGCTGTATTGGGCCGTATGCTCAATGTGTTTGGCCAAGCCATTGATGGTAAACCTGAACCCGCCGCCGCTGCGTTTCGCTCCATTCACCAACCACCACCGCCATTAGAAGAGCGCGTGGTGCATAGCGCCATTCTGGAAACCGGTATTAAAGCCATTGATTTACTCTCGCCGATTGAACGCGGTGGTAAAACCGGGCTGTTTGGTGGTGCGGGGGTGGGTAAAACCGTTCTGATTACTGAATTGATTAATAACACCGCCCAGCATTACAAAGGCGTCAGTCTATTCTGTGGGATTGGTGAGCGCTCGCGTGAAGCTGAAGAGCTGTATCGTGAGATGGGCGACGCCGGTGTACGTGATAACACTGTCATGCTGTTTGGGCAGATGAACGAAGCGCCCGGTGTGCGTTTTCTAGTGGGTAAAACCGCGCTGACCATGGCTGAGTATTTCCGCGATGATTTACAGCAAGACGTGCTCTTATTGATTGATAATGTCTTCCGCTTTGTCCAAGCTGGCTCGGAAGTGTCCGGCCTGTTAGGACGCATGCCATCGCGCGTGGGTTATCAGCCGACGCTGGCGACTGAACTGGCCTCCTTGCAAGAGCGCATCACTTCCACCCGTAAAGGCGCTATCACCTCGATTCAAGCGGTCTATGTACCCGCGGATGACTTTACTGACCCGGCTGCGGCGCATATTTTCTCGCACTTATCAGCATCGGTGGTGCTGTCGCGTAAGCGTGCCAGTGAGGGTTTATACCCTGCGGTTGACCCTTTGGGTTCGACTTCGGTGATGTTAACGCCGGCAGTGGTGGGGCAGCGTCATTATGATATTGCCCGTGCGGTGCGCCGTACTTTGGCTGAATATGAAGAGTTGCGCGATATTATTGCCATGCTGGGTTTGGAAGAATTATCCAGCGCCGACCGTGCCGTAGTAGCACGTGCACGTCGTCTGGAGCGCTTTTTAACTCAGCCCTTCTTCTCGGCAGAATCCTTTAGTGGCGATGCCGGTCAGCGCGTGTCGGTCGAAGATACTTTGGCTGGTTGCGAGTATATCTTGCAGCAAACCGAGTTTGATGATGATGAAATGGACTACTACATGATTGGTGCCTTACCCAAGCATAAGGCGCCGCTATGAGTCAGGCGCAGCTGATGCAAGTGAATCTGCGCTTGCCAACGCGCTTACTTTTTAGTTGCGAGGCAAAAAAAGTCTTTGCTGAAGCAGAAAATGGTGCCTTTGCCATGCTGCCCAATCACACCGATTTTGTCACTGCTTTACCGCCGTCGGTGTTGGTGATTACCGATGCCGATGATCAAGAGCTGTTTTTTGGGATTGATCAAGGCATCTTAGTTAAACACGGTTATCAGATTGATATTGCCGTGCGTCGTGGTGTGCAAGGTGAAGATTTAGTCACTTTAAATGACACCATTCAAGCCACTTTTATGGAGGTGGATGAAGATGAACGTGTAGCGCGAACCGCTTTATCTAAGCTTGAGGCAGGGATTGTGCGACGCTTTAGTGATTTAAGGAAACCGCAGACATGACGGATAAAGATAAAACCGCCAATGCCATTCGCCGCCGTTCTGAACGTATGCAAAAGGCGCGCAATGAGCCCAAATACAGCCCGTTAAATGGGCTGGGTGTGTTTGGAGTGATTGGCTGGTCGATTGCGATTCCTACCGTGGGTGGTGCTTTTTTAGGCGTGTGGTTAAATCGTGTGGCCCCGCAAAGTTTTTCTTGGCCCATTGCCTTAATACTCGGCGGTGTGGTGGTCGGTGCTATGGTGGCTTGGAATTGGATTGATAAAAGCCGTGATCAGTAAGCGCTATGCTGCGCGCCCGAGCGTGCAAATGGAGAATTTGAGTGATTGATATAGATACCAGTGCCGTGCTGCTAGGTTTCGCCATTGGCGTGCCGATGAGTGTGCTGTTTTTTTGGGGCCTCAATTGGGGTATGCAGCGAGCCTTAGTCTCGCCGCATCCCGGGCGTTTATTGATGCTGAGCTTTTTTGTGCGCTTAGTCATCTTGCTGGCGGTGGGTTTTGGCTTAACCGCACTCAACGGCACGCTCTGGGCATTGGCCGGTTATATGATCGCTTATATCATTGTGCGAGTGGTGACTGTGATACGTGCAGAGATTAGACCCAAGACAGCAGCAGAACAGGAGGGCGTATAAATGCAGCTCACACCTGATCATAATATAATCTTTAATATCGGCAGTTGGGGCGTGAATGCCACCATCGTTAATACCTGGATTGTCATGGCTTTGCTGGTCGGCATCTCGGTATTGGTCACGCGTAATCTACGCTCTGATACTGCCCCTGGACGCTGGCGCAGTGCCTTAGAGCTGATTGTTACGATGATTCAAGGGCAGATTGAAGAAGTGACCCGTAGCGGCGCACGCCATGTGCTGTATTTTGCCGGTACCTTGTTTTTGTTTATCGCTTTATCCAATTTGCTCACCGTGATTCCAGGCTTTGATACGCCGACCTCTTCGCTCTCAACCACAGTGGCATTAACCATCTCGGTGCTGGTGGCGATTCCATTATTCGGTATTGTGAATGGCGGTGTGCGTCAATATCTGCGCACCTTTATTGAACCCTCGATTATTATGCTGCCGTTTAATATTATCGGTGAGTTTTCTCGGGGGATTTCGCTGGCCATTCGTTTATACGGTAACGTGATGAGTGGCGCGGTGATTGCCGCTATTTTGTTAAGTATCGCGCCGTTCTTTTTCCCCGTATTAATGGATATGCTGGGCTTATTAACCGGCCTGATCCAAGCCTATATCTTTGCTATTTTAGCCACTGTATATATTTCATCTGCTATGGCAGACCCCTCTGAAAATAAGTCTGAAAAGGATAAATAACTATGACCGATCTTGCGCTTATTGCGGCCATCTCAATTTTTACCGCAGGTTTTACCATTGCGATT
Organism: Thiopseudomonas sp.; assembly: GCA_035271365.1. Taxonomy (GTDB): domain Bacteria; phylum Pseudomonadota; class Gammaproteobacteria; order Pseudomonadales; family Pseudomonadaceae; genus Denitrificimonas. The sequence continues at coordinate 8,423 of DATERS010000153.1, forward strand.
GGCTCACTCGGCCCAGCCTTGGGTGAAGGCCGTGCTGCTGCTGCAGCCATTGCGGCGATTGCTCAGCAACCGGACGCGGCACCGACACTTTCACGTACGCTCTTTGTCAGCTTAGCGATGATTGAATCCACCGCTATTTACTGCTTTGTGGTGGCGATGATTCTTATTTTTGCTAACCCATTCTGGGATGCTATGCAGGTGGCAGCAGGAGCTTAAGGCTTATGTCGATTGATTGGGTAACAGTACTGGCGCAAATTGCTAACTTTTTGCTGTTGTTGTGGCTGCTCAAGCGTTTTCTCTACCGTCCAATTCTGGATGGTATTGATGCCCGTGAAGCCGCTATTGCCAAGCGTATGAGCGATGCTGAGCAAGCAAAAAAACAAGCTAAAGCGGCAGAGAATCAGTATATAAAACAGCGTGCGCAATTGGTCTCTGACCAAGACGCCTTGTTGGAAAAAGCCTTAGTGGCGACTGAAGAGCAGCGTGACAGCTTATTGTCTGACGCGCGTAACAAACTGCAACAAGAGCAAAAAGATTGGCGCAAACATCTTGAGCGTGAGCGTGAAATTTTTAATAAACGCTTAGAGCAAACCGGTGCAGAGGCATTATTGCAATTGACCCGCAAAGCACTGCACGACTTGGCCGATGAAAAGATCGAAGATGCCATTGTGCGTCATATTGGTAAGCAACTGCAGCCGATGGCCGCTGAATTAGTACAGGCATCGGCAGGCAGTCTGCATGCCGAGGTCAGCACCCGTGATGCGCTATCAGCTGAGACACAAGCCCTGTTGCAAACTGAAGTGCAGCAATGGTTGCCAGAGGTGAAGCTGACATTTGTCACCGATGCGCAGCAGTCGCCGGGTTTAGTCATGCAAGTCGGTGGTGCGCAAGTGGCATGGACCACCGATAGCTATATGGATGAGTTGGCAGAATTACTGATTCAGCATGCATCCAGCGCTGTATCGGCGCGCTTAACCAGCGATGGCCGCTAAGGGAAATGATATGAGTGCGCTTGATAACATGACACCGCAGCAATCTGAGCACGACTTTGCTGCTTGGGTTGAAAGCATGGTCAATAGCCCAGCGCCGACACCGGTGTTAACCGAAACCGGCACAGTCACTGAAGTGGGTGACGGTGTAGCGATTGTCTCAGGTTTAGCCCGTGCTTTAGCCGATGAATTACTGGTGTTTGCCAGCGGCGTACAAGGCATTGTGCTTGACTTGGAACCCGGCCGTTTAGGTGTGATTTTGCTCGGGCCATCGGAGCAGGTACGTCAAGGTGAAACCGTCTATCGCACCCGTAAAGTGGTTAGCGTGCCGGTGGGTCCTGCGCTGTTAGGACGGGTGGTTGATGCTATGGGTCGCCCGCGCGATACCTTGGGCCCGATTGCTGCAGTGGCTGAGCATCCGATTGAAGCTGAAGCGCCGAGTATTCTCAATCGCACACCCATCTTTAGACCGCTGGCCACAGGGCTGAAAGCCATTGATGCGGCGATTCCAGTGGGGCTCGGTCAGCGTGAACTGATTATTGGTGACCGCCAAACCGGTAAAACCTCCATTGCTATCGACACCATGCTCAATCAAGCGCGCACCGATGTGCTGTGCATCTATTGTGCGATTGGTCAGCGTGGCGATGCCGTGGCGCGAGTGATTCGTGCGCTGACTGACGGCAATATGCTCTCGCGCAGTATCGTGATGAGTGCCGGTGATGAAGAAGCGCCGGGGCTGTCGTATATTGCACCTTATGCCGCGATGACCATGGCTGAGTATTTCTCGGCGCAAGGTCGTGATGTGTTGATTATCTTTGATGATATGACCCACCACGCGCGCTCCTACCGTGAACTGTCGTTATTGCTGCGCCGTCCGCCGGGTCGTGAAGCTTTTCCCGGGGATATTTTCTATGTGCACGCGCGTCTGCTGGAGCGTTCAGGACAGTTTGGCCCGGATATTGGTGGCGGCTCAATTACTGCTTTGCCGGTAGTGGAAACTCAAGCTGGAAACCTCTCAGCCTATATCCCCACCAACCTGATTTCCATTACCGATGGGCAGATTTATCTGTCACCACAATTGGTG
>DATERS010000154.1:0-2295 GCA_035271365.1 Thiopseudomonas sp.
TATGCCCGCCCTATCAATACGTCAAGCCCGCTACAGACAGCCATACCTGACAAACCACACACCTCACAAATAACCACACAATCTGCAAACAACGCCTACCTATGCGCGATTATATAGCCTGCAAACAACGCCCTCAGGTAGGAGCTGGCCATGCCTGCGACATGAGCCATACACATACGTAAAACCACTCAAAAACAAATGATACCGCACGGTTAAGCAGCTGATCTGCAGGCTACCGTAGGGCTGCTAGGCAGCGGTCGTAGGCATGGCCAACTCCTACAAAAGCGTGAGGATTAGCAGCTGGTTTTCTGGCTATCGCAGGGCTGCTAGGTAGCGGTCGTAGGCGTGGCCAACTCCTACAAAAGCGTGAGGATTAGCAGCTGGTTTGCTGGCTATCGCAGGGCTGCTAGGCAGCGGTCGTAGGCATGGCCAACGCCTACAGGAGCATGATCCAGGACACATGCAAGAGCATGATCATCTAGGGCATATGCAAGAGCACGATCCTCGAGCATATATGCGCGATAATCACGCTATTTTAACGGTGTTAAAACCCTGCATACTGCAAATAGCCGCTGGTGATTTGATCACCCCAGATTAGCGCGATCCAACCGGCCAAGGCTAAATAGGGGCCAAAGGGGATGGGTTTACTGAGGCTATTACGTTGCACGCGCAGAATAATCACGCCCAATACTGCGCCGACCAAAGATGATAATAAAATCGTTAACGGTAAGATCTGCCAGCCGCCCCAGGCGCCGAGCAAGGCCAGCAGTTTAAAGTCGCCGTAACCCATGCCGTCCTTGCCAGTGACTGCCTTAAACAGCCAGAAGATCGACCACAAACTCATATAGCCAATCACCGCGCCCCAAAAGGCATCGGTCAAGCTGACAAACATGCCAAAGCTATTTAAAATCAAACCCAACCACAGCAGCGGCAACACCAATACATCAGGCAAAATCTGATGATCAGCATCGATCAAGCTCATGGCCAATAAACCCCAAGTCAGCACCAGCATCGCCAAGGTGTCCCAGCTCACGCCGTACTGCCAGGCAATCACCCCAGCCAACACGCCACCGGCCAGCTCAACCAATGGATAACGCTTACTGATCGGCCCTTGGCAGGACGAACAGCGTCCGCGCAAAAACAGCCAACTGAGCAGCGGAATATTTTCCCAAGGCCGAATCTCATGTCCACAATGCGGGCAGCTTGAATTGGGCAATAACAAATTAAAAGTTTCACCCTGCTCTTCCGCCGGCATCTCCAGCACTTCACGGGCCTGACTGCGCCAGTCCCGCATCATCATCTTAGGTAAGCGATACACCAGCACATTTAAAAAACTGCCGACCAAGAGACCGAGCAAGGCCACAGTCAGCGCAAACACCAAAGTATGGCTCTGCCAAAAATCAATAATTAGCATCGTTAAACCACCGCACCCAACTGGAAGATCGGCAGATACATCGCAATCATCAAGCCACCGATTAACACACCCAAGACCGACATAATAATCGGCTCAAGCAATGAGGTTAAACCATCCACCGCATTATCCACTTCAGACTCATAATGCGTCGCCACTTTATCCAGCATATTATCAATCGCACCCGACTCTTCACCAATGGAGGTCATCTGCAATACCATTGATGGGAACACCCCCGTATTACGCATGGCAAAATTCAGCTGCATACCGGCCGTCACATCAGTCTTGACCTGCATCACCGCATTTTTAAACACGATATTACCCGTCGCTCCCGCCACTGAATCTAAGGCCTCCACCACCGGCACACCGGCAGCAAAAGTGGTGGCTAAAGTACGGCTAAAACGCGCCACAGCCGCTTTATAAATAATATCGCCCACCACCGGCATTTTCAGCAGGATACGGTCAACACGGTCACGAAAAGCTTGCGAGCTGCGGTGAAAGCGCCTAAACAAAAAGAACGCAGCAACGCCCGCAACCAGAATCATCCAACCACTGCTTTGCACAAACTCAGACAGATGAATCACCATCATAGTAAAGGCCGGTAATTCAGCACCAAAGTTAGCAAACACATCTTGGAACTGCGGCACCACTTTAATCAGCAAAATGGCCGTCACAATCAAAGCAATCGCCATCACCGCAATCGGATAGTTCATGGCTTTTTTAATCTTTGATTTCAGCGCCTCAGTCTTTTCCTTATAGGTGGCGACACGATCCAGCATCCCTTCCAGCGAACCGGACTGCTCACCCGCGTCGACTAAGTTGCAATACAACTCATCAAAATACAGCGGGTGTTTACGCAAAGCGACGGCTAAACTACTACCACT
>DATERS010000155.1:0-87607 GCA_035271365.1 Thiopseudomonas sp.
GGCGGTAATGACGCAGAATTCGCTCCACAGCACCTTGACGCTGCTCAACAGTAATTTCATAGAAATGCTGCTCAATCTGGTGCTCAGCATGCTCGATATCGGCTTTAATATGCTGCGGGTCGCGCAGGAAATTAGAGGCCAACTGCTGAATACCATCAGGAAAGGTCGCTGAGAACAATAAGGTCTGGCGACGTTTAGGCGTGAACTCAATAATGTCAGCAATGCTGTCATAAAAGCCCATATCCAACATACGGTCGGCTTCGTCTAACACCAAGGTGTTTAGACCGGATAAATCCAGTGTGCCTTTGCGTGCGTGCTCTAAGACACGGCCGGGTGTGCCGACGACAATATGCACGCCATGCTCAAGCGAGCCGACTTGCGGGCCAAACGGCACGCCACCACATAAAGTCAGCACTTTAATATTGCCTTCAGCGCGAGCTAAACGGCGGATTTCTTTTGAAACTTGATCCGCCAACTCGCGGGTCGGACACAGCACTAAGGCTTGGCAGCCAAAGTAGCGCGGATTCAGCGGGGATAACACACCAATACCAAAGGCCGCAGTTTTACCGCTACCTGTTTTGGCTTGGGCAATCACGTCCATGCCTTTTAAAATAACCGGCAAACTCTGAGCCTGCACCGCAGTCATGCTGGTGTAGCCTAGGTCGTCTAAGTTGGTTAACAATGCTGCCGGTAACGGCAAGCTGGCAAAATCAGTTGATGTACTCACAAAAATTTTCTAACCTTAATAAATGCAATGTGCAGTGTAGCAAGCCGCGCCCTGTTTGCGGTGGATTTGTCCGACGACGGGGTTAAAAAGCATGCAATGGTGTTTTATGCGGCTGCCCTGCTTCTTCTCGAACCAGTTTCGGCACTAAATAACCGGGTAACTTAGCAAGCATCTGCTGATACAAAGCATAGGCTTCAGCACTGCTGATATCAAAATGCTGCGCGCCTTGCACTCGATCCAATACATGTAAGTAATACGGCAGTAAATGATGATTAAACAGCTGCTCACTCAGTTCAATCAGCACCTCGGCACTGTCATTCACGCCTTTGAGCAATACTGTTTGATTCAGCAGGGTCACACCCGCTTGGCGCATTTTCGCTAAACGCTTTGCATGCAGCGGCGTTAACTCGCGCGGATGATTCACATGCAACACCAAGGTGCTGCGTAAGCGTGTGCGCGTCAGGATATCCATCAATTCATCGGTTAAACGCTCAGCAATCACCACCGGCAAACGCGAATGCACTCGCAAGCGCTGCACATGGGCAATAGTCGCGATACTCTCCACCAACTCAGCCAGATGCGTATCTTGCAGCATCAGCGGATCACCACCACTGAGGATCACTTCAGTAATACTTGGATCTTGCGCAATATAATTAAGCGCCGACTGCCATTGCGAACGTCCTAAACGGTTCTCGCTATACGGAAAATGGCGTCTGAAACAATAGCGGCAGTTAATCGCGCAACCACTGGCGGCCAATAGCAATACTCGCCCGTGGTACTTATGAATCACCCCAGTTTCCACATTGGTACTTTGCTCACCCAGCGGGTCGACACTAAAACCTGCATGCAATTGATCTTCAGCCGCCAGCGGTAACACCTGCAATAGTAAGGGATCATGCGGATCACCTTTGACCATCTGCGCAGCAAAGGGGCGTGGCACCAATAGCGGAAACTGCTTCGCGGCGCTGAGGCCATCAGGGAAGTCTGTGGACTGCAGCCCTAAGGCCGCTAAAAGCTCATCACAACTCCGCAGAGACTGGGCTAATACCTCCCCCCAGCCCTTTTCGGGAAAAAACTTCTCGGTTTGCGCTACACTAGGCATTTTATAAGACCTTATAACAGGACAGGATTGCATTATGGCCAACTATTCTAGCAACGAATTCAAACCAGGACTGCGCGTCATGGTAGATAACGAACCCTGCATCATGATTGATATTGAATTTGTTAAGCCCGGCAAAGGCCAAGCATTCAGCCGCGTTAAATTACGCAGCATCCGCACGCAACGTGTCTGGGAGCGTACCTTTAAGTCGGGTGAAAGCTTAGAAAGTGCTGATATTGTTGACCGTGAAATGGAGTATTTATACAGCGATAACGAGTTTTGGTACTTTATGGCCACTGACGGTTCATTCGAGCAACTCGGTGCAGACAGTGCAGCTGTAGGTGACACCATTAAGTGGCTAAAAGAACAAGTTGTCTATGAAGTCACGCTATACAACGATGCAGTGGTTTCAGTCACCGCACCCAACTTTGTTGAACTTGACGTGCTCGAAACCGATCCAGGTCTTAAAGGCGATACCGCACAAGGCGGTACTAAACCCGCTACTCTGAGCACCGGTGCTGTAGTGCGCGTACCTTTGTTTATTGTTGAAGGCGAAAAGCTCAAAATCGACACTCGCAGCGGCGAATACGTCAGCCGCGCTTAAGCCTTTTGCACTAGCGTATTGAGGGAGCATTATGCTCCCTTCTTTATTACAGGACACCTACCGGCTATGAGCACCTGGTCCCCCAGTGCGCCACGCACAGCATTAGTGGCACGCCAAACGCTGTATCGCAATATTCGAGAATACTTTTATGCACGCTCGGTGCTGGAAGTTGAAACACCTCTTTTATCTCAAGCACCCGTCGCCGATCCCAATATCACTCCCGTCCAAGCCGGACAACGCTGGCTGCACACCTCACCGGAATATGCGATGAAACGCATGCTCTGTGCCGGCTATGGCGACATCTACCAAATCTGCAAAGTATTTCGTGAAGGCGAAGCCGGCAAGCGCCATAACCCAGAATTCACCATGCTGGAATGGTATCGCATGGGCTGGACGCATCGACAATTGATGGATGAAGTGGCCGAGTTATTGCAACTTTTGCTGGCAGAACGCTTTAACGATCTATCCACTTTACATCTGACCTATGCCCAAGCATTCCAACAGTTCGCACAATTGGATGTCCATCAGTGCAGCGATCAAATCATCGCTGAACGCGGACAGCAACTGGCCAATGCCGACTTAGATTTAGACCGCGACGGCTGGTTGGATGTCATTATGAGCCATCAAGTTGAACCGGCACTACCGCACAATATCTTGATATTTGTTGATCAGTTTCCCGCATCACAGGCAGCCTTAGCCAAACTGGCAACTGATACTCAAGGCGTACTGATCGCGCAACGCTTTGAAGTGTTTTTTAACGGTATGGAATTGGCCAACGGCTATCAAGAACTCACCGATGCCAAGCAACAGCTGCAACGCTTCCAACACGAACTGCAGGGTACCGGACGCCCCCACGACGCACACTTAATCGCTGCACTAGAGCATGGCTTGCCCGATTGCGCCGGCGTGGCTTTAGGCTTAGATCGTGTTTTACTGCACTTACTTGATGCGCCTAATATTGCTCAAGTCGTGAGTTTTGACTGGCAACGCGCCTAATAGCCAGCGCATTAAAACTGCATATTAAGCCATCCAAAAGAGGCATATATTGTGCGCATAGCGCGTGCTAAACTGCCGCCAAATTCAAGACTCGATCACTGAACTTAATCAGCCGCAACTGATCAATACAGCCTGCTGCTTTTATACTTTATAGAGAGAGAACACCATGCTTAAAAAACTTTTACTGACCGGCTGCATGTTATTTGCAGCGAACAATGTACTGGCTGCTGATAATCCTCACGTGTTGATTAACACCAGCTTTGGTGAAGTTGAGCTGGAGCTCAATGCTGAAAAAGCGCCGATTACTGTTGCCAACTTTCTCGACTATGTCGATGCAGGCAGCTATAACGGCACGATCTTCCACCGCGTGATCCCTAATTTCATGGTGCAAGGCGGTGGTTTTGATAAAAACATGCAACAAAAACCGACCAACCCAGCGATCAAAAACGAAGCCGATAATGGTTTGAAAAACGATCGTGGTACCGTTGCAATGGCTCGCACCCAAGCCATTAACTCTGCCACCATGCAGTTTTTTATTAACCATGCAGACAATGACTTCTTAAACCACAGCGGTCGTGATTTTGGCTATGCAGTCTTTGCTAAGGTTGTACGTGGTATGGATGTCGTGGATCAAATTGCTCAAGTGAAAACAGCCAATACAGGCGGTCATCAAAATGTGCCGACTGATCCTATCCTGATCAACAGCATGACCCGTGTTGAAAAATAAACAGTGAGATACGAAAAAGCGCACTTTAAAGTGCGCTTTTTTTTGACCCAAAGAAAGCTCTACCTGACTTAACGCAAGTTAATAATCGTTTGCGTAATAGCACTTTCTGTTTCAATGGTTTTAGCGTTCGCTTGGTAGTTACGTTGCGCCACAATCAAGTTCACTAACTGATCAGAGAGTTCAACGTTAGATTCTTCCAAAGCACCCGACTGAATAGACCCTAAGGTACCGGTACCGCCGGGGTTAGGCACCGGCTCACCTGAAGCCAACGACTGTACCCATTGGGTTTTACCGACCGGTATTAATCCTTGGGGGTTCGCAAAATCAGCCAATACCACTTGGCCTTGTATTTTAGATTGGCCATTGGTGTAGCGTGCAAAAATCTTACCGGTATCATCAATTTCAATACCCGCTAACTCACCTGTAGTGTAACCATCTTGAGAAACAGCATTCATCGCAAATGAATTAGCATACTGCGTGGCCTTGCTCATATTTAATTCTAACCCCTTAGGGCTAGGATCGGCACCATTCGACTGCATAGTTGGAGGAGTACCGTCTAAAGCAGCAGGCACCCAATCTGTCAGATCTAACGTACCACCCGTCTGTAACTTACCAGCACTATCAAAGACTAATAAACTGGACGCTGGCGTACTAGAGCTTGGATCATCTGGATTTACACCGTCAATTAAAACATTCATGTTCCAAGTATTAGGAAGAACAGGAGGAGTAGCAGTAGCATCGGGCGCTACTTTTACAAAATACTGGGTCAGTACATGCGCATTTCCCTGTGTGTCGTAAATACTGGTTGAGGTTGATGAGTTATAGCTTTTAGGGTCAGCAGGATCAAAGGCTGGCTCTTCAGGTATTTTATTAGTGGAGTTTAAATTAAATGACTGGTCAACTTTACTGGTGGGCTTGGGCTCTTGACTGACGGTTTTAATCTGTAAGTTATCAACGACACCGCCTGTTAACTCATCATTTTTATCAAGGGTGTAGCCTTGCAAGTTATTGCCAAAGTTATCCACAATATAACCTTGATTGTCAGTGCCAAAAAAACCAGCACGCGTATAACTCAGCGCACCGTTGTTACTGACCTGGAAAAAACCATTACCGTTAATCGCTAAATCCAGCGAGTTTTCCGTATAGTTAATATTGCCCTGATTAAACTGCTGCGACACATTGGCTAATAATACACCGCTGCCTTGTTGGTTTTTACCTGTACCCAGCATGGATGCTGCGTAAACATCCGCAAACTCAGCACGCGACTGTTTGAAGCCGACAGTGCCTGCGTTAGCAATGTTATTACCCGTGACGTTCAGGTCTTTGGACGCAGCACGCATACCACTGAGACCGATATTAAATGACATTGTGTTCTCCTTGCCGGTTATCCGACAGCTGGCAAATTTCTAAAATCACTGACCAATCATATGGACTTGGGAAAGCGGCACTGAGCCGACCCCAGCTAAATTCAATAAAAGCTCACCGTTACCCTGACCCAAAGTGACACTGTCAACGTTGGCCGGCAATAAGGTGTATAAACCCTTGGTTTCACCATCAATAGTGGCTTGCGCTTCAAATTTGTAAGTACCAGGCGGCATAGTTTCACCGTCACTATTTTTACCATCCCACATAAAGCTGACATTACCGGCCTCTTGCGCGCCCATATTAATACGCGTCGCTAAAGTGCCATCTCCGCTGTAAACGTTCACGTAAACATTACTGCTGCTTTGCGGCAGAACCATACTGGCTTTAAAGGTCTCAGAGGTATCCACCACTGTTTTATCAGTTGGAATAATCACCTTACGCCCAACTAAAGAGGACGCTTGTAATGCTTGTGATGACTGATAACCCGACAAAATACTTTCCATACTGCTATTGAGCTTTTCAACACCCTCGACCGTACTGAACTGCGCCAATTGCGCAATAAAGTCACCATTGTTTTGCGGCTCCAAAGGGTTTTGGTTATTGAGCTGAGCCACCAGCAATTCCAAAAACTCATTTTTGCCTAATTCTTCCTTACCGCCCGCCTTAGTTTTGTGTTGGTATTGATCCATCACTGCACCGGCTGCGCTGACTCCTGCTGCACTCATAATTGCCTCCTGGGACTTATTGGCCCAACGTGAGTACGCGCTGCATCATCTGCTTGGCGGTATTCATCATTTCGACGTTGGTTTGAAACGCACGGCTGGCAGAAATCATGTCAGCCATTTCTTCAACCACGTTTACATTCGGGTAAAAAACATAACCATCAGCATTGGCAGATGGATGATTGGGTTCATAACGCGGCATTAATTCGCTCTGATCTTCAACAATTCCTAACACCTGCACACCTTGTCCGGCATGATCTTGATCGGCAAACAATGACGCACCACCTTGACCTTGGCCGCCATTGAGGGTGTCGGAGAAAACAGTAGCAAATACAGGGTGTCGAGCTCGATAAGTTTGATCGATGCTGGATGACACCGTTTCGGCGTTAGCAATATTGCTGGAAATGGTATTCAAGCGCGTACTTTGTGCGCTCATACCGCTACCGGCAATGTGAAAAACGCTGGAAAGGGACATAATCAGGTACTCCTTTAATCGCCGCGCAGGGCTGTCATCAACCCTTTGAACTTATTATTTAACAGGGTAAAGCTGGCTTGAAACTGCACCGCATTTTCTGCGTAAGTGGACTGTTCAACCTGCAAATCAACACTGTTTTGATCGATTGCGGCATGGTGTGGATTACGAAAGCGCAGCGATGGGTCAGCCAACTGCAACGGTTCCACGTCAAAATGTTGACTGTTGGTACGCTGCATCAATGGCTGCTTTTGTGCATGCTGATCGGCTTGCGCAGATAGCACGCTAGCGAAATCCAAATCACGCGCTTTATAGTGTGGCGTATCAGCATTGGCAATATTATTGGCCAGCACTTCAGCGCGCTGAGCCCGAAAGCCAAGTGCTTGCTCATGGATACCAAGGGCTTTACTGAAATTGATGCTCATAACGCAACACCTGCTGTGTAATTCATCTTGCTGATTACAAAGCAATACTTATGCCAACAATTAAAACCCATATAAATCAATGAGTTACAAAATCAGCCTGTCAACTATCTGACTAAAAAAGGTATTTTGAAGCGAGGACGCTCTGAATAGAGCAAGACTCCGGCAGCACATGTCTACTGCCGGATAACGCAGCCAGAATAATTAGGCTTGCAAGGTATAGCGTAGAATTTCCACCACTTGAGCCGGCGTTGTTGTCCAAGCCATGGCTGCAGCATCCACTTCTTTAAGTGGGTGGATAATGCCTTCTGCGTGCAAAGTCACAAAAGGCTTACCCAGCGCTGCGCAGTAACCGGCATCAAAGGCGGCGTTCCACTGTTTATACTTATCGCCAAAACGCACCACCACTAGATCACTTTGCTCAATCAGGGTTTTAGTGCGGATGGCATTCACTTTAGCGGACTGATGGTCGCGCCAAAAACTCTGCTCCTGTGCGCCTAAGTGATCACCAGCAGCATCACTGGCAGCATGGTCAGTCACCGCAGAAGTAAAAGTAATATCTAAACCTAAAGCCTGTGCACCCTGCTGAATCTCTTCACGCCACGAGGTGTGGATTTCCCCGGAAAGATATACGGTAAAACTCATTTTTCTTCTCCTTTAATAAGGCAAAGGCGCTTATAAGCAAACGCCCTTGCTAGCAACTTTTATCAGTTAATCGTCGCTGATTTCAATCGATGGCATTGCCGCACTTTGCTGATTCAGCGTGCTAAGACGTGCACCCACAGTACGTGCCAACTGCTGATACATCAGTGCTATTTGGCTTTCCGGGTTAGCACTGCTAGTCGGCTCGCCACCATCACACTGCAAACGAATATCCATGGATAATGGCAAGGACGCCAAGAGTTCAGCATCATAGCTGGCCGCTAAACGCTCACCGCCGCCCTCGCCAAATATATGTTCAGCATGACCACAATTTGAGCAAATATGCACAGCCATATTTTCCACAACACCCAAAATAGGAATATTCACTTTGCGGAACATCTCAATACCTTTGCGCGCATCCAGCAAGGCAATATCTTGTGGTGTGGTCACAATCACAGCACCCGCGACAGGCACTTTCTGCGCCAAGGTCAGTTGAATATCACCGGTACCTGGTGGCATATCTACCACTAAGTAATCCAGTTCATCCCAAGCGGTCTGAGTAATCATTTGTAGCAAAGCACCCGATGCCATAGGTCCACGCCATACCATGGGCGTGCTATCCGTGGTCAGAAACGCCATCGACATCACTGAAACGCCATGCGCTTGAACCGGTATAAAAAACTTCTCATCACGTACTTTAGGCTGAGTGCCACTGGGCACACCGAGCATAATGCCTTGACTGGGACCATAGATGTCAGCATCTAAAATACCCACTCGCGCGCCTTCTCGGGCCAACGCCAATGCTAGATTGACTGCGGTGGTTGATTTACCCACCCCGCCTTTACCTGAGGCGACCGCAATCACATTTTTCACCCCAGCCAAGGTTGCGACATCGGTTTTTCCTTGGTAGGGCTGAATTACAGTGTCAATTTTCACTTCAGCACTGCCCACACCCGGCATTTGCTCGAGACTGGTCTGCAACATCTGCGCCCAGCCGGTTTTAAAGCAATCTGCCGGATAGCCCAACTCAAGCTGCACTGAGACGCGGTCACCTTGAATATCAATGGCGCGCACACAACCGGCGCTCACTGGATCTGCGTTTAAATTGGGATCAATCAGGCGGCTTAAGGTTTCTTCAACCGCAGCGCGGGTTACTGCACTCATGACGTTCTCCACTGTAATAAATAGACTGAATAATACGCATTCTAGCCTAATCTGACCGCCAACACCTTAACCCTGCGCAAGCTTGACCTGCGCAAAGGATGAAAAAAACAGCCATTACCTATATAGTAGTCGGCTTATTTCTATTCACTTTTAGTAGTTAGGAAGACCATGAGCGAAGCCCGCAAAATTTTAGTGACCAGCGCCCTGCCCTATGCCAACGGCTCCATCCACCTTGGCCATATGCTTGAATATATTCAAACCGATATGTGGGTTCGCTTTCAGAAAATGCGCGGCAATCAATGCATCTATGTGTGCGCTGATGATGCCCATGGCTCTGCGATTATGCTGCACGCAGAAAAAGAAGGCATCACGCCAGAACAGCTGATCGATAATATCCACGCTGAACATAGCGCAGACTTTGCTGAATTCTTGGTTGATTTTGATAACTTTTATACCACGCACAGTGAAGAAAACCGTGAACTGTCTGAGCAAATTTACAATCGCCTCAAAGCGGCTGGACATATTGCTACACGTTCAGTCACGCAGTATTTCGACCCTGAAAAAGGCATGTTTTTAGCCGACCGCTTTATTAAAGGCACCTGCCCAAAATGCGCAACACCTGATCAGTATGGCGATAACTGCGAAAAATGCGGCGCCACTTATCAGCCAACCGAACTCAAAGATCCGCGCTCAGCGATTTCCGGTGCAACACCCATTCTAAAAGACTCTGAGCATTACTTCTTTAAGCTGCAGAACTTCCAAGACATGCTGCAAGAGTGGACCCGCAGCGGTACCTTGCAAGAGTCAGTGGCTAATAAACTAGCGGAATGGCTCGATAGCGGCTTGCACGAATGGGATATCTCCCGTGACGCACCCTACTTTGGTTTTGAAATTCCTAACGCGCCGGGCAAGTATTTCTATGTCTGGCTGGATGCGCCAATCGGTTATATGGCCAGTTTTAAAAACCTCTGCGCGCGTCGCCCAGAACTCGACTTTGATGAGTTCTGGAACAAAGGCTCAAGCACTGAGCTCTACCACTTTATTGGTAAAGATATTATTAACTTCCACGCCTTGTTTTGGCCGGCGATGCTCGATGGTGCTGATTACCGTAAGCCTACCGCAGTCCATGTGCACGGTTACTTGACCGTTAATGGCGCAAAAATGTCTAAATCACGCGGCACCTTTATTAAGGCGCGCGCCTACCTAGATCATTTAAACCCTGAATACCTGCGCTACTACTACGCGGCTAAACTGGGCCGTGGCGTTGAAGATTTAGACTTGAATCTTGATGATTTCATTCACAAGGTCAACTCTGATCTGGTCGGCAAAGTGGTCAATATTGCCAGCCGTTGTGCCGGTTTTATTCAAAAAGGCAACGACGGTATGCTGGTTGCAGATATGCCTAACCCTGCGCTATGGGAGCAATTCCAGCAGGCCACACCGGCCATTGCTAAATCCTATGAAGCCCGCGACTTTGCCCGCGCCATGCGCGAAACCATGGCCTTGGCTGACGCTGCTAACGCATGGATTGCTGATCAAGCACCCTGGTCAATGAACAAAATTGAAGGCCAACAGGCGCAAGTGCAAGCCATTTGCTCGCAAGCGATTAACCTGTTTAAGCAATTGATGATTCTGTTAAAGCCTGTGCTGCCTAAACTGGCTGCCGATGCCGAGCACTTTTTAAATGTGCCCGCATTAAACTGGAATGACTTAGGTCAACCTTTGGGCGCACATCAGCTCAACCCATTCAGCGCTTTATTAACACGTGTCGATGCTAAACATGTCGATGCAATGATTGAATCTTCAAAGGAAGACTTATTAGAAATGGAAAACTCAGCGACTACAGAAGCTATTGTCAGCAATGGCGAACTTGAAAAAGAGCCGCTGGCTAAAGAAATCGACTTTAACGCCTTTGCTGCCGTGGATTTACGTATCGCCTTAATTGAAAAAGCCAGCTTTGTTGAAGGTGCCGATAAGTTATTACAACTCACCTTGGATCTTGGCGGTGTTAAACGTAATGTGTTTTCAGGTATCAAAAGCGCCTATCCTGACCCATCTGTTTTGGAAGGCCGCTTAACTTTATATGTGGCTAACTTAGCCGCACGTAAAATGAAGTTTGGCGTCTCAGAAGGCATGGTATTAGCCGCAGGCCCTGGTGGTGAAGAAATTCACTTGCTTAGTCCTGATGCAGGTGCTCGTCCAGGTCAGCGTGTGATGTAAATCACCATTCAGCATAGCCTTGCGCTCTGCAGGCTATGCTGATTCAATATGACTTATACTGATCACAGCATAAGTGCATAACAGCCTTGTCGTCCTGACGCTGCATCATTGAACAGTAATATCTAACCCCCCTATGCCTCTGCGACCCAGCGAGATACTGTTATGTTTACGCGCTTGCTCACACCGTTTTATCTAGTTCTGAGCTTATTGTGCATCCTGTCATTCAATGCTCAAGCTAAACAGATCACAACAACCTATCAATTCCCGCTGCATAACGCTTTTGAAGCAACCATTGCCGGCACACCCAGCAACTTACGCCCGCCGCTGCCAGATGATGCTGACATTAGCCAGCATGACTACAGCTTGCGTCTACGCCCAGAACGCGAGTACACCCTGCCCAGCAACTTCTGGCCGGTCAAAACTTTTCGTTACCGCCTGGCCAAACAATCGGGTCCAGCGCCGCTGATTTTTATTATTGCTGGCACCGGCGCACATTACTCAAGCAACAGCATGGAGTATTTAAAAAAGCTCTTTTATGGTGCGGGCTTTCATGTGGCACAAATCTCCTCTCCCACCGCTTATGACTTTATGGTCGGTGCGTCAGCCTATGCCACGCCGGGTTATTCTCCACAAGATGCAACCGACCTCTACTCAGTCATGCGTGCCATTAAAAAACAGCAGCGCCATTTGCAAGTGACTGACTGGCATTTAACCGGTTATAGCTTAGGCGGCTTACAAGCTGCGTTTGTCAGCCATCTTGATGAACAAGAGCAAGCTTTTAAATTTAAGCGTGTACTGTTACTCAATCCACCAGTGAACTTGTACACCTCGGTCAGTAACCTCAATAGCCTAGTGAACACCCAAGTGCTGGATACCGATGATTCTCGTACCTTTTATCAATTAATGCTGGATAAACTCACCCTTTTCTTCCATAACAAAGGGCGTTTTGACTTTGATGAAGCAGTGTTATTTGAGTTTCAAAACTCGCCACAAAAACTCACCGAAAATGAACTGGCGATGCTGATTGGTAGCGTATTTCGTTTTACCGCTGCTGATATCAACTTCACTTCTGATCTGATTAATCGCCGCGGCATGATCACGCCTATTCAGAAAAAGATTTATGACGGCACCAACTTAACGCCCTTCTTTAAACAAGCCTTACTCTGTGATTTTGAATGCTATATCCAAAAACAGTTGCTGCCACTGTGGCGTGTGCATTTTAAAGGTGCATTAAACGCACAAGCGGTTGCTGAGGACTCTGACTTAGAGCAATTGATTTATGCCACCAGCCTCTATGCACTGACGAACTATCTCGCTAACAACCCAAAAATCGGTGTGATGCACAATGCTGACGATATTATTTTAGGCAAAGGTGATATCGGCTTTCTAAAACAACACCTTGGCGAGCGCTTTACGCTCTACCCCTACGGTGGCCACTTAGGTAATTTAGATTACCGTGATAATGCAGCCGATATATTGGAGTTTTTCCATGACTAAAACACAGTCTCTACAGCGCTCTTTTATCCTCGCTGTATTACTACTGTTACTGCAAAGTTATAGCTGGGCGCAAGCGCCGTTAACCGATCCAGACGGTTTTAAAAATCCCTTGCAGCGCTTGGAGTTTAACTCAGACCCAGATCAATATGAATTTGAACGCGCCACCCTTGAAGCGCTGCATATCAGTGACCCGCTGGAGCAATGGAACCGGCGTGTATATCACTTTAACTACCGCTTTGACCAATGGGTATTTTTACCTGTCGTCAAAGGCTATACCACCATCGCGCCACATTTTGTACGCACCGGTGTCAGTAGCTTTTTTAGTAATTTAGGTGAGATCACAACCTTAGCTAATAACCTGCTGCAACTCAAAGGCCATCGTGCCATGGAAACCACTACGCGGATTTTATTTAATACGATTTTTGGAGTCGGCGGGCTCTGGGATCCAGCAACCAAGATGGGACTAGCAAAAAACAACGAAGACTTTGGACAAACACTTGGCTATTACGGTGTACCCCATGGACCTTATTTAATGCTGCCCTTTTTAGGCCCATCCAATGCGCGTGATACCACAGGTGCTGTGGCAGATTTCAGTTTAGATAAGTCAGTCAACTGGCTGAATATGGCCAAAGAAAGCCAACGTAATCCAGAAATTTTCGGTTTGCAAATTGTCGACCAACGCTATATTACTGAACTGCGTTACGGCCAACTCAACTCACCCTTTGAATACGAAAAAATCCGCTACGCCTACACTAAATCGCGTGAACTGAAAATTGCAGAGTAGTTTTTAGACGAGCTATAAATATCTGTGTGTGGCGTACTGCACTCTAGTTGTTCTTCCGTCAACGAACCCATCCTGGGTTCAACTACGGCGCTGCGCCATCCATGGCTTCGCTTACCACAACTAGAATGCAGTACTCATTGAATACTTATAGTGTTTGCATGATTACAATATAAACAAAAACAGCAATCACCAGCACTTTAGAGATATTGCAAAAACTCATTCTCACTTCTCAACTCTTTTTAAAACTTCACCAACAATATCACTGATTAATAAGTATCGCGTTTGTGCTGCAACAAGCGTAGCCATGGATGGCGTAGCGCCCGACTTGGAGCAGGATGCACCGTGGAGGGAAAAGCAGCACAAAGGCGATACGACATACGCAGGTCTTGCTAAGCGCTCTTAAAAGACACTGTGATTCTGATGAAAATATCAATTACTTTCAAAAAACCGGCGCACTGGGCCAAACGAGCGACGATAAATCGGTGTTGGACCGAGTTCTTGTAGCGCCTTAAGATGTGCAGGCGTCGGATAGCCCTTGTGCTTAGCAATACCGTAACCCGGATACTGCGCATCTAAAACAGCCATTTCACGGTCACGACTCACTTTGGCTAAAATCGATGCTGCAGAGATCTCTGCAATTAAGCCATCACCCTGCACTACAGCCTCAGACGCCATACTCAATTGTGGGCAACGATTGCCATCAATCAAAGCCAGGTCAGGCTGAATGGATAAGCCTTCAACTGCACGCTGCATCGCCAGCATTGTCGCTTGTAAAATATTGAAGCGATCAATTTCTTCCACTTCAGCACGGCCAATGCACCAGGCTAACGCTTTTTCTTGTATCTCACTAAACAACGCTTCACGCTTTTTTTCACTGAGCTTTTTCGAGTCATTCAGTCCGGCAATTGGGCGCAGCGGATCAAGAATAACGGCAGCAGTAACAACAGGACCGCATAATGGCCCGCGCCCCACTTCATCCACACCCGCAACCAGTTTGCCAGTACGTTGCTGATTGAGTAATTCCAGTTGCATCAGAGTCGCCCCACTAATTGCAAAACACCTTGTGCCGCACGCTCAGAAGCATCGCAGCGCAATGATTGATGCAGTTCAGCAAAGCGTTGAGTTTGCTGCGAGCCGTCGTTTAACTGCTCTAATAGCGCATTACCCAGCGCTTTAGGCGTCGCTGCATCTTGAATAAACTCGGGGACCAACATTTCATTGGCTAATAAGTTTGGCAGGGAAATATAGGGACTTTTAACCATTTTCTTCAATAACCAATGACTGACCGGTGCCAGTTTATAGGCCACCACCATTGGTTTTTTAAACAGCATAGCCTCAAGAGTGGCTGTACCAGAAGCAATCAGTACCGCATCACAGGCTTGCAATGCAGCTTGTGATTGGCCATCTAAAATCTCGATTGGCAAATTAGGCATCTCCGCCAGAATCGCTGCAAGCTGCTCACGACGCGCCTGATTTGCCGCCGGAATAATAAAACGCAATTGCGGTTTCTCGCCTAACAGGTAACGTGCTGTCTCAACAAATAACGTGCCCAGCTTAGCCACTTCGCCACCGCGACTGCCCGGTAATAAAGCCACCACTTGCGCATCTGCAGGCAAACCCAGCTGCTCACGGGCAGGCAATGGGTCATTGTGCATGGCAACGCTATCAGCCAAGGGATGACCGACAAATAACACCGGCACCTGATGTTCTTGATAAAACCGTGCTTCAAATGGCAGTAAAGTCAGCATTAAATCGCAGCCTTTACGGATTTTAAACACACGTTTTTGCCGCCATGCCCACACTGAAGGACTGACGTAATGCACGGTTTTAATGCCGGCTTCACGCAATTTTAATTCAATGGTTAAGTTGAAGTCTGGCGCATCAATACCAATAAACACATCCGGCTGCTGCTCTTTTAAGGTAGCAATTAAACGTTTGCGACGTGACAGTAACTCCGGCAAGCGCCCGAGCACTTCCACCAAACCCATAATTGCTAGACGCTCCATTGGAAAGTACGAGGTTAAACCTTGCGCTTCCATCAATGGGCCGCCCACACCAATAAACTCAATCTGTGGGCAATGCTGACGTAGCGCCTGCATCAAACCTGCGCCTAAAATATCACCGGACGCTTCACCTGCAACCAATGCAACTTTGAGCGGCCGTTGTATCTGATCAGACATTAGCGGGTAATACCGCGTGACGACTGGCGAATAGACTGACAAAACACTGCAACTTCAGGGTACTCAGCTTCACTTTCAGCCAAGGCCTGCAAGGCTTCATCCACTGTTAAACCTTGGCGGTAGACTGTTTTATAAGCTCGGCGCAACGCTTGGATCGCCTCTGCAGAAAAACCACGACGGCGCATACCTTCAAAATTCATGCTACGCGCTACTGCAGGATTACCGGCAGCAGTAATAAAGGCTGGAATATCTTTACCCACAGCCGTACCCATTGCCGTAAAGCTGTGCGCGCCAATATGGCAGTACTGATGCACTAAGGTGAATCCCGACAAAATGGCCCAGTCATCCATATGCACATGCCCAGCCAGTGCCGTGTTATTGACTAAAATACAGTGATTACCAATCACGCTGTCATGACCAATATGCGCATAAGCCATAATCAGATTATGATCACCAATAGTGGTTTCAGAGCGATCTTGCACGGTACCGCGGTGAATAGTGACGCCTTCACGAATCACGTTATGGTCACCTATCACTAAGCGTGTCGCTTCACCTTGGTACTTTAAATCTGGGGTGTCTTCACCGATCGATGAAAACTGATAAATGTGGTTATTACAGCCAATTCGGGTTGGGCCTTTAAGCACTACATGTGATGCAATAATTGATCCTGCGCCAATTTCAACCCCAGGACCAATAGTCGTCCAGGGACCAACAGTCACATCATCCGCAAGCTGAGCTGACGGATCAATAATGGCTCGAGGATCAATTAAACTCATATTTTTCGTTCCGCACAAATAATTTCAGCCGAACATACGATGACATCACCCACACTGGCCTTGCAATTGAACTTCCATATACCGCGCTTAGCACTGATAAAGCTCGCTTGTAAATCAAGACGATCACCCGGCACAACCGGCTGACGAAAACGCAACTTATCAGAACCGACAAAGTAATACAGGGTGCCGTCATCGGGTGAGGCATCCATCATTTTAAAGCCTAATACACCTGCAGCTTGCGCCATCGCTTCAATAATCAGCACACCCGGCATAATCGGATATTGCGGAAAGTGGCCATTAAAAAAAGGCTCATTGATGCTTACATTTTTATAAGCTGTGATCGTCTTCTGCTCTAAATCAATCGCAGATACGCGGTCCACTAATAAAAATGGATAGCGATGCGGAAGCAGCTGACGAATTTCATTGATGTCCATCATATATAAAAGCCTTGATCAAATAAGTGAGGCTGTGAATACCCTATACACAAACCTACCACCTGTAACTGAATGGCACTTAATGCGCTAAATTAAAGCAGCTTAGCTAAAAAGGTCGATAAAGCATCAGATGATATATCCATATCAGAGGTCACTTCTGAGTATGTTTTTCTAAAGCGCGAACACGTTTGGCGAGCTGATCCAATTGGCGAAAGCGTACCGCATTTTTCTTCCAATCAGCAGCAGGTTGCATTGCTGTACCCGACGAATACGCACCGGGTTCAGTAATTGAATGTGTCACCATGGTCATTCCTGTAATAAACACACCATCACAGATATCAATATGACCCACTAAACCCACACCACCGGCCAACATACAATTGCGGCCGATCTTTGCACTGCCTGAGATGCCAACACAGGCAGCAACTGCAGTATGGTCTCCAATTTGCACATTATGCGCAATTTGGATTTGGTTATCTAACTTAACGCCGTTACCAATTAAGGTATCAGCCAGCGCACCGCGGTCGATAGTTGTATTAGCGCCGATTTCAACATCATCGCCAATGGTTACACCACCGATTTGTGCAATTTTATTCCAGACGCCTTGATGGTTAGCAAAACCGAAACCTTCACCGCCAATCACGGCACCGGATTGAATCACCACTCGCTGACCCACAGTCACATCATGATACAAGGTGACACGTGGCAATAAGCGACCACCTTCAGCAACAGTGCTACGCGCACCGATAAAACACTGCGCACCCACAATCACGCCTGCAGCGATCACTGCGTGCTCTTCAATCACTACCCCTGGACCAATACAGGCCGTTGAGTCAATTAAAGCAGTCTCTGCAATCACTGCACTGGGATGAATCCCAGCATTGGGCTTAGGTGTGCGATCAAAGTAATGCGACAACTTGGCATACGCAAGATACGGATCAGCAGCCACCAGAAAATTACCGGAGTAATCGACTGCATCAGCAGCCGATAACAATATGGCACCCGCTTGTGTGTGCTCAAGCTGCTTACGGTAATGCGCATTAGCAAGAAAGCTTAATTCATTGCTGGATGCATCATGTAAGGTTGATAAACCCACAATGATTTTATCTGCATCACCATGCAGCTCAGCGCCGAGAATCTCGGCTAACTGAGCTAGAGTAAATTGTGCTTGGTTCATATCAACGCAACTGATTCATACGCTCAATAACACGCAGCGTAATATCGAGTTGTGGTTTCACGTCAACCACTGCACCGCGCTCAAGCACGATGTCGTAATTACCGCTTTTCAATACTTCTTCAACCGCTTTATCCAGCTTTGGCTTAAGCTTTTCTAGCATCTCACGATCAGCTAAAGCTTTAGCTTCGTTTAAATCGTTAGATTGTGCTTGGAAGTCACGGGCTTTTTGTTTGAACTCAAGCTCTAAACGCTCAAGTTCCGCCTGTTGCATCCGCTCACCATCTTTCATTAAGCGGTCTTGAATACGCTTGGCATCGCTTTCTAAGGTTTTTAACTTAGTCAGCTGTGAACCAAATTTCTTCTCGGCATCCACTGCATATTTTTTCGCAGCATCTGATTCAAGTAAGGCCATTTGATAATTCAAAACAGCAATTTTCATTTCTGCAAAGACAGGTCCGCTGATTAAAGCTGTTGTCAGTAAAACAAGTTGAGTTAACTTACGCACGATGCACTCCTAAAAATGCTGTTATATAAAAGGTTCGAAGCTAAATTAGAACGTTTGACCCAGCGAGAATTGGAATACTTGCGTATCCGCATTGTCTGGTTTTTTCACTGGTGCACCAAGACTAAAGCTTAACGGCCCTAATGCGGTGACCCAGGTTAAGCCCACACCCACAGAACTGGCTAAGTTATCGTATTTGATACCACAACCCGCTTCATTACGTGTTTTCTGTGCTGAACTGCAATGTGTATCAAATACATTACCCACATCCCAGAACAGAACAGTCCGTAATGAGCGCTGGTCTTTAACAAAGGGCATTGGGAACAACAGCTCCACACCACCTTGAATTAGCACATTACCACCAAATGGTAGTGGTTTTTGATCGTAATCTTTTTTCGTACCTGGACGCGTACCCGTGTTTGGCGTACTACGCGGTCCTAAGCTACTGTCTTTAAAGCCACGAACTGAGTTAAAACCACCTGCATAGTAATGCTCATAGAATGGCAGCTCAGAGGTTGAGCCATAGCTTTCGGCATAGCCCATATCTGTATGGAAGCGCAATGTGTAATTCGTGCTCAATGGCGCAAAAATTTGACCGCTGTAATCTAAGCGGTAAAAGGATAAGTCGCTGCCAGGTATTGTGCTTTCTAACACTAAACTTTGTGAAGCACCGCGCGTAGCCATCATGCCACGGTTCAGAGTTGAGCTTGACCAGCCTGCAGATGCTTTAAAGTTGGTGTAATTCTTTCCTTCATCTTCGATAAAATCAAGAATCTCCTCAACAGTATAGCTACCTGTTTTCAGCTTATCTTGCTGCGCACTGAGGCCGAAGTTGAGCCGTGAGGTTTCACTGATCGGGTAACCCACATTGACACCACCACCTAGACTATCCACTGAGTAGCTGGATACATCAACATCAAGTTTGTCATAGTCGGTTGAACGATAAAAGCCGTTATAACCCAAGCTCACACCATCATTCGTCCAATATGGATCAACAAAGCTAAAGTTATAATTACTTTGATATTCACTGCGAGTTAAGCCAAGACTGACTTTATTACCGGTACCCAAAAAGTTACTTTGACTGATCGAGCCACCTAAAATCAAACCGGCATTCTGCGCAAAACCGACACTGGCGGTAATTGAGCCTGAAGGCTGCTCTTCAACGCTGTAGTTGACGTCAATTTGGTCATCGGTACCTGGTACTTGCGGCGTTTCAACATTCACTTCTTTAAAATAGCCTAAACGCTCTAAACGCGTTTTCGACTGATCAATTAAGTAGGTTGAAGCCCAGCCACCTTCCATCTGACGCATTTCACGACGCAATACATCGTCTGATGTTTTTGTATTACCGCGGAAGTTAATACGATTCACATAGGCACGCTTACCTGGATCAACGGCGTAAGTGAGCGATACGGTATTATCTTCATTATGAGTTTCTGGAATACCGTTGACGTTAGCAAAGGTATAGCCTTCATTACCAAGACGACGGGTAATCAGCTCAGATGTAGTGGTCATCACTTTACGTGAGAACACCTGGCCCTGACGGGATAACAGCAAGGCATTGATTTCTTCTTCAGGGACTTTTAAATCACCTGACAGTTTTACATCACGAATCGTAAACTGCTGACCTTCATCAACGTTAACAGTGATATATACGTTCTTTTTATCCGGCGTAATCGAGACCTGCGTTGAGGTTATATCCATATTGATATAACCACGGTCAAAGTAATAGGAACGCAAACGCTCTAAGTCACCGGATAATTTTTCCCGTGCATACTTATCGTCATTACGGAAAAAAGATAGCCAGTTTTTAGTTTTCAGCTCAAATAAGTCTTTTAGGTCTTGGTCTTTAAAAACCTTATTGCCCACGACATTAATATGCTGAATGGAAGCAACAGAACCTTCTTTTACCTTAATTTTCAAGGCTACACGGTTACGTGGCTGCTGAATCACTTGTGCATCAATATTAGCTGAGTAACGACCTTGGGCAACGTACTGGCGTTGCAGTTCATTACGCACGCCTTCTAAAGTCGCCTGCTGAAAAATCTCACCTTCAGCTAAACCTGACTGTTTTAGACCTTTAAGTAAGTCATCTTTACTGATGGCTTTGTTACCTTCGATTTCTAAACTGGAAATTGAAGGACGCTCAAGCAAGGTCACGATTAGTACATCGCCATCACGGCTGAGCTGGATATCTTCAAAAAAGCCCGTTTTAAACAACGAACGCGTCGCTTCAGCGAGCTGACGTTCGTCAACAGACTCACCGACACTTAAGGGTAATGCACCGAATACACTGCCAGCCGATACGCGCTGTAAACCGTTCACACGGATATCAGAGACAGTGAAAGGTGCAGCGTGAGCTTCAGATAATATGAGCGCGGATATCACCGCAGGTAGCAGCAGACGTTTCATGCAAACCTTTCTATTTCATTGATATATAAAAAACCCGCTGCAATGCAGCGAATCAGTATTTTTTACAAACGCGCTAAATCATTAAATACCGCAAGCAACATAACACAAAGCACTAAGGCGATACCGATCTGCATTCCATAACCTTGTAAACGCTCAGACAAAGGCCGACCGCGTACTAATTCAATCATGTAAAATAACAGATGCCCACCATCAAGCACAGGAATGGGTAATAAATTCAGTACACCCAAACTGATACTCAAATAGGCCATAAAGTTCAAGAAGCTTCGTAAACCACTTTCAGCAGAAGCGCCCGCCACTTTAGCAATGGTTATCGGACCACTCAAGTTTTTTACCGAGAGTTCACCAAACAACATCTTTTTCAAAGAACCTAATGTGAGTACGCTCATTGTCCAAGTACGCTGTGCTCCGGCTAATACAGAGTCTAAAGGTCCCGAACGAATATCGCGCAACATCTCTGCTGGCCATTCACCACCGCTGACACCGACACCTAAATAACCGCGTTTATCTTTATCCGCACCTTGCGCCGCAAGCACAACCGGTAATTGACTGACCACTCCAGCGCGCTCAATACTCAGTTGCACTCTGGCATCAGGTCGAGTTTGCACATAATTCACCACTGCCTGCCAATCACTGACCGCCTGATCATCGATAGCAACAATAGTGTCATTGAGCTGTAAACCTGCGGATTGCGCAGGGCCTTCAGGATCCAACTGAGTAATCACAGCCGGTACTTGTGGGCGCCAAGGCTCAATGCCAATATCTCGGATCGGATTCGGCTCGTCGGCACCATACAGCCAACGATCCAATGTCACACTGTAATTTTGTGCCAGCGTACTACCCGCTGATTGCGCAGAGATATTCACTGTACCGCTATGACCAATGCGCTGAATCAACTGCACATTGACATCAGCCCACCCGACAACTGCATGGCCATCGACCGAGATGATTTCTTGACCGCTCTGTAAGCCAGCACGTTCAGCGAGGCTGCCTGCCACTACATCGCCAATCACAGGTTTAACCTGCTGACTGCCAAGCATCGCTAAGCACCAAAACAGCACAAAAGCCAAAGCAAAGTTTGCCGCAGGCCCCGCAGCAACAATAGCAATGCGCTGACCTACCGTTTTACGATTAAAGGACTGGTTTTGTTCTTCGACAGACACCGCCGCTTCACGCTCATCGAGCATTTTAACGTAACCACCCAATGGAATCAGAGCGATCACAAACTCGGTGCCATGTCGGTCATGCCAACGCACTAAAGGTGTACCAAAACCAATCGAGAAGCGTAAGACCTTAACACCACAACGGCGTGCCACCCAGAAATGTCCATACTCATGGATGGTCACTAAGACACCTAAAGCCACTAAGGTGCCAAATAACATATACATACCACTCATGCCTGTATACCTGTCGTTATCGACTGTTTGCCCAGCCAAGCATTCGCGTATTGACGGGCCTGCTGATCGGTTGCAACAATGCCTGCAAGGCTATCAATTTGGCCGTCGTTATTTAAATTCAACACATCTTCAATCAATTGCGGAATTTGCGTAAAACGAATGCGCTCATTTAAAAAAGCCGCCACTGCAATTTCATTTGCGGCGTTAAGCACTATCGGCGCAACGCCGCCCGCTTGTGCCGATTCAATGGCTAAGCGCAAACAGGCAAAACGTTGTAAGTCTGGCGCAATAAAATCCATCCGCGCTAAAGCACATAAATCCAACGGCGCTACACCTGAAGCAATGCGCTCGGGCCACGCCATAGCATGGGCAATGGGTGTGCGCATATCTGGATTACCCAGCTGAGCCAATACTGAACCATCGACATAATCGACCAGTGAGTGAATCACACTCTGTGGATGAATCACCACTTCCACTTGTTCGGGACGGGCTGCAAACAACCAGCAAGCTTCAATCAATTCTAAGCCTTTGTTCATCATACTGGCCGAATCAACAGAGATTTTCTGCCCCATCGACCAATTTGGATGCGCACAAGCTTGCGCTGGCGTCACGCACTCTAGTTCTTCATAAGTGCTATTACGAAACGGTCCACCGGATGCGGTTAACAGAATACGACGCACGCCAACAGGGGCTAAGCCTTCAGCATAATTACAGGGTAAGCACTGAAAAATCGCATTGTGTTCGCTATCAATCGGTAGCAACTGCGCACCATACTCGCGCACGGCCTGCATAAATAACGCACCGGACATCACCAACGCTTCTTTATTAGCCAGCAATATTTTTTTACCGGCAGTCACCGCAGCCATAGCTGACTCTAGACCGGCAGCCCCCACAATCGCCGCCATCACGGCATCAACCTCAGGATGCGCCGCAACCTCACATAAGCCCTGCGACCCAGCTAGCACAATCGTAGCCACACCTGCAGCGCGCAAATCACCTTGCAAGCGCTGCGCATCATTCGCCTCAGCCACCACAGCAAAGCGTGGACGGTATTGCACACACAGTGTTTTTAACTCAGCTATACGCGTATGCGCAGTCAGCGCAAACACCTGATAGCGATCAGGATGCTGGCGAATCACATCCAGAGTACTGCTACCTATTGAGCCTGTAGCACCCAGCACAGTAATTTGCTGGGGTTGTAGCATTACAGTGTTCAAGACAAAGTCCAACCGCTGACGAGCAGTAATAAAGCAAAGATAGGTGCAGCGGCTGTAAGGCTGTCAATGCGATCCAACACTCCGCCGTGACCGGGTAACAACTGACTGCTGTCTTTAATGCCCATCTGGCGCTTAAACATACTTTCTGTGAGGTCCCCCACCACAGAAAAGAGCACAATCACCATTGCGCCCAAAAGTACAGCAAAAAACTGGCTCGCAGCGACATCTAGATAGACTGCCAAACCACTAGCAATGCATAAACTGGTAAACAACCCACCCAGCAAGCCTGCCCAGCTTTTACCTGGACTGACCAGCGGCGCAAGTTTACGCTTACCGAAGGCGCGCCCAAAGAAGTAGGCACCAATATCAGCGCCCCACACCAGTAGCATCAGGCTTAAAATCAGCATATTACCTTGCGGCAAAGTCTTTAGTACCTGTAAGCCTAGACCAGCTGGCACGATAATCACTAAACCAATCAGCAGCTTACCAAGGTTGCCACCCCAGTAAGCAATACTGCGAGGAAAGCTGATCACCATAGCAATTGCTAGCAACCAAAAAATGCCAGCCATATATAGTACCGGCATTAATAGTGCGTCATTGCTATTGACTAACAACAACGCAGCAACAGTCACTAACGCATAAATCACGCGGTGCAACTGGGCAGAAAAACCGGCTAAACGCGCCCATTCCCAACCGGCTAACGCGATAATAACGCTGATAAATGCCAGAAAAGCGTGTCCATTCAACCCAAAAAAACCAACCAGCGCCAAGGGTGCCAGCCATAAGGCGGTGATGATTCGTTGCTTGAGCATTATCTACGCCCCTCTGCGGCCACTTGTTCGCAAGTCTTACCAAAACGACGCTGTCGTAAGGAAAAATCTGCCAAGGCTTCACGCATCGCTTGATGCTTAAAGTCAGGCCAAAATAAACTCGAAAAATACAGTTCACTGTAAGCAAACTGCCACAACAAAAAATTACTGATACGTCGCTCACCACCTGTACGAATACATAAGTCAGGTAGCGGTTGCGTCCCAGTACTTAAGCAGTTTTGCAGATGTTCAGCAGTGATATCGTCAGGCTCTAATTCACCGGCCTGCACTGATCTCGCGAGCTGCTGAGCAGCCTGAACAATATCCCACTGGCCACCATAGTTGGCAGCTATCTGTAGAAGAAACTTAGAATGGTGCGCTGTACGATCTTCAGCCTCTTGCATCGCCGCCTGTAAATCAGGATGAAAACGTGAGCGATCACCAATAATGCGCAAACGGATACCGTTTTTATCCAGTTTCTTGGCTTCACGGCGCAAAGCGACCAAGAAAAGCTCCATTAAGGCGCCCACTTCGGCAGCTGGGCGCTGCCAGTTTTCACTGGAAAAGGCAAACAGCGTTAATACCTCGACACCGGCCTCAGCGCACACCTCAACGACTGCACGAACAGCATCAACGCCGGCTTTATGCCCTGCCACGCCGGGTAAAAAACGCTTTTTCGCCCAGCGATTATTGCCATCCATGATAATCGCAACATGGCGCGGTACGATATCTAGCGCATCCTGCATTGTTTTGCTCATTACAGCAGCCCCTAAGTTCTAAGTCACACTGCCATCAAGTCAGTTTCTTTATTCGCTAATAATTTATCGATTTCTTCAACAGCATGGTCAGTGAGCTTCTGCACATCATCTGCACCACGACGCTCTTCGTCCTCACTGATGTCTTTATCTTTAGTCAGATCTTTTAGCTGCGCCAATGCATCACGGCGAATATTGCGCACAGCAACACGCGCGTTCTCTGCTTCTTGACGTGCTTGTTTGGTATAGCCTTTACGTGTTTCTTCAGTCAGAGCAGGCATCGGTATACGAATAGTCGTACCTGAAGTCGCTGGATTGAGGCCTAGATCAGAGATCATAATAGCCTTCTCAACCGCTTGGATCATGCTTTTATCAAACACGGTCAAAGCTAAGGTGCGTGAGTCTTCTACGTTGACGTTGGCCACTTGGTTCAATGGCGTATCGCTACCGTAGTACGACACCATCACTGAATCTAAAATACCTGGGTGGGCGCGACCTGTACGAATTTTTGCAAAAGCAACCTGTAATGACTCAACAGATTTATGCATACGTGCTTGTGCATCTTTTTTGATCTCATTGATCATTGCTTTGTTCCTTCAATCAGAGTGCCTTCAGCGCCACCTAAAACAACGTTGAGCAGTGCACCAGGCTTGTTCATATTAAATACGCGTAACGGCATATTATGGTCACGGCATAAACAAATTGCAGTCAAATCCATCACTTCTAACTTGCGATCGAGTACTTCATCGTAGGTCAAGTAGTCAAACTTTTCTGCATTTGGGTCTTTAAAAGGATCAGCAGTATATACGCCATCAACTTTTGTTGCCTTAAGAACCACATCAGCATTGATTTCAATACCGCGCAAGCAACCTGCAGAGTCAGTGGTAAAGAATGGGTTACCAGTACCCGCGGAGAAAATCACCACCTCACCTTGTTTTAAATGCCCCATCGCTTTACGACGGTCATAGTGATCCGTTACGCCAACCATAGAAATAGCTGACATCACCAAAGCAGGAATATTTGAGCGCTCAAGGGCATCACGCATCGCCAAGGAGTTCATTACCGTCGCCAGCATACCCATATGGTCGCCAGTAACGCGATCCATACCGGCCGCAGACAATGCAGCACCGCGGAACAAGTTACCACCACCGATCACCAAGCCCACTTGCACACCAATACCAATCAACTGGCCAACTTCTAGAGCCATGCGATCCAGCACTTTAGGATCAATACCAAACTCCTCAGACCCCAGTAGGGCCTCACCACTGAGCTTTAGTAGAATTCGTTTATAGCGCGGTTGGCGTCCACCGACTTGTTGAGCCATGATTTATCTCCTGCGGATATGAATAACGTCTGTGGCGTAATTTCACCACAGTTAAAACAAAGGTCATATTAAGCTTGCGCACATATTACAAGACAGCGCTCTAAAGCACAGTCTCTTTTGCAAAAAAGGCCGCACGCAATTGCGGGCAGCCTTTGATTGTCACATGTACACTATTACTTTTTTGAAGCAGCAACCTGTGCAGCAACTTCAGCAGCGAAGTCAACTTCTTCGCCACGGTCAATGCCTTCACCCACTTCAAAACGCACAAAAGAAACAATTGTTGCGCCCGCTTGCTCGACAAGCTTGCCCACTGTTATTTCTGGGTTTTTAATAAATGCTTGCTCAACTAAGCTTGCTTCTGCCAAGAACTTCTTGATACGACCGCCAACCATGTTTGCAACGATGTTGTCTGGTTTGCCTTTGATCTTATCTTCGTTCAAGGTCATAAAGATTTCTTTTTCTTTAGCAATCTCTTCTTCAGAAACCTGTGATGGATCTAAGAACTGTGGGTTGCTTGCAGCAACGTGCATCGCAACGTCTTTTGCCAGTTCAACATCACCACCGTTCAGTGCAACAATAACACCGATACGGTTACCGTGTAGGTATGCACCCAGCACATCACCTTCAACACGCGTCAAGCGACGAATATTGACGTTCTCACCACACTTAGAAACCAATGCTTCACGCGTTGGCTCTTGTGCAGCAATTAATGCCGCAACATCTAAGTCTTTATCAGCAAAAGCAACATCAAGGCTGTCAGCAACAAAACCTTTAAAGTCATCTTGCAGGGCTAAGAAGTCAGTCTGTGAGTTCACTTCAATAATCGCAGCGCTTTTATTGTCATCAGCTACTTTAACTGCGATAGAACCTTCTGCTGCAATATTACCTGCTTTTTTAGCAGCTTTAATTGCACCAGCTGAACGCATGTCATCAATGGCTTTTTCAATATCGCCACCAGAAACTTCGAGGGCTTTCTTACAATCCATCATGCCCTGGCCAGTACGTTCGCGCAGTTCTTTTACCATAGCAGCAGTGATCTGAGCCATCTTCACAATCCTCTTTAATTCAGTCTTTACAGCAGTTGCAAACTGCCGATTTAATCAGGAAAAAAAGGGGCCTTAGCCCCCTTTTCTTGTCACAGGTTGGTTTACAGAGCCTTAGCCCTCAACCACCTCAACAAACTCTTCAGCTGTTGTTGCGTTGCCTTGACGTACACGTAGAACGCAGTCAGCTGCCGCACCAAGGTACAATTGAATTGCACGAATAGCGTCATCGTTACCTGGGATGATGTAATCAACACCATCTGGGCTGCTGTTAGTATCAACGATACCAATAACTGGGATACCCAATTTGTTAGCTTCGCTGATTGCAATGCGCTCGTGATCAACGTCAACTACGAACATTGCGTCAGGCAAACCGCCCATGTTTTTAATACCACCGATGCTGCGCTCGAGTTTTTCTAAATCACGAGTACGCATTAAAGCTTCTTTCTTAGTCAGCTTATCAAAGGTGCCATCTGCCGCTTGCACTTCTAAATCACGCAGACGCTTGATGGAATCACGGATGGTTTTGTAGTTGGTCAACATACCGCCTAACCAGCGGTGGTTAACGTAATGCATGTTGCAGCGTACCGCTTCTTCAGCAATGATTTTGCTGGCTGAACGCTTAGTACCAACAAAAAGAATTTTGTTCTTACCTGATGCTAATTTCTCAACGAAAGCCATTGCATCGTTGAACATTGGTAAGGTTTTTTCTAAGTTGATAATGTGAATTTTGTTACGCGCGCCAAAAATGTACTTACCCATTTTTGGATTCCAATAGCGTGTTTGGTGACCAAAGTGTACACCAGCTTTTAACATTTCGCGCATTGTGACTTGTTGAGTCATGATCATTCCTAAATTTTAATAAGGGTTAAGCCTCCACATATCCCGACTCCCAACCCGAAGGCACCCAGGGACTCGTGTCGATATGTGTGTGGATTTTAAAGCTCTCTTGAATAATCAAGTAAAGCGGCGCGTTTTATACCATAGATCAGTAAAAAAACCTAATCTAATATCAAAAAACCCACCACCTAGCATTGCTATACAACGCTGGCAAGACTCGCAAATGCCGCAGGCTTGCTTTATTATAACGTCATGCTTAATGATCCTTTTCAGCGCCTAGGCCTCGACCGTGAAGTACTAACCGTCAGCCAGCTCAATCAACGCGCCCGCTTACTCCTCGAAGATGTTTTCCCGCAAGTTTGGGTTGAAGGCGAATTATCCAATATCGCTAAACCGGCCTCTGGGCATGTGTATTTCACCTTAAAAGACCGTAACGCCCAAGTGCGTTGTGCTATTTTCAGACAGCAAGCCAGTCGTGTGCGTGAACTGTTGCGCGATGGTTTACTGGTGCGCGTGCGAGGCCGTGTTTCTTTGTATGAAGGCCGCGGCGATTATCAAATGATTCTTGATAGCGTCGAAGCCGCTGGCGACGGTGCATTACGCTTAGCCTTTGAAGCATTAAAAACAGCGCTACAAACTGAAGGTCTATTTACACAAGAACGTAAACGCGCTCTACCTAAATACCCACAGCGCATCGGTGTAGTGACCTCACCTTCAGGTGCCGTGCTGCATGACATTGTTAGTGTCTTCGCTCGACGCGCACCGCATGTGCAGCTCACTCTAATTCCAACTGCCGTACAAGGTCGTGAAGCGACTGCACAAATTGTTCATGCATTAGGTATCGCCGATAGCGCAGACTACGATGCGATTATCTTGGCGCGTGGTGGCGGTTCTTTAGAAGATTTATGGTGTTTTAACGAAGAAGCTGTCGCCCGCGCCATTGCGGCATGCCAAACACCTATTATCAGCGCCATCGGTCATGAAACAGATGTTTCCATCAGTGACTTTGTTGCCGACCTACGCGCACCAACACCTTCAGCAGCGGCCGAACTCTTAGCGCCAGATCGCACTGAGTTACTTAAGCAGTTAGGCAATACTGAGCGCCAGCTGACTGCTCGTATTTATGAAAGCTTGCAACGTAAACGCATCCAACTGCAGCATTTGCGCCAACGCCTGCGTCATCCACGTGAACGTTTAGATCAGCACAACCAACGTTTAGATGACTTAAATTTGCGCATGCAACGCGCCATGCAAGCCGCCCTACAAAAGCGCCAGCAACGCTTCACCTATGCGCAAACACGTTTAAATGTGCAGCATCCAAGCGAAAAACTACCTGTACACCAACAACACCTCACGCGTTTACAGCAGCGCTTAATACGTGCCACCCAATTACGCTCTCAGCATGCTAAACAGCACTTACATAGCTTGCTGCAAACGCTGCATGTGGTCAGCCCGCTAGCAACTTTAGACCGTGGCTACAGCATTATCAGCAGCAATGATCAACACATTATTCGTAGCGTGCAATCAGTGCAACCGGCACAAACCTTACAAGCACGCTTAGCCGATGGTTATTTAACCTTACGCGTGGAAGATATAACCCCCTTAGCGTGATACTTGAAATCACATCACTTATTTTGAGCTTTTATTTTAGCCGCTTAATTTTACAGCGGCTTAGGAGTGCAATATGCAAGAAGGTATGCAAGAAGAAGTATTGTCTTGGTTGGAGATGCTCAACCAACATCCACAACTGAAAACCTTAGCGGCATTGCTTGTTTTAATTGCCGTCGCCACGCTGGCTAACTGGCTGGTTAAGCATATTTTAGTGCGCGGTTTTTATAGCTTACTCAAGCGCGCTGGAGGCTCGCAGCATAACGACTTTGGCGTGGTAAAACGACTCTCCAATATTGTGCCAGCATTAATTATATCATCCAGTGTTGGTGTGGTTCCGGGCTTACCTGAAGCACTTGTAACGGTAACTAAAAACGTTGCGGGCGGCTTTATAATTCTCACCGTCGCCTTGGCTTTAGGCGCTGTTTTAGAAATTTTTAACCTGCTGTATATGCGCCGCCAAAGCTCGCACCTTAAGCCGATCAAAGGCTATATACAAATTATTAAAATCATTATCTATGCACTGGCTACGATCCTGATTGTCGCCACCTTGATTGACCGCTCACCGCTGATCCTACTCTCAGGGTTAGGTGCCATGGCTGCGGTATTGATGTTGATTTTCCAAGACACTTTGCTGTCCTTGGTGGCCAGCGTACAAATCTCATCAGGCGATATGATTCGCGTCGGTGATTGGATCGAAATGCCGCAACTCAATGCTGACGGTGATGTGATCGATATTGCCCTGCATACAGTACGCATCCAAAACTGGGATAAAACCATCACTACAATCCCAACCAAGCGCTTTATCAGTGATTCCTTTAAGAACTGGCGCGGCATGCAAGAAAGCGGTGGCCGTCGTATTAAGCGCAGCTTATTTATTGACCAACATAGCATTCACTTTTTAACTGCAGAAGAACTTGAGCACATCAAAGGTTTTAAGCTATTAGATGGCTATTTTGACGACAAAATTAATGAGCTTAATAAGTGGAACGAGCAGCATGTTAAATCCAACTCTGGCCAAACACTCGACTCGCGCAAGCTGACCAATATCGGTACATTCCGTGCTTATATTGAAAAATACATCCGTAACAACCCAGGTATTCACCAAAGCGGCATGACCCTAATGGTGCGTCAGTTAAGTCCGACGTCTGAAGGTTTACCCATGGAAATCTACTGCTTTACCAACACCACTGCTTGGACAGAGTACGAAGCGATTCAGTCAGATATTTTTGACCATCTACTAGCCATCGCCCCTGAGTTTAATCTGCGCGTTTATCAAGCGCCTAGCGGCTCAGATATGCGTGCGCTCAGCCAGCAACAAACAACCATTTAAGGCTGCTCTTCAGCCCAGAGCGATATGCGGCCAAGGATGGCACCTGAACTGTAAAAAAAGGTACACTGACTGCATTTAATGCACTGTTTGTGTGATCAAGGAGCATCGCGATGGGCTTACCTCGTTTTATCTTATTTGCCATCATTATTGGTGGCGGCATCTGGTTATGGCGACGCTTTACTAGCCGCCCTAACACACCGGTACAGCCCTCCCCTGTGCAGACCATGGTCTGCTGTGCGCATTGCCATGTTCACTTACCTGAAGACCGTGCCATTCAAGGCGATAGCAATACTTGGTATTGCAGTAGCAAGCACCTCAAGCTAGGCCCAAAAACCCGTGACTGATGGCTTCTTAGCTGTTTCAGGACAGCAAGGGCAGCGCGTTTTACGCCTTTATCATGTCTACCGCTTAATGATCGGCTTTGTATTAGTGGTGCTCACGTCCAGCGATTTGGATGGACAGATACTCGATATAACCCACGCTCAACTCTTTCAGTACGGTAGCTGGGCCTATTTAATTTTTAATATTTTCGCCAGCGCCAGCATACATCGTACCGATCATTTACTGCCGGTGCTGATCTTAGCCCTAGTGGATGTGGCACAACTGAGCCTGTTATTTTATGCTGCCGGCGGCACAGCCAGTGGTATTGGTAATCTGATTGTTGCAGCCGTCGCAGTGGCTAATATTCTACTGCGCGGGCGAATCGGTATTTTAATTGCCGCCGTTGCTGCAGCCGGTATTATTTATTTAACATTTTATTTAAGCCTGTCGAATGCCATCAGCAGCAATCAATCCATGCAAGCTGGAATTTTAGGTTCTTTATGTTTTGCCGTCGCATTATTTGTACAAGGCATCAGCCGCCGCACACGCCTGAGTGAAGGATTAGCTGAGCAACATGCCGGCACCGTAGCCAACCTAGAAGAGCTTAACGCTCTGATTATTCAACGAATGCGCACTGGGATTTTAGTCCTCGACGCTCACAATAGAGTGATACAAGCCAATCAAGCGGCAATGGTTATGATCGGCTATAAAACCCTGATCAATTGCATTCTCGACCCGCTGTTTCCAACGCTGATTAACAACTTAGAGCAGTGGCAGAAAAACCCAACATTATACAGCCCGCCGATCCAATCGCCGGCCAGCTCAACCCAACTGCAGGCCAGTTTTGTTCAATTACAAAACCATCATAATCTACAGTTTTTAGTCTTTCTCGACGATATATCGCAGCTTAATCAGCAAGCACAGCAATTAAAGCTCGCCTCACTGGGTCGTCTAACAGCCGGTATTGCCCATGAAATCCGCAATCCGCTTGGCGCGATCAGTCATGCCGCGCAGTTACTGCACGAATCACCTGAACTGAACAGTGCTGATCTACGTCTAACGCAAATTATCCAAGACCAGTCACGACGTATGAATACCGCGATTGAAAACGTCTTACAGCTTTCTAGACAGCGCCAAACCGAGCCACAACACCTTGATTTAAAAGACTGGCTGCAGCGCTTTACCAACGACTTTACCAGCAATACAACTGTCCAGCGAACGCTGCACTTAAGTATCCAAGGTAAAGACTTATACACGCGCATGGACCCTAGCCAGCTGGATCAAGTACTCAGCAACTTAGTCGAAAACGGCTTACGCTATAGTAGTAAAACTAATACACAGAGCCAAGTATGGCTGAATCTATATAGGCACCCACAAACCAAACTACCGACCTTAGAAGTCCAAGATAACGGCCCTGGGGTCAGTCCTGACGACCAACAGAATCTATTTGAGCCTTTTTTCACCACCGAGAACAAAGGCACTGGGCTCGGTTTATATATCTCGCGCGAACTCTGCGAAAGCAATCAAGCCCGTCTAGACTATATACACCGCAACAATGGCGGCGGTTGTTTTAGAATCTCTTTTGCCCACCCGAATATATCGAGCACATAAATCATGAATAAACATACTGTCTTAATTGTTGATGATGAGCCCGATATTCGCGAACTGCTAGAAATCACCTTGGGTCGTATGAACTTAGACACTCGCAGCGCGAGTAATGTTAAAGAAGCCTACCAGTGGCTGACTCATGAACACTTTGATTTATGCCTGACCGATATGCGCCTACCCGATGGTACCGGCTTGGATATTATTGAGTTTGTACAGAAAAACTACAGCAACACGCCTATCGCTATGATCACCGCTTACGGCTGTGTCGAAACCGCAACACATGCACTGAAAGCCGGTGCCTTTGATTTTATTACCAAGCCCGTTGATTTAGTACGTCTGCGCGAACTGGTCAATAGTGCGCTGCGTCTATCTGAAACAGCTCATTCAACACAGATCACTGAAGGCCCTTTACTCGGCCAGTCAAAGCCAATGCAAACGCTGCGCGAGCAAATTGCTAAACTGGCGCGCAGCCAAGCACCGGTATATATCAGCGGTGAATCGGGCAGTGGTAAAGAACTGGTAGCACGACAAATTCACTTACAAGGTGCACGTGCTACGCAGCCATTTATTCCAGTCAACTGCGGCGCAATTCCTGCTGAGCTGATGGAAAGTGAGTTTTTTGGTCATAAAAAAGGCAGTTTTACCGGTGCAAATGAAGACAAGCCAGGTTTGTTTCAAGCAGCACGTGGCGGCACATTGTTTTTAGATGAAGTGGCCGACCTACCCTTAGCCATGCAAGTTAAACTGCTGCGAGCTTTGCAAGAAAAAGCCATTCGCCCAGTGGGTAGTCAGCAAGAGCAGTTGGTTGATGTACGTATTTTAAGTGCCACTCACAAAAACCTGGCCGATGAAGTCGCTGCTGAGCGCTTTCGTCAAGACTTATATTACCGCCTCAATGTCATTGAACTGATGGTGCCGCCGCTACGTGAACGCCCTGAGGATATTGAACATTTAAGTCAAGCCATTCTCAGCCGTTTAAGTGACGATCAGCCGCCCATGCAATTGCATCCCGATGCTTTAAGAAAGCTGCAGAGTTATGCCTTTTCTGGCAATGTGCGCGAACTGGAAAACATCCTTGAGCGCGCTTACACCTTGGCTGAAGGCGAATGTATTCATCCGCATGATTTGCGTATCAATCACACGCCAGTGCTAACAGCAACGCAAGCGCAACAACAAGCACAAACTGAGAGTCCGACAACACAGCCCGTAGCCCCCACCAATTTGGCAGGCCATGAACTGGAGCAGGTCGAGAATCTAGAAACACATTTGGAAGATATTGAGCGCAAGCTGATTACTCAAGCGCTGGAAGAAACCCGCTGGAATCGCACCGCTGCAGCTGAACGTTTAGGCTTAAGTTTTCGCTCATTACGTTACCGCTTAAAAAAACTAGGTATTGATTAAATACCACGCATTATATTTTGATTTGGAGATCGGCATGGCCGAACATGACTTTCGCTACACACTGCTTAACCCACAGCACACCTTAACTGAGTGCCGCGCTTTAATGCCTGGACAATATCAAGTCACCGGACAAGGCGGATCGATTCAAGCAGGCGATACTTTGCATGTCAGCCTCAAGGGCAGTAAATCACTGAGCATGAGTCTCAAAGTGAATAAAGTACGTCATCTGATCAACCCGCCGGGTCAGTGGACTGCCGTGGCTACAGGCCCTGTATTTAAAGAGTTGGCCATTCATACCTGGCAAGTGCAATGCGATGGCTGTGGTAGCCTGCTCCCACTCGAGTTTGCCGTGGATGCCAGTCTTGGTAATGCCGCTAAACAACCGGCCGCTGAACTGCGCTTGCAAGAGCTGGGCTGGATCAACCGCGATGGTCGTCATCTGTGCCGTGCATGCCAACAATCTGAAGCGTAATAGCGCCATCCTTTAACTAACGAGTGAGCCCATGATTAAAAAAGCCCTACTGATCAGCTGTACAGCTGTCGCTCTAAGCGCTTGCATTCATCAGCCCAACACACAGATGCAAAGCGGACACAGCTATCAAGTTGAATGGATTGGCGAACGCCCACTGATTGATAGCAGCATGCTCACCCTTAACTTGCTGGACCAAACTCGCGCTGCAGGCTTGGCCGGCTGCAACAACTGGTGGGCGGAGTATCAACTGCAAGGCAATCAGTTCAGCCTGAGCAATATTGCGACAACGCGCAAACTTTGCGCGCCCGCACTGATGGAACAAGAACAGCGTTTTTTAGCAGCGCTAACCACTCTGCAGCGCTGGGAATTTGCTGAACATCAGCAGCTATTATTGTGGCCTGCGCAAGGTGCGCCCATAAAGCTTTGGCCGCTGAAGCAGCCACTGCAAAAATAGTTAAAACAATCAGCGCTTTAGCTAAAGTGCTGATTGTTAACGACACACTTGCAACACACAGGCATCATGCAGAATGACTACAAGTCGCCTGGTTACGCCAATAATGCTAAACTTTTGCCATCGTTTTAATTGCCGGAGTTATCATGGACAACACGCCCAGTCAGGGTTTATTAGATTTTTTACACAGCTCACCCAGTCCATTTCATGCGACACAAAGCATGTCTACAGTTCTGCAAGACGCTGGTTATCAAGCCTTAGATGAACGCGAAATATGGCAGCTCAAACCACAAGGGCGCTATTATGTCACCCGCAACGATTCATCCATTGTTGCATTCCAACTCGGCCAGCAGGATCCTGTTGAACATGGCATTCGTATGGTTGGCGCACACACCGACAGCCCATGCTTAAAAGTTAAACCCCAACCTGAGCTCTCGCAGAATAGCTATTGGCAGCTGGGCGTTGAAGTCTATGGCGGCGTGTTACTCAGCCCGTGGTTTGACCGCGACCTTTCTTTAGCTGGACGTGTGTCTTTTAAGCAAAACGAGCAATTAAAAAGCTGCTTAATTGATTTTAAACAAGCCATCGCTACTATTCCAAGCTTAGCGATTCACCTCAATCGTGAAGCCAATAGCGGTTGGACCATTAACCCGCAAACTGAATTACCGCCTATTTTAGCGCAGCTGCAGGGCGATGAAAGCAAAGATTTTCGCGCATTATTAGCGGAGCAACTGCAACGTGAGCATGGCATCAGTAATGCTAGTGTCTTGGATTATGAGTTATGCTTTTATGATACTCAGCCCGCGGCTGTGATCGGCCTCAATCAAGACTTTATTGCCGGTGCGCGTTTGGATAATTTGCTGTCCTGCTATGCCGGCTTACAAGCACTGCTGAGTAGCGATGATCAGCAGATGCAGGTACTGGTCTGTACTGACCACGAAGAAGTGGGCTCTAATTCAGCCTGTGGTGCCGATGGGCCCTTTTTAGAACAGGTACTGCGCCGTGTTCTGGGTTCAGAAGAGGCCTTTGTCCGTTGCGTGCAGCACTCACTGCTCATTTCTGCTGATAACGCTCATGGTATCCACCCCAACTATGCCGATAAGCATGATGGCAATCACGGCCCGCTGCTCAATCAAGGCCCGGTGATTAAGGTCAATGCTAACCAGCGTTATGCCACCACCAGTGCAACATCAAGCTTCTTTAAAATACTCTGCGAGCAAGCACAAGTACCGGTGCAAACCTTTGTTACGCGCACCGACTTGGGCTGTGGCTCAACCATTGGCCCGATCACGGCAAGCCAGTTAGGCATCCAGACGATTGATATTGGTGTGCCAACTTTTGCCATGCACTCGATTCGCGAATTAGCAGGCAGTCAAGATTTAGGCTATTTGATCAAGGTTTTACAAACCTTTTATAACAGCCCAACACTGCCTTAAGCCAACCTTCTACGCGGTGATAGACAGCTGTCACTGCGTAGATTTAAGTGACCAATTTGCGCGTAAAGCCTCGCTTGATAAAGCCGGAAAGCTATCAAACCACTAACGCATGCTTATCCCATAATCCTGCTGGCAGAATCAACGGCTGCAGACTGAT
Source organism: Thiopseudomonas sp. (assembly GCA_035271365.1). Classification (GTDB taxonomy): domain Bacteria; phylum Pseudomonadota; class Gammaproteobacteria; order Pseudomonadales; family Pseudomonadaceae; genus Denitrificimonas. The sequence continues at coordinate 37,113 of DATERS010000155.1, forward strand.
CGGCGCCCTGCGACAGTTCAAAGTAAAAGGCTTTTATTGCGCATAAAAAAACCCAGCCGAAGCTGGGTTTTTTATACAGTCTTGAACTTAGTTACCGTAAACAGGGTGCTTCGCGCACACTGCTTTAACTTTTTCACGTACCGCGTCAATCACGGACGTGTCGCCCATATTGTCGAGGATGTCACACATCCAACCGGCTAACTCACTGCACTCAGCTTCTTTAAAGCCGCGTGTGGTCACTGCAGGCGTACCCACACGTAGGCCTGAAGTTACAAAGGGTGAGCGTGGATCGTTAGGTACAGAGTTTTTATTCACAGTGATAAAAGCTTCGCCTAATGCCGCATCCGCATCTTTGCCGGTGATATCTTGCTTGATCAGTGACACAAGGAACAAGTGGTTAAAGGTACCGCCTGATACCACATCAAAGCCACGCTCAATAAATACATTGGCCATGGTTTGTGCGTTTTTAATCACTTGCGCTTGATACACCTTAAACTCAGGCTGCAATGCTTCTTTAAAGCAAATCGCTTTACCCGCAATCACGTGCTCCAGTGGACCACCTTGCGTACCTGGGAACACGGCAGAGTTAAGCTTACGCTCTAAATCATTGCTGCGTGACAGGATCAAACCACCGCGTGGACCGCGTAAAGTTTTGTGTGTAGTAGTGGTGACAACGTCAGCGTATGGCACTGGGTTCGGGTAAACACCCGCAGCAACCAGACCGGCAACGTGCGCCATATCAACAAACAAGTACGCACCCACTTTGTCAGCGATTTCACGGAAACGTGGAAAATCCAGAACCTGTGAGTAGGCAGAGAAACCAGCAACGATCATTTTTGGTTTGTGCTCTAAAGCCAAACGCTCAACTTCGTCGTAGTCAATCAGGCCAGCATCGTTAATGCCGTACTGAATAGCATTGTAAAGCTTACCTGAAGAACTCACGCTTGCACCGTGGGTCAAGTGACCACCATGTGCCAAGCTCATACCTAGAATAGTGTCGCCCGCCTCAAGTAACGCTAAGTACACTGCAGCGTTAGCTTGTGAACCGGCGTGTGGCTGAACGTTTGCGTACTCTGCGCCAAACAGCTCTTTAGCGCGATCAATCGCTAACTGCTCAACAATATCAACGTACTCACAACCACCGTAGTAGCGCTTTCCTGGGTAGCCTTCAGCGTATTTATTGGTCAGCACAGAACCTTGTGCCTCCATTACCGCAGGGCTGGTGTAGTTTTCTGACGCAATCAGCTCAATGTGCTCTTCTTGGCGTTGGGCTTCTTTCTCCATCGCGTCAAAAAGTTCGGCGTCATATCGGGCAATAGTCAAATCACGGCTGAACATAGCGGTCCTCATGGAATCAACAAGGCTAATAAAAGATATAAGTTAGGGATTCTACATTATCTAAACGTTCATGGCACATGAAAGGCTATCACTCTGACAATAAGTCTTACTCACCCTGCTCTTCATTTATGCAAAATAAGTCGCGCGGCACCACAACGGCTGCTTAATTGTTGGTAAAACGCTACAATCGACGCAATATATGACTCATAGGTATTATTAAAGATGTCAAAAGATAACAAAAGCGGACAAACAGGTTCTTACGTTTTCACTATGCACCGCCTCGGTAAAGTTGTGCCACCTAAACGCGAGATTCTAAAAGATATTTCTTTATCTTTTTTCCCTGGCGCAAAAATTGGTGTGCTGGGCCTCAACGGTTCAGGTAAATCTACTTTACTGCGTATTATGGCGGGTGTTGATACCGAATTTAACGGTGAAGCACGTCCAATGCCAGGTCTGAAAATCGGCTATTTACCGCAAGAGCCACAACTGGATCCGCAAAAAACTGTCCGCGAAATCGTTGAAGAAGCACTCGGCGAAGTTAAAGATGCACAAGCTCGTCTAGATGAAGTCTACGCAGCCTATGCTGAACCTGATGCTGACTTCGACGCCTTAGCCACTGAGCAAGCCAAGCTCGAAGCCATTATCCAAGCCAGCGACGGTCACAATATTGAGCGTCAACTGGAAGTCGCCGCCGATGCTCTGCGCCTGCCGCCTTGGGATGCCAAAATTGAGTTTTTGTCCGGTGGTGAAAAACGCCGTGTTGCCCTGTGCCGTTTATTATTATCAGCACCCGATATGTTGCTGCTCGATGAACCTACCAACCACTTAGATGCTGACTCAGTGGCTTGGCTTGAGCGTTTCCTGCATGACTTCACCGGTACTGTGGTGGCGATTACGCACGACCGTTACTTCCTCGATAACGTTGCTGGCTGGATTCTTGAGTTGGACCGTGGTCAAGGAATTCCGTTTGAAGGCAACTATTCACAGTGGCTGGAAGCTAAATCTGCACGTTTAAGCCAAGAATCGAAACAAGAGTCCTCGCATAACAAAGCGATGAAAGCGGAGCTGGAATGGGTCCGTAAAGGTGCCAAAGCCCGTCAGTCCAAATCTAAAGCACGTTTAGCACGCTTTGAAGAAATGCAATCACAAGAATTCCAAAAACGTAGCGAAACCAATGAGATTTATATCCCAGCCGGTGAGCGTTTAGGTGATCAAGTCATTGAAATCAAAAACGTCAGTAAAGCCTATGGCGATCGCGTGCTGATTGATGATTTATCTTTCACCTTGCCTAAAGGCGCGATTGTTGGCGTGATTGGCGGTAACGGTGCTGGTAAATCCACCCTCTTTAGAATGATTATGGGTGTTGAGCAGCCGGACTCCGGTGAAATCATTATTGGTGAAACGGTAAAGCTGGCCAGTGTTGATCAACAACGTGACAGCCTCGATGGTTCAAAAACTGTATGGGAGCAAATCTCGGACGGTTACGACACCATTAAAGTTGGTAACTATGAAGTGCCTTCACGTGGCTATGTCGGTCGTTTTAACTTTAAAGGCTCCGACCAACAGAAGTTTGTGAAAGATCTGTCCGGTGGTGAGCGTGGTCGTTTGCACTTGGCACTGACTCTTAAACAAGGCGCTAACGTCTTACTGCTGGATGAGCCGTCCAACGACCTTGATGTGGAAACCTTGCGCGCCCTAGAAGAAGCGCTACTGGACTTCCCAGGTTCTGCCATTGTGATCTCGCACGACCGTTGGTTCCTTGACCGTATTGCCACGCATATCTTGTCCTATGAAGATGACTCCAGTGTTATCTTCTTTGAAGGCAACTACAGCGACTACGAAGCGGATCGTAAAAAGCGTTTAGGTGATGCTGCGACACAACCTAAGCGTGTGCGTTATAAGCGTTTAGCGTAAATAAACGATTATATTTTATCAGCGACTGCACTTTTTGAAGTGCAGTCGGTCTGATATTTTAGACAGTTCAATAGCACTGGACATCCATACAATACAGTAGAATACTAATAGTGCTTAAACAGCACTCAACAACCCCACTACGAGCCAATGTTCGCAAGGAGTATGACCATGAGCCAGCGTTCTGAAAAGCGCACCAATAAAGCCAAGTCAGTTATTGCCCAGCCGCTGTTTCGCAGCCGCCAAGAGCAGGCAAAAAAAGGCAAAGGCAGTTACCGCCGCAATCAAAAAGCCTCTCGGTTTAACAGCCCTGAGGCTTTTATTTTTTCAGCCGCATAAGGTTGTCTATTGCCTTCCCTTGCTAGCACGCACTATCCTTGTTTTTACTGACTTTATTAAACCGCTCAGCATGTTAAAGTTGAGTCCTAATTAAGATTGAGATGACCCATGCTTGAGCGCTTACCCTCTATTTATAGTGTGATTATGGCTGGCCTGCTGCTGAGTAGCCCAGCTCATGCCAATACAATGACTCAGGTGATAACGCCAAGCGTCTCAACCTCAGCAGCACAATCTCTAGCTCCGATAGCCACAGGCCAAAGCTTTGCCGACTGGCGCGCGGGGCTACGTATGCAGGCCCTCAGTGAAGGCATCAGCCCCCTACTATTTGAACAGGCACTGGCTGGACTGACACCCGACCCACAAGTGATTGCCGCCGATCAAAGCCAACCAGAATTCAGCCGCCCGGTCTGGGAGTATCTAGAAAGCGCTGTGTCATCGTGGCGCGTTGCTCGCGGTAAAGCACTATTGGCGGAGCACTCAAAAACCTTACAAGCGATTGAATCACGCTATAAAGTTGAACCCAGCATTCTCGTCGCGGTATGGGGCATGGAAAGCGGTTTTGGCCAAAATATTGGCAGTAAAAATGTGATCCGCTCACTGGCGACCTTGGCTTATGAAGGCCGCCGCAGTACATTTTGGCGCAGCCAGTTGCTTGCCGCTTTGCATATTTTACAAGAAGGCGATATCAGTCCTAGCGGCATGATCGGCTCATGGGCTGGAGCGATGGGACAAACCCAGTTTATGCCCACCACCTATCACCAGTACGCAGTGGATTTTGATGGTAATGGCCGTCGTGATATCTGGAACTCCAGCGCTGATGCACTCGCCTCTGCAGCAAACTACTTAAGCTTATCAGGCTGGCAACACGGCCAACCTTGGGGCCTTGAAGTACAATTACCCGTTCAAGGTTTCGACTATGCCATCGCCGACGGTCAAGTTCGCAAAACACTCGCACAATGGAAAGCCTTAGGCGTCAGTCCACGCGATAAAATAAGCATGCGCAAACTCGGTCAACAATACGCCACTTTATTTTTACCCAGCGGCCATCAAGGCCCAGCCTATTTGCTGCTGGATAACTTTCGCAGCATCTTAAAGTACAACAACTCTTCATCCTATGCTTTGGCTATTGGCTTGTTGTCGAACGCCTTACAAGGTGAATATCGTGTGCCAGCTGCTTGGCCAAAACATGAGCGCATGCTCAGCCGAGAAGAGCGCGTAGAGCTACAAACCCTGCTCAATCAGCTCGGCTTTGATAGTGGTAACCCGGATGGCATTATCGGCATTAACTCACGCCAAGCTGTGCGTAATTTTCAGCAATGGCAAAGTTTACCAGCCGATGGTTATCCCAATGCAGGGTTACTGGAAAAAGTACGCAAAGCCATACGAACAGCACCCTAGGTTTTGCAATCAGCGCAACTCGCGATACACCTTGACGCAGTTGCGCCCCGCATGTTTACAGGCATACAGTGCTTGATCAGCTAAAAGCACTAAGCGCGTGCTATCAATTTGACCATCGTACTCAACAATACCCGCACTAAAAGTGCATACCACCTCGCCCTGCTGTGCTGGAAATCGAATCTCAGCAAAACGCTGACGAATAGCATTGATCACCTTAGCGGCAGCCTGTGCATTGGTATCAGGTAAAATCACTGCAAACTCTTCACCACCGTAACGGCCAATAGAGTCAGTGCGCCGTAAACGCTGTTTCAGAAACAGTGCCAGACCTTTAATCACCTTATCGCCCACTAAGTGACCATAGGTGTCATTGACCTGTTTAAAGTGGTCGATATCAAGCATTACAAAGCTCAATGCCTGCCTAGTTTTATGCGTGCGACTGCGCTCATCATCCAGCAACTGTAAAATATACGAATGGTTAAATAAACCTGTTAAACCGTCACGCACAATCCGCGACTTTAAATGACGTGCACGGGCAATACGATGGCGCACCGCGGTGATCAAATGTTGCGCCTGCACTGGCTTTATTAAAAAGTCATCTGCTCCTTCACTCAGCGCATCAAGCTGTTTATCGATATTATCTTCCGCCGATAAATAAATCATCGGCATGCCAACAAAGCGATCATGGTAGCGAATCACCTTAGCAAGCTCGAGGCCCGAGCACTGCGTCATATAGAGATCTAAAATAACCAAATCAGGATCAAAATCTAATAGCTGGGTTAAGGCTTGCGTTGGATTGGTCAGCATCCGCGTGATGATTCCCGCGGCATTTAACATCTGCTCAGTGATACTGGCCTGTACCGCACAACTATCAACCACTAACACCCGATAGGGCTCTGTACGCGCAATAGTGGTCCATTCTTCGACCTTGTCCATAACACGGGTAATATCAAATGCGCCACTGGCAAAAGCCTGCCCGCCAGCACGTATAGCAGCAAGCTGCACCGTCATGCACTCATCAGCTTGGCTGTAAAAAAAGATCGGGACACGACTGCTCCCCCACTGTTTTAGCTGCTCTACAAGCTGCAAACCATAACGCCGGGCAAAAAAATCAATATCGATAATCATCACTGCTGGCTGACGCTGAGCAAATAGGCGCAACAACTCAGCAGCATCAGTAAAGACTTCAACCTGAAAGGACAAGTAACGTAGTTGTTCCGCGAGGTCTGCTGCAGACTCAGCACAGCGCAAGGCGATATAAATAGGTTGACCCAGCAGCATCGGCAAAAACACCTGATCAACTTGCTCGCCCTGACGCAGACCGGTGCGCAAGAGCTCTTGCAGCAACTGCGTTATACGCTCAATAGCGTGACTGGTTAAACGGTTATTATTGTGTTCAGTTACTGTTAAAACATCGATTAAGCCTTGAGCAATATGCATATGGGCCGATTGCTCAACACGCTCTGCACAGTCGAATAAACGCTGCACTGCATCCTGCATATTCAGCTGCTCTTGAGCGCCCCACTGAACTCGAGCATTGTTCAGATTTTGCCACTGTACTAAGACTAGCCTAGCTTGATCAACCACCTGTTGCGCAAAGTACTGTTTTAAATGCTGTAAATTGTGTGTCTGATTGCCTGTCATTCTGTCTGCCACTCCATGAGCTAACCCTGAATAAAAGGTTTAGATGTCATCCTATACATCAACAGTCTTAGTATATGACAGATTATTAAATCTGCTTTTTTTCGCCTTAGACGCGCTAGTAAAACCAGCCTGTCAACATCAACAAATCAGGAAAAACATCTGTACGACACAGCAAATTTAAGCCATGCCCTGCACAACTGTCATGTCATGCTTTATAGTACACTCAAGACATACAGCGGCCTGTTACAGGCGGCTCACGAAACACAATACAAAGGTTTAAGCATGCTCAATTGGAAAAAACGCACTCGAGACGCGACGGATTCAGTCAGTGACTCAGTCGACGATGTAAAAAGCTACTTCGGCGGCATCTGGTTTAGCCGTGCAGTGATCGCAGTGATCGTTATCTATCTATTAGCGACATTGGTTGTAGGTTGGTACTGGAGTCAAGAACCTGACTTTTTCTCTGTGCAAGAACACACGCAACAAGCCGCAGAAAAAGCACAGCATCCTCTAGTCACAGGCTATACCACGGTAGAGACGCTGAAAAACGTGGCCACCACCTTGCTCGATAAACCGGGTGGCTACCTGACCAACGACTATGCGCCACCGGGTATCTGGCTCGACAATATGCCCTCATGGGAATATGGTGTTTTAGTGCAAGTACGTGACTTATCACGTGCCTTGCGTAAAGATTTTGCGCGCTCACAATCACAGTCCACTGAGGATGCTGATTTAGCTAAAGCAGAGCCTCGTTTTAACTTTGATAATAAAAGCTGGATCTTACCGGCCACAGAAGATGAGTACCGCTTGGGTATCAAATCACTCAACAGCTACTTAAAGCGCCTCAGTGATCCTGAAAAGTCCAATACCCAGTTTTATGCGCGCGCAGACAACCTGAACAACTGGCTAGGTGATGTAGCCACTCGCTTAGGCTCACTGTCACAACGTCTTTCTGCCAGTGTTGGTAAAGCCCGTTTAAATATAGATCACGACGGTGAAGTTGAGACTGACGACCCTTTGCTGACCGGAAGAAGCAAAGGTATTAAAGAAGAAATCGTTAAAACACCTTGGTTACAAATTGACAATGTGTTCTATGAAGCACGTGGCCAAGCTTGGGCGCTCTCACATTTCCTACGCGCGATTGAAATTGATTTCGCTGATGTGATCGCTAAAAAGAACGCCACCGTCAGTGTCCGCCAAATCATTCGCGAACTGGAGTCAGCACAAGAGTCACTCTGGAGCCCAATGGTTCTTAACGGTGACGGTTACGGTATTTTAGCCAACCATTCTTTGGTCATGGCCAACTACGTATCCCGTGCTAACGCAGCCATTATTGAGTTACGCCAGTTGCTATCACAAGGCTAATCATCAAGCCTCTGGCCGTAGTTGCATTCAGCGCTACGGCCTGCTTAAGCTCTATTGGATACAACAGTATTGTGTGCGCCGCTTGATTGCGTAATCACTTGATAAAGCCTATAAAAAAGCCGCAAGCGGCACTGCACATGATCCATGCGCAATACCACCTGCGGCCTATTCATACCGCTAACTGATTAGCAGTTCTGCCACTGTGCTTTACGCTTCTCTAAAAACGCATTCACGCCTTCTTTAGTGTCTTGTGTATCAAACAAATCAACAAAAGCTTCACGCTCAGCTGGTAACCAATGATCGGGGGCTTGCGTCCGCGCACCTTGAATTAAAGGTTTAATGGTACGAACAGAAACAGGGCTTTGCTTGGCGACTTTATCAGCCAATTCCAAAGCCTTATTCAAAGCCTGGCCTTGAGCCACAACTTCTTCGACTAAGCCAATACGTTCAGCCGTGCGTGCATCAACACGGTCACCGCATAAAATCATACGTTTAGCCCAACCCTCACCCACCAGCCACGATAACTTTTGTGTACCGCCAGCACAGGGTAATAAACCAACTGAGGCCTCAGGCAAAGCCATCTGCGCCTGTTCTTCAGCAATACGAATATCACAAGCCAGTGCGCACTCTAAGCCGCCTCCCATGGCATAGCCATTAATCGCAGCAATACTCACACCGCGATAATCACTCAGCGCTTCAAAAGCCTCACCAAAACGGCGCGCCATTGTACGTGCCATCCCTTTATCACCACTGGCAAACAGCTTTAAGTCAGCACCCGCACTAAAGAACTTCTCACCAGCACCGGTAATGACCAAGGCATAAATATCTTTATCTTCATTTAAATGCTCGACCAACTGTTTAACGCCGCGCAACATATCTTCATCCCAAATATTCGCGGATGGATTGTTCAGGGTCAGCACAGCCGTATGCCCACGCATTTCTACCACCAACTTATCGGTCAATTGTAGGTGCTGAGCTTTCTGATAGGTTTCTACTGCATTCGTCATAAATCAAATTCCTCTGCCATTAATGGACAACTTATGTAGACCACTAAAAGTATGTGTATTAATTCAATAATTCAACAGCTATGGCTGTTGCTTCTCCACCACCAATACAGATCGCAGCAACGCCAAAGCGTTTATGGTGTTGCTTTAATGCGGCCAACAAAGTCACTATAATCCGTGCTCCTGATGCGCCAATCGGATGCCCTAACGCACAAGCACCACCCTGCACATTGACCTTTTCTGCGGGTAAATCAAGCTCTTGCATAGCAATCATGGTCACCACAGCAAAAGCTTCATTGATTTCAAATAAATCAACCTTGGCTAAATCCCAACCCGTACGCGCCATCAACTTTTTGATTGCACCAACCGGCGCCGAACTAAACAAATGGGGCGCTGCTGCATAGGCGCTATGCCCGTGAATCACCGCCAGAGCTGTTAAGCCCCGTCGCTGCGCTTCACTTTGGCGCATCAATACCAGCGCTGCTGCACCATCAGAAATAGAACTGGAGTTGGCTGCTGTGACAGTACCACCTTCGCGAAAAGCAGGGCGCAATTGACGGATTTTATTTAAATCAGCTTTGGGCGGCTGCTCATCTTCACTGACCGTCACACTGCCTTTGCGACCCTGCACTTCAACCGCAACAATCTCTTGCGCAAAGCGACCATCGCTGATCGCTTGCTGTGCTCGTTGAAGCGACTGCTCAGCAAAATCATCTTGCTGTTCACGGCTAAAACCATAGGTTTGTGCGCTGTCCTCAGCAAAGGTGCCCATCAGTCGGCCTTTTTCATAGGCATCCTCAAGGCCATCCATAAACATATGGTCAATCACTCTGCCGTGCCCCATGCGCTGACCGGCGCGAGCTTTATCCAGTAAATAGGGGGCATTGGACATACTTTCCATACCGCCCGCCACCACCACATCAACTGAGCCAGCAAGTAAGGCGTCATGCGCCATCATCACGGTTTGCATACCCGACCCACACATTTTATTAACCGTGCTACAGACGGTACTTTCAGCTAAACCTGCACCCAGCGCCGCTTGCCGTGCCGGCGCTTGACCTAAGCCCGCGGGCAACACACAACCAAACAGCACTTCTTGCACCGCTTCAGGCGCTAACTGCGCACGGGCCACCGCAGCTTTAATTGCCACAGCACCCAACTGCGTGGCTGTAACGTTCTGCAAAGCCCCCTGAAAACCACCCAGAGGCGTGCGTGCCATACTGACAATCACTATAGGATCATGCGTACTCATTTTATTTAACTCCCATACGCAATGCGCCATCGATACGAATCACTTCACCATTGAGCATGGTGTTTTCAATAATATGCTGCGCTAATGCGGCATATTCTTCAGGTTTGCCTAAACGCGGTGGAAACGGCACATCAGCACATAAGCCGGCACGGACTTCATCGGTCATCCCTGCCATCATCGGCGTTTCAAATATACCCGGAGCAATAGTCATCACCCGAATACCGTAACTGGCTAATTCACGTGCTGCCGGTAACGTCATGCTGACAATCGCACCTTTAGAGGATGCATAGGCGGCCTGACCCAGTTGACCATCGTAAGCAGCCACAGACGCTGTATTGATAATGACGCCGCGCTCACCTTCTGTATTAGGCGGATTATCGACCATCATTTGCGCGGTTAAGCGCAACATATTGAAGCTACCGATCACATTAATCTGCAGCACACGAGAAAAGTCATCTAAATCATGTGGGCCTTTACGACCTAAAATTCGCTGCCCACCCACAATCCCCGCACAGTTAATTAAGCCATGTAGTGCGCCAAAGTGCGCAGTGGCGGCATCCAGTGCATGTTGCACCTGCTGGCTATCGCAAATATCACAAGCGATGCCCAGCGCGCGCTCACCGAGCTGCTCAGCCTGGGCAACCACAGCGTGCTGATTGATATCCAGCAACACCACACCAGCGCCCTGCGCAACGAGGTGACGGGCTGTGGCAGCACCTAACCCTGAGGCACCGCCGGTAATCACAAATGTATGTTCTGCTACGCGCATAATTGATCCTTAAAATTAGCAGGCCGCTTGCTTGGCTGCTTGTTGTGCTTGTTGTGCTTGTTGTTCTTGCTGTTTATTGACTTCATTGAGACGCAACATAAAGCGCTGCACTTTGCCGCTTGGCGTTTTTGGCAACTCATCAGGAAATTCAATTTCACGTGGGTAAGCATGCGCAGCTAAACGATTGCGCACATGCAGCCGCAACTCTTCAGCCAACTCTGGCGTGCCTGCATAGCCGTCTTGCAAAATAACAAAAGCTTTAATGATTTCTGTGCGCTGTACATCGGGCTTACCCACAACGGCAGCTTCAATCACTGCTGGGTGCTCAAGCAAGGCGCTTTCAACATCAAAGGGGCCGACACGGTAGCCTGATGTCGTAATCACATCGTCAGAACGCCCGACAAAACTGATACTGCCATCGGTATTCAACTCAGCGGTATCACCGGTTAAGTAGTAACGACCTTGGAAAGCATTGGTTTGCATATCTTTGTAGCCGTTAAACCAAAACATCGGTGACTGCTCTGTATCAACCGATAAAATCCCAGGTACGCCTGCAGGCAACTCTTGAAGAGTCTGCTCATCAATAACGACAACACGGTGTCCAGGTGATGCATAACCTGCCGCACCCATATGCATGGGATGTTCTAAGTTATGGTGATTGCACAGCACCATGCCCATTTCGGTTTGCCCGTAATGGTCATTAATCGCAACATTTAAGTGTTCTTTAAACCAACGAATCACTTCAGGATTCAAGGGCTCACCCGCACTACTCACTACACGCAACTGCTCGCTCCATTGATCCGCGACTTTAGCGCCAGCAGCAATCAACATCCGAAATACCGTCGGTGCGCCGGCCAGATTATTCACATTATATTTCTTGGCAATATCTAAGCAGCGCTCTAAGTTAAATAAGCCGGCCACCGATAACACCGGCAAACCCATCGACATTGGCCCTGTAATACCAAAGTACAGACCATAAGCCCAACCTGGATCAGCGACGTTCCAAAAAGAATCATCAGCACGCAAGCCCACCGCATCAACCATATAGCGCTGAAAAGCCACAATAGCGCGCAACGGCACCTGCAGAGGCTTAGCTAAGCCTGTGGTTCCAGACGTAAACATCAATAAAAATGTATCATCTCCGCTGCGCATCACCGGATCGAAATCAGTCGATAATGTGTCTATCGTAGGCCAAAAGTCGCAGTCACCGTTTTCTAAACCCGCACCTTGCGCATCAGTGACAGTCATCACTGCCGGGCATAATTGCACATCAAGCAGTTTGCTACGGTTATCCGTATCAGTCACCACCAGCTTAGCCGCTGAATTCTGCAAACGATGCTCAATGGCTTTAGGACCAAAGGCGGTAAATAAGGGTTGGTAAATGGCACCGATACGCCATACCCCTAGAATAGTGACAGTCAATGCATGACCGCGTGGCAATAAACCGGCCACCACATCACCGGCCTGAATACCCTGACTGCTGAGGTAATGGGCAAATTGTGCAGACTGATCACGCAACTCGGCATAGCTGTGACGGCTTGAACTGCCATCGGCATTCTCTTGAATTAAAGCCACCGCACCATTGACAGCATGGCGGTCACAGCACTCATAACAGGCGTTCATCGCGGTAAAATTTCCGCTAATGGCATCACTCACAGTAGCGTCAAAATCAAAATCTTTTGAGGCTTGGAAATAGTCTTTTTTTACTAAGCTCATGGCACGCTCCAACTTTTATTATTGTTGACATTGCAAGGTACACACCTTGATAGTCAGCCCCAGTTGGCTACAGAAGCAATAGCAAAAAGCCTCAAACTACTTGAACGTATTTGCCAATTATTTATTTTTATCCAATAAAATCGAACGATAATGACTGGGCTGTGTGCCGGTCCATTTACGAAAGGCTTTGTAAAAAGAGCTGACATCCGCAAAGCCTAAGGCCATGGCAATATCGACAAAAGCACACTGCTCATCCGCCAACCACTTAATCGCTAACGAACTACGCACAGCATCCTTAAGCCTTTGATAACTCTGCCCTTCTTCATTTAAACGACGCTGCAAGGTGGACACTGACATAAACAAATCTGCCGCCAAGTCCACTGCATCAGGCCAATTCTTAGGGTCGTTTCTGAGTAAGTCACGCCGAATCTGACTCGCTAAACTTTGCTCATCACGGTACTTCACCATAATATTATTCGGTGCATGGCGTAAAAAGCGCTGCAAGTCCTGTGCACTGCGTTTAATGGGCGCAGCCAAAATATCGGCAGAGAACAGTATTTGAGATTGTCGACAATCAAAGCGTAAGTTGTCAGAAAACATCACTCGATAGTCATCTATAAAGTCGGGCTCGGGGCAGCGCGAATCAGCCGATAATAAGGGCACTCGCTGGTTAGCTAGCCAACAGGTTAAACCATGCACATACATCCAAAAAGTAAAGTAAGTGAAGGCTCGCGCAGGCTGTGCATTGTCTTCACGCAAGACCACGGCAGCCATACTGTGTTTAATACGCAACACGGCGCGTTTATCTGCAAAAATCAGTGCTAAAAACTGCAAAGCCACTTCCAAGCCCTGCCCAACCGTGGGCTGCTGCGCTGCCATGCTGCACATAAAAGCAAAGCTGCCGGGACGCATACTGCGCTTATCCATCAAAAAGAACTCATCTTGGATGGTGCGGCGTAAACGTCGCCAAAAACGCGCATAGTGTTTAACCGAGACGCGCCCAGCATCCTTGTGCATGATGCTGGCATCAAAGGGTGTGCCCTCTAATAACGTCTCTAATGTCCAACCTTGCTGCAACGGCGCATATAGCGCCTCGCGTACCATCACCGCGGATACCGTCCCTGAGAGCTGCTTGCGCATATTAGATCGCCTCCTTGTGCTGAGCGGGTGGTAAAAGTATGTCTTGCTGCATGGCCGCTTGCTCACGCAAAAAATTCCAAGCAGTACGCATACGGGCAATATCCTTTAACTCAATGGGCATCAGCATCCAAAATGTTCGAGTAAAACCCACCTCTCTAGCCAGTACACGCCGTAAGTTTGGCTCTTTGCGTGCCGCAAAGGCAGGCAAGATTGCTAAACCCGCCCCAGCAATCACAGCCTGTTGCTGGGCTAAAATACTGGTACTGCGTAAATTAACGGTATTAGCTTTCACCAATCCATCTAAAAAAATCAACTCTTTACTAAACAACAAATCGTCCACATAGGTGACAAAACGATGTTCACTCAACTGCTCACGGCGTGTGATCTTTGGATGCTGCGCTAAGTAATCAACGCTGGCATACAAGTGCAAGGCATAGTCGGTCAACCGAGTGATAATAAAAGGCCCGCGTTCTGGACGCTCTAGGGTAATCACGATATCGGCCTCATTGCGTGATAGTTGCACAGCACGCGGTAGCGCTAGCAAATCGACTTTCAGATGTGGATAACGCACCCCAAGCGCCGCCAACTGCTCAGCCAGCAATAACGTACTGTAGCCCTCGGTTGCACCAATGCGCACATGTCCAGACAGCTGCCCTCCCACATGCGGTAATGAATCAGAAATACCGACAAAAGCACTTTCCATCGCCTCGACTTGGGGCAATAACGCACGCCCCGCTTCAGTCAACTTGTAACCTTCATGCTCTCGTAAAAATAATGGCCGCCCCAAACTTTTTTCCAAAGCTTGTACTTTGCGCGACACCGTTGTGTGATCAACACCCATACGTCGCGCCGCAATCACTAAGCGCCCTGCTCTGGCCAACTCTAGAAAAAAACGTAACTGCTCCCAATCCATAGTGCTCTATTCCTAATTTTACGGTGATGTGCATTTTTGCAGAGCACATCTGCAGTCAACAGGGTTGCGTCAAGCAAAAATGCACTGCTAGCATGAAAGCACACTTAGTGAGTCAATCACAAAAATAATTTCATACTGAGGCGTACCGATATGACAGCAGTCCAAGTCCCAACAGTTAAGCTTTTTATTGATGGCCAGTTTGTTGAATCAACCACTGAGCAATGGCGTGATGTGGTGAACCCTGCGACTCAAGAAGTCTTAGCTAGAGTCCCTTTTGCAACTGCAGATGAAATCAATGCGGCGGTTGCCAGTGCTAAAAAAGCTTTTAAAACTTGGCGCAAAACCCCAATCGGTGCGCGTGCACGTATTTTCTTAAAGTACCAACAGCTGATCCGTGAAAACATGCCAGAACTGGCGGCATTATTAACCGCAGAGCAAGGCAAGACACTCGCCGACGCTGAAGGCGATGTGTTCCGCGGCTTAGAAGTTGTTGAGCACGCAGCCGCTATTGGTAACCTACAACTGGGCGAGATCGCCAATAATGTTGCCAATGGCGTTGACACTTATACCTTACTGCAGCCCCTCGGTGTCTGTGCCGGTATTACTCCGTTTAACTTCCCAGCCATGATTCCATTGTGGATGTTCCCAATGGCGATTGTGACGGGTAACACCTTTGTTCTAAAACCATCCGAGCAAGACCCGATGGTGACCATGCGTCTAGTGGAACTGGCCGTAGAAGCCGGTATCCCTGCTGGCGTGCTCAACGTGATTCATGGTGGCGCTGATGCAGTGAACGCTATCTGTGATCACAAAGACATCAAAGCTGTATCTTTTGTCGGTTCAACCCATGTCGGTACTCACGTGTATAACCGCTCATCATTAGCCGGTAAGCGTGTGCAGTGCATGATGGGTGCAAAAAACCACGGCGTAGTGATGCCTGATGCCAATAAAGAGCAAACACTGAATGCCATTGCCGGTGCTGCCTTTGGTGCTGCGGGTCAGCGTTGTATGGCGCTGCCGGTCATTGTTCTAGTCGGCGAGGCACAAAACTGGTTACCGGAACTGGTCGCAAAAGCTAAAACTCTAAAAGTGAATGCCGGTTGCCAAGCAGGTACTGATGTCGGCCCCGTTATTTCTAAGCAAGCCTTAGCGCGTGTGACCGATCTAATCGATAGCGGCGCCAGTGAAGGTGCGCAAATGGATCTGGATGGCCGTAATCCTAAGGTGCCCGGTTTTGAGCAAGGCAACTTTGTCGGTCCAACCATTTTTTCTGGCGTACACACCTCAATGCGCATCTACCAAGAAGAGATTTTTGGCCCCGTATTGTGCGTCATGCAAGCTGACACTTTAGAGCAGGCCATTGAGCTGATCAATAACAACCCGAACGGTAACGGCACGGCCATCTTTACCCGCTCCGGCGCGACCGCCCGTCGCTTCCAAGAAGAGATCGATGTCGGTCAAGTCGGTATTAACGTACCCATCCCTGTACCTGTACCAATGTTCTCTTTTACCGGTTCACGTGCTTCTAAGCTCGGCGATTTAGGCCCTTACGGTAAGCAAGTGGTGCAGTTCTACACCCAGACTAAAACAGTGACTGCACGCTGGTTTGATGAAGACGAAGAAGTTGGCGCGTTGAATACCACCATCAGTTTGAAATAATCAATCAACCCGCTTGGCTCTACAGTCAAGCGGGTTGAACTGTATCGAAGATTAAGAATTTAACCTATTTAGCATCGACACTCGCAACAATCATAATAAGCGGAGATCAACCATGCATATCGGATTTTTAGGCTTAGGCAATATGGGTAGCCCTATGGCCAGCAACCTGCTTAAAGCAGGTTACCAGCTCAGCGTATTTGATTTATCCAGCAACGCTGTTGCTGAACTTGTAGAAAAAGGTGCACAAGGTTGCGCCTCCATACAAGCACTTGTCGCCGCGACTCCTGATGTACTCATCAGTATGTTACCTGCTGCTGTGCATGTAAAAGGCGTCTACCTTGGCGAAGAAGGTTTAATCGCACAACTGACTCAACCCACCTTTTTAATTGACTGCTCAACCATTGATCCACACAGTGCCCGCGAAGTGGCAAAAGCGGCTAAAGATGCCGGTCACAATATGGTTGATGCACCTGTTTCAGGGGGGACTGCCGGTGCTCAAGCTGCGACCCTAACCTTTATGGTCGGTGGTGCAACTGAGGATTTACAACATATTCAACCCATCCTGCAAGCGATGGGCAAAAACATCACTCATTGTGGTGACAGCGGTAACGGTCAAGTCGCTAAAGTTGCTAATAATATGCTGCTGGGTATCTCCATGATCGGTGTCGCTGAGGCGATGGCCTTAGGTGTATCTCTGGGTATGGATGCCAAAACACTGGCCGGCATCATTAATACATCCAGCGGTCGCTGCTGGAGTTCTGAGATTAATAATCCTTATCCCGACGTTTTAGACAACGTACCCGCCAGCCGCGGTTATAGTGGTGGCTTTGGTAGCGACTTAATGCTCAAAGATCTAGGCTTAGCCACTGAAGCAGCACGCCTAGCTAAACAACCGGTGATGATGGGTGCCGCAGCACAACAGCTGTATCAAGCCTTTAGCTTACAAGGCTACGGTGGTTTAGACTTCTCAGCCATTATAAAAATGTACTTAAAGGAATAATCGCCATGCTCGATAATCATGCTCTAGTACTGACTGACGTGCGCAATCGCGTTGGCCACCTTACGCTCAACCGCGTCACAGCCTTTAACGCCATTAATCTTGAAATGGTACGCTCTATCCAAGCACAACTGGATCAATGGGCGACGGACGAAAATGTAGTTGCTGTGGTGTTACGCGCGAATGGCGACAAAGCGTTTTGTGCTGGCGGTGATATTCGTGAGTTATATAAAAATGCTCAAGAAGGTAACACCTTAAACGATACCTTTTTTACTGAAGAATATGCATTAGACCAAGCCATTCATGCCTATCCCAAGCCATTTATCGCATTAGTCGATGGCTTAGCTTTGGGCGGTGGCATGGGTCTAATCCAAGGTGCAAGCTTTCGCATTGTCACTGAAAAAGCCCGTTTAGGTATGCCAGAAGTCAGTATTGGTTTTTTCCCCGATGTCGGCGGCAGCTACTTTTTATCACGCTTACTCGGCTCAACGGGCATCTATATGGGTGTGACCGGTAATCCAGTCGGTGCCGCGGATGCTCTGCAAATCGGTCTGGCTGATTGGTTCTTATACCACGAACAAATTTGCGAACTGGATCGCTGCCTCGACAATATGCAATGGGGTTCATCTTCACAGGAATCCATTCGTAGTTTATTGAACACCTTGGCCAGCAAGCATGCTACCGGTGCAACATTAACCACAGTACGTGCAGCCATTGACCAGCACTTTGCTCACTCATCGGTTGCTGCAATTATTGCCTCATTAGAAAGCGAAACAAACACCCATATCCACCCATGGCGCGATGATATCTTGGCCGCATTGAAAACGCGCTCGCCGTTAGCCATGGCTACGACTCTGGAAATGTTGCGTCGTGGCAAACAGCTGTCTTTAGCCGACTGTTTCCGTATGGAATACCACTTGGGTCAACAATGGTTTGTTAAAGGCGACTTCATGGAAGGCGTGCGTGCATTGATTATTGATAAAGATAAAAATCCACAATGGCAACCTGCAACTATCGACCTGCTTGATCAAACCAAAATCGATGATTTATTCGCAGGTTTTCAAGCGCAGTCTGCGTAAGCCAATGCCTGTATTAGAGGGACTTCACAATGAATGATATCGAACTATCCGAAGAACAACGCATGATCCGTGATATGGCACGGGACTTTGCTAAAACAGAATTAGCTCCAAACGCAGAAAAGTGGGAAAAAGCAGGCTGGCTTGATGATGACATGCTCAAGCAAATGGGCGAACTAGGTTTTCTAGGTATGGTTGTTCCCGAAGAATGGAGCGGCTCATATATTGATTACAGCTGTTATGCACTGGCCATCGAAGAAATTTCTGCCGGTTGTGCAGCAACCGGTGCCGTGATGAGTATTCATAACTCTGTCGGCTGCACTCCAATCCTCAACTGGGGTACGCAAGAGCAAAAGCAACAATGGGTTCCAGATTTAGCGACAGGTAAAACCTTAGCCTGCTTCTGCTTAACTGAGCCGCAAGCCGGTTCCGAAGCCAATAACTTACGCACTAAAGCCGTCGAGGATGGCGAGCACTGGGTGATTAATGGCAATAAGCAGTTTGTCAGTAATGCTAAACGTGCAGGCTTAGCTATTGTCTTTGCCGTCACCGATCCTGAATTGGGCAAAAAAGGCTTATCAGCATTTTTAGTCCCCACGAACACCCCAGGCTTTGAAGTGGAGCGCATGGAACAAAAAATGGGCCTGCGCGCATCAGATACCTGTGCAGTCAGCCTAATCAATTGCCGCATCCCCAAAGAAAACATGCTGGGACCCCGCGGTAAAGGCTTAGCCTTAGCGCTATCGGGTTTAGAAGGTGGACGCTTAGGCATTGCCGCACAAGCTGTGGGCATCGCTCGTGCTGCATTTGAAGCTGCACTGATCTACTCTCGTGATCGCGTGCAGTTTGGCAAACCGATTGCTGAACACCAAAGCATTGCCAATATGCTCGCTGATATGCACACACAGATTAATGCCGCACGCCACTTAGTGTTGTATGCCGCACGGTTACGTACTGCTGGCCTGCCCTGCTTATCAGAAGCGTCACAAGCCAAGCTATTTGCCTCAGAAATGGCTGAGCGCGTCTGCTCCAAGGCCGTTCAAATTCATGGTGGCTATGGCTATTTAGAAGATTATGCTGTGGAACGTCATTACCGCGATGCGCGTATCACGCAGATTTATGAAGGCACCAGTGAAGTGCAGCGCATGCTGATTGCGCGTCAACTGGTAAACTACCCGTTATAACTTAAGCAGCTTTTATCCCGCCCAATAAAAAACGGCTACCAATCACTTGGTAGCCGTTTTTTTGATGCTGTAAAGATAGATGTTAGGTTAAAAAACCTTACATCATACCTCCCATGCCACCCATGCCGCCCATATCAGGCATTGCAGGTGCGCTGTCATCTTTGATTTCAGCGATCATAGCTTCAGTGGTGACCATCAAGCCAGCGATTGACGCTGCGGCTTGCAGTGCTGAACGGGTTACTTTTGCTGGGTCCAAAATACCCATAGCAATCATATCGCCGTACTCGCCAGTTGCAGCGTTGTAACCGTAGTTACCTTCGCCTTGCTTAACTTTATCAACCACAACGCTTGGCTCATCACCTGCGTTAGCAACGATCTGACGCAGTGGCGCTTCAACTGCACGTCGCAGCAGAGCAATACCCACGTTCTGATCTTCGTTGTCGCCTTTCAGCTCGGCAATCGCTAGCAGTGCACGCACCAGCGCAACACCACCGCCAGGTACCACGCCTTCTTCAACCGCTGCACGAGTTGCATGCAGAGCATCTTCAACGCGCGCTTTTTTCTCTTTCATTTCAACTTCAGTGGCTGCACCAACTTTGATCACCGCAACACCGCCGGCTAATTTAGCCAGACGCTCTTGCAGTTTTTCTTTGTCGTAGTCTGAAGATGTGTCTTCAATTTGCTTACGGATCTGCAGCACACGTGCTTCGATATCCGCTTGCGCACCTGAACCATCAATAATGGTGGTGTTATCTTTATTCAAGATCACACGCTTGGCATTACCTAGGTGCTCTAAAGTTGTAGTGTCTAAGCTCAAACCTACTTCTTCAGAAATCACGGTACCGCCGGTCAGGATCGCTAAGTCTTGCAGCATCGCCTTACGACGATCGCCAAAACCAGGCGCTTTAACCGCAGCTACTTTCACGATACCGCGCATGTTGTTGACTACCAATGTTGCTAAGGCTTCGCCTTCAACATCTTCAGCAACGATCAGCAATGGACGTCCGGCTTTCGCAACGGCTTCCAGTACGGGCAGTAATTCGCGGATATTAGAAATTTTCTTATCAACTAACAACAGCAATGGGTCTTCTAGCTCAGCAACCATTGTGTCGGGTTTATTGATGAAATACGGAGACAAGTAACCGCGATCAAACTGCATGCCTTCAACAACAGACAATTCGTTATCTAGGCCTGAACCTTCTTCAACAGTGATCACGCCTTCTTTACCGACTTTCTCCATTGCGTTAGCAATGATGTCGCCGATAGAAGCATCAGCGTTGGCAGAGATGGTACCCACCTGAGCAATAGCTTTGTTATCAGTGCAAGGCTTAGCCAACAGTTTAATTTGCTCGACAATAGCGATGGTCGCTTTATCAATGCCACGCTTAAGATCCATTGGGTTCATGCCCGCTGCAACTGCTTTCAAGCCTTCGTTAACGATAGCTTGTGCAAGTACTGTTGCAGTGGTGGTACCGTCACCGGCTTCATCGTTAGCTTTAGAAGCAACGTCTTTCACCAGTTGTGCACCCATGTTCTCAAAACGGTCTTTGAGCTCAATTTCTTTAGCAACAGAAACGCCATCTTTAGTGATAGATGGTGCGCCGTAGCTTCTTTCTAAAATAACGTGACGGCCTTTCGGGCCTAATGTTGCTTTTACTGCATCAGCTAATACGTTGACGCCAGCTAACATTTTTTTACGACCGGCATCGCCGAACTTTACTTCTTTAGCAGCCATGAAATATATTCCTCAATTGTGTGTTATTAAACGCAAGGGGATAAATTAAGCTTCAACAACCGCGAGAATTTCGCTTTCGCTCATTACTAGCAGTTCTTCGCCTTCCACTTTAATAGCATTGCTACCGGAATAAGGACCAAAGACTACTTTGTCACCCACTTTTACAGCGAGCGCTTGCACAGTACCATTGTCTAAAACGCGACCTGTACCCACGGCAACAATTTCGCCTTGGTTAGGTTTTTCAGCCGCTGAGCCAGGTAGCACGATGCCGCCAGCTGTTTTTGTTTCTTCTTCACTGCGGCGGATTACCACACGGTCATGCAGAGGACGAAGCTTCATTGTCGATCTCTCCCAACGGGTTAGTTACATCAACCGATGTTTCTCATCGGCACGTTAATTAAATCCGGTAAAACCGGAGGCGCACTCAGCATGATGCAGAGCACGCAGGATAATCTGCCTAAGCAGAATCTTTTGCTGTTTATTAGATGTGGGCTGCATGCGAATATTTCAAGGGGTTCCTGAATATTTTTTTGCATTATGGATTATTTAGAGCGCTATGGGTCTTTACGCTCAAACTCACCTTCAATAATATGCGGCTGACGAGGCTGTGAGGGACGCTCTTGCTCAGTATAGGTGGTGCCTTGCGAATAAAACTGCTGTGAGCGCGTGGCGCCCTGCTGCATATGCACATTAACCCGCTTACCCAGCCAATGACGTGTCATGGGTAGCAAACACACCAAGCCTAAAAAGTCACTGATAAAACCTGGGATAAACAACAACACACCACCGACTGCCAGCAATAAACCATTGAGCATTGCACCCGTTGGCACTTCGCCTTGCGCCATACGCTGACGAACACTTAAAGCCGTCGTCAATCCAGCTAAACGAATACACAAAATACCCACTGCACCACTGCCCAGTACCAACAATAAAGTTGCCAATGCGCCAATACTGGAGCCCACTCGAATCAACAGAAACAATTCAAGCAGAGGAAACACTAAAAATAATAAGAACAAACCACGCATGCGGCGCACCTTTACAAGTCTATATAGTTATTAAATGCACCCTAACATATCCAATCTCAAGGGTGGATTGAGCGGATCATGTAACAAAATGCATCAAGCGTCTTCAGTGCTTGCTGTATTTTCCTCATGGATAACAGCCTTACGCCGGTCAACACGCCACTGCCAGATAATCAAAATAACAGTCGGCACGCCCAGCATGGCACTGATTAAAAAGAAGTTTTCATAACCATATTTATCCACCATCACGCCTGAATACCCACCAATTAAACGCGGTAACAGCAGCATAATAGAGCTGAGCAAGGCATATTGTGTAGCCGAGAATTTCAGGTTAGTCAGACTGGATAGATAGGCGACAAAGGCCGCAGTGGCTAACCCTGCACTAAAGTTGTCGCAGGAAATGGTCACAATCAACATGTTTAGATCTGCACCCATTCCGGCCAAGACCACAAACATCAGATTAGTGGCAGCTGAAGTGATACCACCAATCAAGAGAATCGGCATAATACCAAAGCGCACAATCAATAAACCACCCGCGCCCGCCCCTAATAAAGTCATGATTAAGCCAAAGACTTTACTCACGCCAGCAATTTGATCTTTGCTAAAGCCCTGATCAATATAAAACACGTTAGCCATGACGCCCATCACCGTATCCGACATGCGATAGGTCGCAACTAAACCCAGCAATAGCAGCGCTTGCCAACGGTAACGTACAACAAAATCACTGACCGGCGTCAACACCGGCGCAAGCCCTCTACGCCCCATCGAAGACAAGCAAAACACGGTCAAAATGGTGTAGAGCAACGCTCGTAAAAATGCGCGATCACTGTAAAATAAATCATCTAAACCGCTACTTCCTGCCACCAGCGACTGAAAGTCAGTTTGATAAAATTGCGTCATCATCGCCGGCACAGAGACCAATAGAACCATCAGCACCACAACAGAAATCAATTGATGACTGAGTTTGTAACGCACCAGCGTTGTTTGCTCGTCTAGGGGCAGATCGGGTTCTTTCATCCACAAAGTGGTCAGCAAGCCAGGCAGCATCAGCAACGCAAATAATAAGTAGGTGCTGGCCCAAGCGGCATGGCGGTACTCAATCCCCGTTGAACCAAACCACTCGGCAAAATATAAAGCGCCAGCCGTAGCTAAAAGTGCGGCAACGCGATAGCCGGCCATATAACTGGCTGCTAATGCAGCCTGGCGCGTGTTATCAAGAATTTCTAGGCGATACGCATCCACGGCAATATCTTGCGTGGCTGAGGCAAATGCCACTAGAACAGCCAGAGCAATCAGTACCGCCAAATGGCTTTGCGGGTTACTTAAGGCCATCCCCGCCAGACCTATAGCAACTAGAATCTGGGAAAACACCAGCCATGAACGGCGGCGGCCTAAGCGCCCAAGAAAAGGCAGTCGCCACTGATCAAGCAGCGGCGACCAAACCCATTTAAAAGCATAGGCCAAACCAATCAAACTGGCATAGCCAATGGTTTCGCGAGCAACACCAGCTTCACGCAACCAGACGGATAGCGTCGAGAAGACCAGCATATAAGGTAAGCCGGCAGCAAAACCCAGTAGTAACAAGGCCAGTACGGCCGGATTAGAATAGGCTTTTAGGGCAGTACGCCAACTATTTGTGGACATGATTTTCGATTTTCATTAGCAAAGGCGTACTCTACTCGTTGGCAGCACCAGGCTGCCACTGATAATTGGCTAATTTTACACGATCTTGGTCAACGAAGATGCCTTCTGATCGTAAGCGGTGGCGCTGCTCGTCTCCAGCTCGACTATTGCTTGGTAAACTCAAGCGTCCATTAGCTGCAACAACACGGTGCCACGGTAATTGCGTGTCATTGGGCAGCTGTTTTAATATTCGTCCAACAGCGCGGGCGGCACCTGGATAACCAGCCATCTGAGCCAGCTGTCCATAAGTTGCTAAATGCCCATAGGGTATTTTTGACAGCAAAATATACAAAACGCTCCGCATCGAATGTTTATTTTCTATATCCATAACGCAACCCCTTTCCCACTATGCTCAGCACTCCACATCTCTCAAGCTCAATCACCTCTTTGAAAACATTTTGCATAATAGTCAAGGTTAGTAGTTAACAAGTATGCATTAATAAGTGCTGAGACCGCCTACTCAAATCGCTCAATAATAACTGCAATACCTTGACAACCCTCCCCCCACGGCATTGCACACCCCACAAAGCGCATATTTCTCATATAGAGAGAGAGTGCTTCTAGCGCTGCCTATAGAGCATCTCTGCACAATAAAAACAGCTTCAAACTATGCAAAAAGCACTTGACAAGAAAATACACTCCAATCAATATGTTCGCTAAGCGTACAGAAGTACGTTTAGCGAACAATAACAAAATTTATTGCGAAGCCCTGGAGGCTATTAATGGCGCTTGATCAAGAAGTACTACAACAGTTTATCGACACCGTCCGCCGCTACGTACGTGAGCGCCTTATACCTCTAGAACACCAAGTTGCAGAAGACGATCAAATTCCTGAAGACGTTATCGAAGAAATGAAAGACATGGGACTTTTTGGCCTCTCGATACCCGAGGAATTTGGCGGCCTAGGACTCAGTATGAGTGAAGAAGCGGCCATTATTGAAGAGATGGGCTACACCTCACCGGTTTTTCGCTCTGTATTTGGAACGAACGTCGGAATAGGCTCACAAGGCATTGTTATCGATGGCACATACGAACAAAAAAAGCATTATTTACCTTTATTAGCCAGTGGTGAACTCATTGGTTCTTTTGCTCTAACAGAACCCGATGCGGGGTCAGATGCCGGCTCAGTACAAACCAGTGCTCGCTTAGAAGGCGATGAATATGTGATCAATGGCACCAAACGCTACATTACCAATGCGCCTCGTGCTGGAGTCTTTACCGTGATGGCTCGCACAGGAACGCGCGAAGAAGGCAGCCGCGGTGTGTCCGCTTTTTTAGTCGAAGCACACTTACCCGGTATCACCTTAGGTAAACTTGATCAAAAAATGGGCCAAAAAGGCTCACATACCTGCGATGTCATTTTTGAAAATGTACGTATTCCCAAAACAGCTCTGATTGGCGGCATTGAAGGCCTAGGCTTTAAAACTGCGATGAAAGTACTGGACCGTGGCCGCTTACATATCAGCGCTCTGAGTGTCGGTATAGCAAAGCGTTTAATTGATGACAGCGTGGCTTATGCCATGGAGCGTCGCCAGTTTGGCTCAGCTATTAGTGAATTTCAGCTTATACAAGGCATGTTAGCTCAAAGTCAGACTGATTATTACGCTGGAAAGTGCATGGTCAAAGCTACAGCGCACGATTACGACGCAGGTCTTAAAGTGTCTTTACATGCAGCCAGTTGCAAATTGTTCTGTACTGAAATGGTCGGTCGTGTCGCCGACTGTGCAGTACAAATTCACGGTGGCGCAGGCTATATCAGCGAATACAGCGTCGAGCGATTTTATCGTGATGTACGTCTTTTCCGTTTATACGAAGGCACATCACAAATTCAGATGTTGGTGATTGCTAAGCAGATGCTTCGTGACGCACAAGAATAATCACAATTTGCACTGAGGAAATAAATGATGGCAGGACCACTAGCAGGTATTCGAGTCTTGGATTTGTCTCGTGTGATGGCAGGACCATGGTGTACACAGATTTTTGCTGACCTTGGTGCTGAAGTGATCAAGATAGAGCGACCTGGTGTTGGTGATGACACCCGTCATTGGGGGCCACCTTGGCTAACGGACTCTAGCGGTGCACAAACGCAAGAATCCGCTTATTACTTATCAGCCAACAGAGGCAAACACTCAGTCACAGTCGATATAAGCCAACCTGAAGGCCAAGCGCTTATTAAAGAGCTTGCAGTTGAGTGTGATATTTTAGTGGAAAACTTCAAAACGGGATCTTTATCTAAAAAGGGACTGGGTTACGAACACCTTTCACAGATTAACCCAAAGTTAATCTATTGCTCTGTCACGGGCTTTGGACAAACGGGTCCTATGGCGAATGATGCTGGCTACGACTACCTTCTGCAAGCACAAGGTGGCTTGATGAGCATCACTGGGGTGGCTGACGGACAGGAAGGCGCAGGCCCTATGCGTGTAGGAATGGCAGTTGTTGATTTAACAACTGGAATGAACGCTGCTGTTGCAGTGCTGGCGGCATTACACCATCGCTCAGTCACTGGAGAAGGACAGCATATCGACTTAGCTCTACTTGATGTTCAAGTCAGCTGGTTAGCCAATCAAGCTCTTAGCTTTTTTTGTAGTGGCAAAATCCCCGAACGCACAGGTGAATACCATCCCAACCTTGCACCTTATCAACCCTTTCCAACAGCTGATGGCCAAGTGATCTTAGCCATAGGTAATAATAAGCAATTTCAGCAGTTTTGCCTTGTAGCGGGCTGCCTAGAATTGGCTGATGACTCACGCTTTAAAACCAATCCACTGCGAGTCAAAAATCGTGAAGAGTTAGTAAGACTCATGTCGAGCATCATGAAAACACAAACAAGTCAGCATTGGATTGATGCACTGGTTAAAGAGCATGTGCCCTGCGGGCCTATTCAAAATATTAAACAGGTGTTTGAAGACCCACAGGTGATAGCGCGTCAGATGAAAATCGAGCTAGAACATCCAGACATAGGTATTGTGCCAGGCATTGCTAACCCGATTAAGTTTTCTAAAACACAGCAAGAGTATAAAAAAGCGCCTCCTAAACTGGGAGAGGATACGGGCATCATATTGCAACGTATTTTAAATAAAACTCCTGAAGAAATCGCTCGGCTACGCGCTCTAAACGTATTGTAATACGCCCTCATATATCCCCCCAATAAAGGCTGCACTCTAAGTTTCAACTGCAGCCTATTAGCCCTAGCAATGCTTTTTTTATAACAAAGGCGATAATATGATTATATTTACTATACGAAAGAGACATTATGATAGTTGAGAAGACTGAATCTGAGGTGGTCGATAAAGAGTTTTTAACTACTTTTGCGCGCGGCTTAGAAGTTATCAAATCTTTTGATGCACAATCTCCAAAAATGACATTGTCAGAATTAGCAAAAAAAAACGGGCTATCGCGCGCATCAGCACGCCGCTTTCTACTGACTTTACAGACATTAGGCTATGTAGCGAGCGTTGATAAACAATTCAGCCTCACTGCTAAAATTCTAGATCTAGGCTACTCCTACTTATCTTCACTCAACCTAACAGAAGTCATTACACCTTTTATTGAGCGCGTTGCACACCAGCTCAACGAATCGTGTTCAGCAACAGTTTTAGATGGACATGAGATCGTTTATATTGCACGCATCCCTAGAAAAGAGCTGATTCCTATTAGCTTACAAATTGGTGCGCGCTTGCCAGCCTATGCCACTTCACCAGGGCGAGTATTCTTAGCCGCTTTACCTGAGGAACAGCTGCAATCTTTTTTGAACAGTGTGGATTTCAAACAGCTAACTCCTCGCACAATATGCCCAAAAAACTTACCTGATGAACTCAAAAAAGTTCGCCAACAGGGATACGCTATTGTTGATCAAGAATTAGAACTTGGAATGCGCGCTGTTGCAGTCCCAGTCTATGACCGCCGTCAACAGTTGGTGTTCGCTATTAACGTGAGCAGCCATATATCGACGGTGTCTCTAAAGGATATTGTGGATAAGTTCATCCCGATAATGCAGCAAGCCGCAAGAGATATGACGATGGCATTGCCATAAAAAAAGACGTACAACTCTCCATGTAGTACGTCTATGATAAGTGGTCAGCACCACTTATTTCCCCGCCCGTTCATCCGTTATATTATAAAAAACTTACGGCGCAGTAATAACGATGGCCGGTAACGATCTTCGCCATAGCTGGCTTGTAAGTTATGCAAAACCTGCCAAATAACACCTTGACCTAAGCTGTCACTCCAGCTTAACGGCCCTTGTGGGTAATTCAGTCCAGCGCACATGGCTAAATCAACATCAGCTGGGCTGGCAACGCCTTGCAATACAGCATCTGCAGCTTCGTTAGCCAGCATCGCTAAGGTGCGCATCACCACTAACCCCGGCGAGTCACTCAGTCGACTGACCACAAAGCCTGCCTTTTGCAAAAGAGCGGTAGCATCTTGCACTGCTGTGCTGCTAGTTTGCTCCGCCGCTGCAATCGCTAAGCGTGTGGCTTGTGTATAGTCCTTAGCTAAATCAAATAGCACCAATTCTTGCAAACCTTCAACCACCGCACGTTCGCCAGCCATACGGCCATCGGTCAGTGCTAGCGTGGCCTCACCATAGCGAATAACACCTGCGCCGGCACGCTCAATAATGGTTAAGCCAGCTTGCTTAAAGCGCTCGATTAAAGCACTGGCTGCACCCAACTCACCTTCAACAATAACCGGTTGTTCGGTTGCACTGCAGCTTGCCTCAGCCACTGGACATGGACGTTCAGCACCTTCTGCGTAGGAATAAAAACCTTGGCCTGTTTTACGACCCAGACGACCGGCTTCAACCAAAGCTTTTTGAATTAACGAAGGTTGAAAGCGAAAGTCACCATAATAAGCCGAGAATACTGATTCGGTCACCGCGTAATTCACGTCATGACCAATTAAATCCATCAGCTCAAAAGGCCCCATACGGAAACTACCCGCTTCACGCAACAAGGCATCCAGTGTGGCAGGATCAGCGGCTTGCTCTTGCATTAAGCGCAGGCTTTCCGCATAAAAAGGACGTGCCACTCGGTTGACAATAAAACCCGGTGTCGAGGTGGCAAAGACCGGTTTCTTATCCCAAGCTGCAGCTGTGGCATAAACTGTTTCAGCTAGCTTTTTATCCGTTGCGAGGCCTAGTACAACTTCAACTAAAGCCATCACTGGCGCTGGATTAAAAAAGTGCATACCGAGCAAGCGCTCAGGGCGCTGAAGCTTAGCAGCTAACGAGGTTACGGAAATAGATGAGGTATTGGTGGCAAGAATAACTTTTTCGCCACACACTTCTTCCAGACCAGCAAACAGCTGACGCTTGATCTCTAAATTTTCAATAATTGCTTCAATCACCAAACCCGCATCCGCGAGTTCTTCTACGCTATTGACCGGTTGAATACGACTGAGCAACGCATCAAGATCGGCTTGTTGCATTTTGCCGTTGTCCACGCGTCTTTGTAGAGTCTTAGCTACTCCTGCTTTACCTTTTTCAGCAGCACCGGCTTGCTGGTCTTGTAGGTAAACAGTGTGCCCTGCTTGAGCGGCAACTTGGGCAATACCTGATCCCATTGCACCAGCACCAATCACGGCAATTTTTACTGAAGTATCAAGTGCTTGCATCTTATTGCCCCTTGAAAAGAGGTTGGCGTTTTTCTTGAAAAGCTCTTAACCCTTCAGCTCGATCTGCTGTGCCCGCCAAAATTGTAAATGCATGGCGTTCAAATCTAAGACCAGTGGCTAGATCAGTGTCGTTGGCTTTATAAACTGCTTCTTTAATAAAGCGCACCGCTATAGGTGCTTTACTGGCAATAGTTTGAGCAATTTCAATAGCGCGCTTCACAGTGAGTTCAGTCGGACAAACCTCACTGACTAAGCCAGCCTGCAGGGCGCGATTTGCAGTAATGTGCTCACCAGTTAATGTCATATGCATCGCTAATGCTGAACCCACCGCACGCGTAAGACGCTGTGTTCCGCCAGCTCCGGGCATAATGCCAAGATTCACTTCGGGCTGAGCAAAACGTGCATTTTCACCTGCAATAAGAATGTCTGCGTGCATGGCCAACTCGCAACCACCACCGAGCGCAAAACCATTAATAGCTGCAATAATCGGCTTACTGAAACGAGCGATACGTTGCCAATGCGCTACACGCGGATCTTCAAGGATGCCGACTAAATCACGGTCAGCCATTTCATTAATATCAGCGCCTGCAGCAAAGGCTCTGTCACTGCCAGTAATGACAACGGCACGCGTATCAGCATCCGCTTCAGCTGCATCTAAAGCCGCAGATAATTCATTTAAAAGCGCTGTGTTTAAAGCATTGAGGGCTTCAGGACGATTAAGAGTCAGTAACAGCACACCCTGCTCTGGCCCATGAACAAGTAGTTTTTTTTGCATAAGTATCCACTAATTTTAAGCTCAACTATATTTCACAATAAAATTATGTATAACAGCTGAACTTATAGAAAACTTTAATAAGCACTAACCGGTTTTAAATTTTTTATTAACACTATTGGAATCTGAATTCCTTCTGCCCACTTCTGTAGATCAGGCTCTTCACTGACTTAACGAAAGGCTTCTTCAAGTATTTTATTTTTATTGAATCGCATCGAGGCAACCTGATTTTTATTGGTTTTATATTAGTTCATAAAAACGTGCAGTTAGAACCAGCCACAGCTGACTGTGCTCATTCAAAAACAGTTTTGATTACTTATTTTTATGCAGCACAGTACAGTGCAAACAGCCTGTAGATTATTGAATTTATTACACATGTCAATACTTACCCATCCAGTTAACTTCAAAAACCCAAATAAAATAAAAAAAACCTATTAAAATCAAATGCTTAGGATCTTATCAATACGTATCTATTGATACAACTTATGGTTACTACTAAATACGAGTTATGCTAAAAAAACCCTGCGAAGCCGCAGTGATACGCCATCAAAAATCTTAGGAATCTCTAACGAATGACGACTCCATCTGACTCTGGCCACCTCTCTCAAACGCTGCTATTAACTCGATAAACCGGCTTGTATCGGAGCTTTTACGCCATGAATCACCTCGCTTATTAAACGAGTAACTTACGATAGCTAGAGGAGAGCTAAACAGGCGTGACTGTAGCTACGCTTACAAAAAACAAAGCATTTTTTGAGACAACCAAAACGCAATAAATAATGATTGACATAGGTAAAAATTGTAACTAAATTCGATTATCGAAACAAACCAAGGTTGAATTTACAGACTTAAAAACAGATAAATCATAAGACTTAAGATGAGTCAAAATAGACCATTAAAATAACAAATATAAATAAAGGCTAATACTTATGAAAAAAATAATTACATTCAGTATTTCCACTTTACTACTCGCTATGTCAGCTATAACCCCTGCCGCTGCAAAAAGCTTTCCTGAGCGCCCCATTGAGGTCATTGTTCCATTTGGTGCCGGCGGCACTACAGATATTTATGCGCGAGCATTTTCCCGAGTCATCACCAAATATCTACCCAACAAACAACGCATTGTTATAGTCAATAAGGCGGGAGGAGCATCAACCATTGGTATGTCTGCCGTCGCCGCAGCGGATCCAGATGGATACACCATTGGACTACTACCCACCAGCGTGATTGAACTACAACCACATTATGGTCGTACCAATTGGACGCTCGATGATTTCACACCGGTTATGGGCTTTTTAGAAATACCTGTTGCTATTAATGTGCACGAATCATCACCGATAAAAAATTATGCTGACCTCAAAGAGTTTGCGCAAAAAAACCCTGGCAAATTCACCTATTCAACTTCAGGTGGATCCGGTGGTGATACGCACCTGACCATGGAGCGTGTTTCCAAGGCAACGGGCTTAAAAATGCGTCATATTTCTTTTGAAGGTCATGCTCAAAGCAGTGCATCTGTGATGAGCGGTCAAGTCATGGGTAATTTTTCATTGCCTGATACGCATAACGGTGGCGAAATTAGACCTTTGGTTTTTTTATCTAAAGTTAAGCCCCTGAGCGACGTGTATGACGACACTCCCTATGCTGCCGACGTTGGCATCGATGTCAGCACACAACTCGTGATGGGTATTGTTGCACCTAAAGGCACACCTAATGATCGAGTACAAGTTTTGCATGACGCATTTAAGAAAACTTTAGAAGATCCAGAAATTGTTGAGTTCTTTAAAACTACAAACATGCCTATTATTTACCGCAACTCACAAGATCTATCTGACGGCATGCAAGAACGCTCAAAAATCCATAAAAAAACAATGCTTGATCTAGGACTAATTAAGCCTTAAATCTAAATTTCCCCATTAAAAAACCCCAAAAATCAGTCCGATTTCTGGGGTTTTTTAATGGATATATACAATACACTCTCATCTTTTCACCTGAACAATTGCGCTACACCACAACCTTTTACCAATCATTTTAACTGTGCAATTTATCTGATAAGGCTTTAAAATAATCTCATCAATATCTACGTTTATTTATTTTTGAGCCCATCATTATGCGCATTCTGCTTCTCTGTTCTTTGTTGACCACTTCAATACTGTCTTTACTTGCACATGCCGATACGGTTTGGTTAAACAATGGAGATCGATTAACAGGGCGTATCGTACTCTTAGATAGCGGTAAACTGATGTTAGAGACTGATTATGCAGGCTCAATCACGCTCAGTATAAAAAAAATATCCACAATGGAAACTGACCATCCTTTACTGGTTAAGCTGGATACTTTTACAACTGTTTCAGCGAAGGCTTTGCGTGCGGGGCCTGACGGCAGTGTCAAACTGGTCAACGGTGGCGAGCCTCAAATAATCGCACTTGCAGATATCGAACAATTAATGGTACCCAAACCAGTGATTAAAGACTTGCGCTGGAAGGGCAATATTAGTTTCTCGGCTGATTATAAAAAGAAAGAAAATGACAGTGAAGACTATAACTTAGATGTCAGTACTGAACTGCGTCATGGTTTATGGCGGCATGCAGTGGACACTGAGTACGATTATGAGACCAAGAATAGCGCGAAAAAGACTGAGCGTTTTGAGGCCACTTATGCATTGGACCGTTTTATTACTGAACAGTGGTTCTGGAAAAACAAAGCTAAATATGTAAACGATCAACTCGAAGAGTTAACACGGCAGAAAACGCTTGGTACAGGGCCCGGTTATCAGTTTTGGGATAATGAGTTGGGCGCCTTAGCTTTATCGAGTCTGATTAATCATAATAATTTCCAGTTTGATTCAGGTAAAAAACAGAGCTTTAACTCAAGTACATTGTCGTGGAATTATAATCGCTATCTCAGTGGCAAGAGCTTTGAAATATATACCAAGGGCGATGTTGGTGTGCCCTTTATCAGCGATGTTAATTATGTTTTAGACAGTGAGGCTGGCATGCGTTACAAGCTCAATAGCTGGGCTGCATTAACCTTAAGAGCAGAGTGGAATAAGGTTTCAAGTCAATACGGCGACTTAAATGACCGACGCTATTTGATTGGTGTTGGGGTGGGTTGGTAAGCATTATTTTGCGTCTGCCGTAGCGCGAGTGGCGTTTTTCCGCAACGGGCCTCCCTGGCCCAATTGGGGTGCTTTGATCTTTAGAGACGCAAGCCACCGTCAACCTCAAGAATTCGGCCATTGTAGTAGTCGTTTTCAAAGATAAAGGCTACCGAGTGGGCAATTTCTTCAGGTTTACCTAGACGCTGCAATGGAATTGTCGCCGCCATTTTTGCCAAAGCTTCAGGCTTCATGCTTAGAGTCATTTCAGTTTCAACAAAGCCCGGTGCTATAGCTGCTACACGAATACCATAACGTGCCAGCTCTTTAGCCCAAACCACCGTATCAGCAGCAACACCTGCTTTAGCAGCTGAATAGTTAACCTGCCCCATATTACCAGCGCGTGAAATCGAAGAAATATTAACGATCGCACCTTGGTTTTCCAGCTCAATCATTTTTGCTGCGACTTCACGAGTACATAAGAAAACACCCGTCAAGTTGACATCGATCACAGCCTGCCAATTAGCCAGGCTCATCTTGCTCATTTCACCGTCTTTAACACGCAGAGTTAAGCCATCGCGCAAAATACCCGCATTATTGACCAAGCCGTGAATCGCACCAAAATCGCTCGCTACCTGCGCAACCATGTGCGTGACTTGCTCTTCATTGGCCACATTGCACATATAAGAACGCGCCTGCACACCTAGACTTTCACAGGCACTCACCGCGGCATCCAGTTTTTCTTGATCAAGATCGACCAAAGCTAACTGCGCACCTTTTGCAGCCAAGTACTCAGCCATCGCACGACCCAGCCCCTGAGCACCGCCGGTAATAATAATAACTTTATCTTTTAACTGCATTCTTACTCTCGCTTATTTTAATCAATCAGTTTATACAGTGCACGCATGCCAATACTCGGCATTTACAGTCAACAATAAGCAACCCAACAGCTACTTTAAGCGACCCAATCCACTTACGTAGACTGCGCTTGTTGCTTACAATACAACGAAACGACTCAATCAGAACCCCTCAATAGTGATTTATCTACTCCAAGCACCCACCTAAGGCTTGGTTTTGCTAAACTGAAAAATGAACTACCCCCACTTTAGAAGTGGAGGTTTCTTAGGTAATACACAGACTTGATGCGGTGTTCTGCAACAGCGGTTATGCAAATTGACTAAGCTAACTCCCTTGCACCAAGGGTTCTTTAATTATTTGCAAGCACCGTAACCCCTCATTGAGAATATTGACACTGGCATTGATATCTCGATCATGGCTCACTTTGCAGCACGGACATTGCCACTGTCTCATGGCTAAGGTGAGTTCACTCTTAGCAAGAACATGACCACAGCCTGAGCAGGTTTTAGAAGATGGAAACCATCGGCCTATTTTAACGAGCTGTTTGCCGTACCAGCCTGCTTTATAAGCAAGCATCTGTGTAAATTTCGACCATGAGCTATCACTGATAGCTTTAGCTAATCTACGATTTTTCACCATGCCTTTGACGTTCAAGTCCTCAATAGCAATCACATCGTGGTTTTTGATGAGATTGAATGAGAGCTTGTGCAAAAAGTCGTTACGGCAATGGCTTATTTTCTCGTACACCTTGGCAACTTTTAAGCGCTGCTTTTGGTAATTACTGCTTTCAGATAGCTTGCGGTTATCAGCCTTGGCGACCGCTCTACGCTTCGCTAGGATCTTTTGCTCACGCCCCAGTTTATGCTCAAGTTTTGCTAGAAACTTAGGGTTAGCAACTTTAGTACCGTCTGATAAAACGATAAAGTCTGTTAATCCTAAATCAATGCCAACATTGCGCTGTGTTTTGGGTAGTGGGTTAGCGATGGTTTCAACCAATACGCTCACAAAGTATTTTCCCGATGGGGCTTTAGAAACGGTAGCGCTTTTGATTAATCCATTGATTGCACGATCAATTTTGGCCTTGATAGGGCCGATTTTAGGTGGTTTCACTGAATGACTGGTAACGGCCACCGTACCTTTTTGGTTGTTGGTAGTGTAGCTGTCTTTAATGCCTTTTTTCTTGAATTTAGGAAACCCAAAGCTGCTCTTGAAGAAACTCTGAAAGGCTTTTTGCAGATCAAGTTGGACGTTAGCCAGCGCTAAGCTATCGACCTCTTTAAGCCACTTAAACTCACCTTTATATTGAGCAGGAGTGTTTTTCAGAGTCGTTTTTGTTTTTTCGTAATGCTTGATTTTATCATTGAGCATCTTATTCCAAATAAACCGCGCACAACCAAATGTTCTGGTCTAATTCAAATGGACACTTCAAAGAGATAATAGACGGTCGAGCTGAGGCAAAGACCTGAGCCATACGCGTCAATACAGTGTCTGGCCAAGCCTGCATACCCAGAGGTTATGCTGCCAATCAGACTCCGTCGATACGGATCATTGCAGTAAAGGGGCAGAGATCATTACTTGTTAAGCTTAGCGGCGATTTGCGCTACATGA
Source organism: Thiopseudomonas sp. (assembly GCA_035271365.1). Classification (GTDB taxonomy): domain Bacteria; phylum Pseudomonadota; class Gammaproteobacteria; order Pseudomonadales; family Pseudomonadaceae; genus Denitrificimonas. The sequence goes on from DATERS010000155.1 coordinate 73,206, forward strand.
GCACCCTGATGACGGGCAATGGTTAGCTCACGAGCATCCGGTTGGCGCAAACCATCACCGCCAGCATAAGTCGACGCGCCGTAGGGTGTGCCGCCACTGACCTGAGAAATATCAAACAACTCTGGAGTGGTGTAACCGATTGGCACAATGATCATGCCGTGATGGGCCAATGTGGTCCAGGTTGAGGTGATGGTCATTTCTTGGCCACCACCGGTACCGGTTGAAGTAAAGACACTGGCCACTTTACCGGCCAACGCGCCTTTCGCCCACAGACCACCGGTCTGGTCAAAGAAGTTGCGCATTTGTCCGCTCATACTACCGAAGCGGGTTGGCGTACCCACGATAATGGCATCGTACTCTGCCAGTTCTGCAGGCGTAGCAACTGCTGCAACTTGATCGGTTTTACCACCGGCATTTTTAAAAATTTCCGCATCCATAGTTTCTGGAACACGCTTAACCGTGACCTCAACCCCAGCCACGCCACGGGCACCTTCGGCTACGGCATTGGCCATGGTTTCGATATGGCCGTACATGGAATGATATAAAACTAATACTTTTGTCATTGTGTTTCCTCTTCAATAATAAAATTAATTATGCCGCTATTTTTCTAATCAAGGTGTTTGCGTCCGTGTGGACGATCAAAATCTAACACCGGCCCTGCGGGCACGACACCGGTTGGGTTAATGGTGTCGTGACTGCGGTAATAATGCTCTTTGATATGGGCCATATTGACCGTTTCCGCCACACCCGGCCATTGGTAGAGCTCGCGCATATAACCAGCCAGGTTCGGGTAATCTTCAATCTGCTTAAGATTGCACTTAAAGTGTCCGTGGTACACCGCATCAAAACGAATCAAGGTGGTAAATAAGCGCCAGTCTGCTTCGGTGATCTGGTCGCCCACTAAATAGCGCTGTTTGGAGAAACGGTGCTCAAGTTCATCCAGTGCTTCAAACAAGGGGAATACTGCCAGTTCGTAAGCTTTTTGACTGGTGGCGAAACCTGCTTTGTAGACACCGTTATTGATGGTGTCGTAGACATGCGCGTTGATGCTATCAATCTCGGCACGCAGCGCCTCTGGGTAATAATCACCAGGCTTCGCACCAATCTCATCAAAAGCTGAGTTAAACATACGAATAATCTCAGATGATTCGTTGCTCACCATGACATTCTGCTTTTTATCCCAGAGCACTGGGATGGTCACCCGACCACTGTATTTAGGGTCTGCCTTGGTATAAATCTGGTGCATATACTTAGCTTGAAACAGCGGATCAGCCACGACTCCTTTATCTTCAATAAAGGTCCAGCCATGCTCGCGCATATAAGGGTTGACCACTGAAACTGAAATCATCGACTCCAGTCCTTTTAACTGACGCAAGATCAGCGTGCGGTGCGCCCACGGGCAGGCTAAAGAAACATATAAATGATAACGCCCCGCCTCCGCCTTAAAGCCTGCTGCGCCGCTCGGGCCCGCACTGCCATCAGCGGTGACCCAGTTGCGAAATTGTGACTCACTGCGCTCGAATTTACCGCCAGTGGCGTCAGTGTCGTACCATTGGTCATGCCATTGACCGTCTACTAATAAGCCCATAATGGAGCCTCCATTTATTTTTGTTTGGATGCACGGGGAAGCGTTTATCTTCTAACGTGCCTGTAATACATCTGATGAACTGCTGCGCTTTAAAGTTCATTTGTACGAAGCTGCATCAGTTCTGTTGTTTGATGTAACTACTATAGTTGATTGGATTGTTGAATAATAACGGAATGTTTTGATCTTTATGATCAGTAAAACTGAACTATGATATTGCTTATCACTTTAGATGCGCTGCAGACACTGGACGCCATTGAGCGCCGTCAGAGCTTTGCGGTGACCAACTCGTTCTATTGGATTATTGGATGGTCGCAGTTGTATCTATGCTCCCACTATCGAACATAAAATTGCCGCGCAATGTAAAGGTCTTGGTGTGGGTTACTGACCCCGTCACCGTATGAGCCAGCAATTGGCTCAGGGGCAACTCGTGCTGTTGCCTTTAGATGCTCCCCGGTCACCAGATAGATATATCTGTCGCGTGTCAGCGCAGTAATAATGGCAAGGGAGTTAAGTGGTTTATTGCTAGACTAAAAAAATGCAATTTGCCCCAGAACTTGGCCGGCTTACTGAGAAGCTATAGTGTAGCTTTCAATGTCTAGTGACTCCTAGAGAATCACAGTAGCCCGCTCGAGCGCTAGCACACGCCCTTTATCAGTACTTAGTGCAAAACTCGATGTTTTCGCCGGAAGTGCCATCCTTTAGGTGACGCGAGAGTAAAGCCTCAGAGCCAGTGTTGATACCTTTTGTCCGCCACTCTAAAGACTCTCCGACATAACGCGAACCACTGCCAGAAACCGCGATTTGCATTGTGTAGGAGTGACCCTGGTATTGAATGGTAGCAAAGTCGCTCGAGAGATAGCTTGCAGTGATCTTTTCACCGCTTTCGCACTGATAGTTATGTATAGGCGAGGGTGCATTTTGTTGCTCATCTACGTTATTTGACGAATATCTTTCACAGGCAGAAATAAGAAAGATGGAAGAAATAATCAGTGGAGCAACTTTTTTCATGTCAGACTCGAATGTATTAGTGTGTGATGTGAGATTACCTGATTACCTAGGCTTTTAACCAATTTTAATATATTCCAGCAGAAATCCCCCACCTCTACTTAGGTGGTGGGATGAATGCGGTGCAGGCGACAGCCTGCTGGCCTTATGAGTCCTTTGCACTAAAGCTAACTACTGGTAATGTATACAGCATGAGCAAGCGCATCCTAAAAGCCTACAAGTTTAGGCTCTATCCAAACCCTGATCAGCAAGCGTTCTTTGCTAAGTCGTTTGGTTGTGCGCGGTTTATCTGGAACACGATGCTCAATGACAAAATCGAACATTACGAAAAAACTAAGACTACTCTGAAAAACACACCCGCTCAGTACAAGGGTGAGTTTGTGTGGCTCAAAGATGTCGATAGCTTAGCACTGGCAAACGTCCAACTTGACCTGCAAAAAGCCTTTCAGAGCTTCTTCAAGAGCCGCTTTGGGTTTCCTAAGTTCAAGAAAAAAGGCATTAAAGACAGTTACACCACAAATAATCAAAAAGGTACGATTGCCGTTTCCAGCCGCTCACTCAAGCTACCCAAGGTTGGTTACATCAAGGCCAAGATCGACCGAGCAATCAATGGATTAATCAAAAGCGCTACGATATCTAAAACCCCATCAGGCAGATACTTTGTGAGCGTACTGGTTGAAACCATCGCCCAGTCGTTACCCAAAACCAACAATAATGTAGGCATTGATTTAGGATTAACAGACTTTGCTGTCCTGTCAGACGCAACCCCAGTTGATAACCCTAAGTTTCTAGCCTCGTTTGAAAAGAAACTGGCGCGTGAACAGGAAATTCTAGCGAAGCGTAGAACGGTCGCCAAGGCTGAGAATCGCAAGCTGTCTGAAAGCAGTAACCACCAAAAACAACGCATCAAAGTGGCAAAGCTGTACGAGAAAATAACCCATTGCCGTAACGACTTTCTACACAAGCTCTCATTCAATCTCATCAAAAACCACGATGTTATTGTCATTGAGGATTTGAACGTCAAAGGCATGGTTAAAAATCGTAAATTAGCTAAAGCTATCAGCGATGTTTCATGGTCAGAATTTACCACGATGCTGACGTACAAAGCAGACTGGTACGGCAAGCAGCTTGTCAAAATAGACCGATGGTTTCCATCCTCTAAGACCTGTTCATGCTGCGGCCATGTTCTTGGCAAAGGTGAACTCACCTTAGCCATGAGGCAGTGGCAATGCCCGTCCTGTAACGTCACACATGATCGTGATCATAATGCCAGTATCAACATCCTTAACGAAGGATTACGGTACTTGCAAACAATTAAAGAACCCTTGGTGCAAGGGAGTTAGCTTAGTCAATTTGCATAACCGCTGTTGCAGAACACCGCATCAAGTCTGTGCATTACCTAAGAAACCCCCACTTCTAAAGTGGTGGGTAGTTCATCGCGCCACCTGGCATCAGGACCAAGCCCGCTGCTAGGGTAGTGACGCCGAGTCCAATTTGTAGATATAAAGGCAGCAAAATCATGGTTGATAAAATAATCATAAAAGTAGCTGCGACACAAAATATACCTAAGCTAAACATAGGGTATTTAAAAGCCCGTAAATCTAGCATTGGATTATCGATTTTTAGCTGTCTAAACGAAAATATAACGAGTGATGTTAGAGCAACGAGAATGGCGCTAATGACCAGTGCATCTGCCCAGCCTTTATCACCTGCGAGGCTAAAGCCGTAGACCAGCCCGCCAAAACCAATAGTCGATAGAACTATGGAAAGCACATCTATTTTAGGTTTGGTTAGCGTCGAAACGTTCTGCATACAAATCAGACCGTAGACCAAAGAAAAAAGCAGAAACGGAAGAAGTAGCCACAGAATCCAATTCCAGCTCAACATCTCAATGATGAGTCCCGAGGTGGCCGGTCCAACAGCTGGAGCTGACATCATCACCAGTCCAATCAATCCCATCACTGTGCCTCTGCGATGAATCGGGAAAATGATTAATGCGGTGTTAAACATCAGCGGAATTAATAAACCGGGGTAATCCCCCCGAAAAGTAGCAGTGTGTGGCCCAATGAAGACGGTAGACATTTAAGCAGGAATTGGAAAGTACTACCTTTCAAAAAATTGCCCAAGTCATGTGATCAAAGCTGATGAAAATACTCATTCTTTTTTTAGTAATTGGGATCTGCTTGATGAGTTGCGAATGATTTATGGACGTTTTTTCTTCATTAAGCTATCATCAGATAGAAGTATAAACATGGCAACCAAAAGCTATGATTTAGACTTTTACCTTTTCTAAAATAGGCACATACCCAGAGACGTTCGTCTCATCTCGAATCTGTATTCAATTATTTCTGTACCAGCTTTGCACTTTTAAATATTTATCATTCGCAAGCTGATAACTGGCAGCGGCTAACAAGCCGACTCCGTGAACCTGGCCGTATCCACTCGTGTGGACGCACGAGATAACCTTCCTATCTTCAGTCTATAGTCCTGCCTGTCAGGATGCATCGGCTGATGCTTCAGCAGAAGGTGTTGCGCTGGGTCTTTAAAAAGGTGTTCGCTGGCATGACGATTCTATCTTCTACGCCCCCACAACAAAGAGTAGCCTCGGACTCTGGACATCATTTTGATGCTGACCGGCATTGGGCGGCCTCCTTAACACTGGGGTTTGATACCCGTACGGACGGTGCCAGCAGCATCACCCGCATGATCAAAGCCCAGCATTACGGGCCACTGCGCGTACAAAGACCCTTTTACCCCGAAGGCCGTGACGGCTGCTGCCATGTGTATATACTGCACCCGCCCGGCGGCGTTGCCAGTGGCGATGCGCTCAATATTGATGTGACAGTGGCGGCAAACGCTCACACTTTGTTAACCACGCCCTCCGCCAACAAGCTGTATAAAGCCGACAGCAACGGTGTGGCCTGGAGTCAGCACACCCACCTTAAAGTCGCTGACGACGCCACGCTGGAGTGGCTGCCTCAGGAAACCTTAGCCTTCGACGGCTCACGTGGCGAACAAACTATCATCATCGACCTGCAAGACCAGGCCAAATGTTTGGGCTGGGAAATTCTCGGCCTTGGCCGTCCTGCCAGTGAACTGCCCTTTGCCAGCGGCTACCTTGAGCAACGATTTCAACTTAATCGCAACGGCCGCCCACTGTGGTTGGAGCGCCAGCGTATTGACCCAAATCATCCACGTTTTAGCGGTAAATGGGGACAAGGTGGTGCTACCGTTCACGCCACATTATGGGCGGTGGGCTTGAGCGATCCAGCTGAAGCCATTACTGCATTACGCGAACACATAGAGGCTGCCCAGCACTGGGCAGTGACCTACCGCCGTGGCGTACTGCTGCTGCGTTATTTGGGCTCTGAGCGCAACCAGGCTTGGGAGTTACTGCAGCAGGCGCGCGAAATTCTGCGCCCGCGCCTGACTGGACATGAAACCAACATACCGAGAATCTGGCTGACCTAGCTATTTTCACGCCCAGCATGGGTCTGGGCGACGACCAGTGCTTGTGCCGGTCAAGGGCACAAGCGATCAACACAGTGACATCGACATCAACGGAGTTATCAATGGAATTAACACCTAGAGATAAAGACAAGTTGCTATTGTTTACTGCCGGCCTACTGGCCGAGCGCCGCAAGGCCAAAGGCCTCAAGCTGAATTACCCTGAATCAATCGCACTGATCAGCTGCGCCATCATGGAAGGCGCACGCGAAGGCCGCACTGTGGCAGAGATGATGAGTGCCGGCCGTGAAATTCTGACCCGAGACGACGTCATGGACGGTATTGCCGAGATGGTTCAGTCCGTACAGGTCGAAGCCACCTTCCCCGACGGTACCAAACTGGTCACCGTTCATAACCCCATTGTCTGAGGAGGCGCGCTATGATTCCTGGTGAATATCAGCTGAAAAGCGGTGACATTGAACTCTGTGTCGATCGCGTCAGCATCACTGTCAGTGTTGCCAACACCGGTGACCGTCCTATTCAGGTCGGCTCCCACTACCATTTTGCCGAGACCAATCCTGCTTTGCAGTTTGATCGCAAAAAAGCCTACGGCCATCGTCTAGGTATTGCCGCAGGCACTTCAATTCGCTTTGAGCCGGGGCAAAAGCGCGACGTACCCCTGATTCCGTTTTCTGGCCTGCGCCACATTTACGGTTTCCGTGGTGAAGTGATGGGGCCACTGGATCAGAAGCCAGAGACAGGAGTGACTTCATGAAGATTTCTCGCAGAGCCTATGCAGATATGTACGGGCCGACCACGGGCGATCGCATTCGTCTCGGTGATACAGAATTGTGGATCGAAATAGAAAAAGACCACACTCATTACGGCGAAGAAGTCATGTTCGGTGGCGGCAAAGTGATCCGTGACGGCATGGGTCAGAGCCAGCGCTGCGACGATGCTGTGATGGACACAGTCATCACCAACGCCATTATTATCGACTGGTGGGGCATCGTTAAAGCCGATATCGGCCTGAAGAACGGCCGCATCGCTGCGATTGGTAAAGCTGGCAATCCGGACACCCAGCCTGATATTGATATTATTGTGGGGCCTGGCACTGAAATTATTGCCGGTGAAAACCAGATTGTCACCGCGGGCGCTGTGGATACCCACGTGCACTACATTTGTCCGCAACAGGTCGATGAAGCACTAATGAGTGGCCTGACCACCATGATCGGCGGCGGCACTGGCCCGGCCACTGGCTCCATCGCCACCACGCACACTCCTGGCCCTTGGCACTTGGGTAAAATGATGCAAGCCGTAGATGACTTACCAATTAATATTGGTTTTCTCGGCAAAGGCAGCGCCAGTACGCCAGAAGCATTGGAGCAGCAGATTAAAGCCGGAGCCATGAGTCTGAAAATCCATGAAGACTGGGGCGCAGCACCGGCTACGATTAAAAACGCGTTGGATGTCGCTGATCGCTACGATATTCAGATCGCTATTCACACCGACAGCCTTAACGAATCGGGCTTTGTTATCGACACCTTAGAAGCCTTCGGTGATCGCTGCATTCACACCTACCACACCGAAGGTGCCGGTGGTGGCCACGCGCCGGATATTCTGGTTGCCTGTAGTCTGCCCAACGTCTTGCCGTCATCGACCAACCCGACTCGGCCGTACACCATTAACACCATCGATGAACACCTCGACATGTTAATGGAGTGCCACAACCTCGACCCCAACATCCCAGAAGACGTGGCCTTTGCTGATTCACGCATCCGCCGTGAAACCATTGCCGCTGAAGACATCCTGCATGACATGGGGGTGATTTCGATGATTTCCTCTGACTCACAAGCCATGGGCCGTATTGGCGAGCTGGTCTGCCGTACCTGGCAAACAGCGCACAAAATGCGCATTCAACGCGGCCTGTTGCCAGAAGATCAAGAGCGCGGCACTGACAACTTTCGCGTTAAGCGTTATATCGCTAAATACACCATCAACCCGGCGATTACCCACGGTGTCGGCCATGAAGTGGGCTCTGTCGAAGTCGGCAAGCTAGCAGATCTAGTGTTATGGAAGCCTGCATTTTTTGGCGTTAAACCCTCCATCATCCTCAAAGGCGGCATGATCGCTGGCGCAGCCATGGGTGACCCCAACGCCGCTATTTCTACACCACAACCTGTGCATTATCGTCGCATGTGGGCTGCCTATGGCCGTGCCGCTGCGGCAACCCGAATGACCTTCGTCAGCCAGGCCTCAATGAATACTGGACTGGAAGAAAAGCTCGGCCTAAAAAGCCCATTAGTCGCTGTTAAAAACGTGCGCAATATGCGCAAGAGCGATATGAAGCTAAACGACGCTTGCCCAGTGCTAACGGTTGACCCACAAACCTATGAAGTTCACGCAGACGGCGTGCTACTGACCTGTGAGCCGCTGTCTGAAGTGCCATTAGCTCAGCGTTATCACTTGTTTTAAACCGCTTGCGAGGACATTAACATGCTTGAATTAACACAAAGAATCGATGCCAACCCAAATGCCGAAGTGCATGACACGCTCAGCCTGCCGTATGAGCTGCGTATCCGTGGTCGCCTCAAGGCGGTGACCGATAGCGGCCGCGACGTTGGCCTCTTCCTTGATCGTGGCCCGGTACTGCGTCACGGTGATCTATTGCAGGCCAACACGGGTGAAGTGATCCGTGTTTGTGCCGCTGATGAGCCGGTCACCACCGCGTTCATCGACAATGGCTTGCCGCTGGGGCGCTTGTGTTACCACCTCGGTAACCGTCATGTGTCGCTGGCCCTAGGTGCTGATGCAGACGGTCGTCACTGGGTGCGCTTCCCGCCAGACCATGTACTGGAAGAACTGGCGGTGCTATTGGGGGCAACTATAAGTCACCATCAAGCGCCCTTTGATCCCGAATCCGGTGCTTATGCACATGCCGGTCGTGAGCACTCTCATGCTCACAGCCATTCGCATAGTCACGAAGATGGCCATAATCATGATCATGCACACGCCCATGATGACGACCATGCACACTGAGCACGCGCCAGCCGAGAGCAGTGATCTGGCCCTGCTGGGTTTGCTGCAACTGATCAGCCCGGCTTTGCCGATTGGCGCATTCGCTTGGTCACAAGGTTTGGAAAGTGCCTTTGAGCTGGGCTGGGTCAACAACGAGCAGGAGCTGGGTGAGTGGTTGCAAGGCGTACTCGACGATGGTTTGACCCGTTGCGAACTGCCAGTACTGGCGCGCTTACAGAGCTGCTGGGCCAATGGCGACAGCGACGGCCTTGCGCAGTGGAACGATTGGCTGCATGCCAACCGTGAAACTGCCGAACTCAGTGATGAAGACACCCGCCTAGGTCAGGCATTGATGCGCTTGCTCAACAGCTTGGAGTTGCAACCGCAAGCCGAGCTGGGTCATGCCCGACTGCCGCAAGAACCCGGCTACGTCACTGTCTTTGCTTGGGTCGCACACCAACGCCAGATCGCAGTGCGACAAAGCTTGCTCGGATTTGCTTGGGCTTGGCTGGAAAACCAACTGGCAGTGGCCTGTAAAGCCTTGCCACTAGGTCATACTGCCGCGCAACGCCTCAACGAACAGCTGCGACCACAATTGGTTGCGGCGGTCGATAACGCGCTGGCGTTAACTGACGAAGAGCTGGGGCCAATTTTGGCGGGTTTAGCACTCGGTAGTGCCCAGCATGAAACCCAATATTCAAGATTATTCCGAAGCTGACTGCTTCAATCACATAAAAGGAACAGTAGCAATGAAACATTGTTTACGCATAGGCGTCGGTGGCCCGGTTGGCTCCGGCAAAACCGCCTTGTTGCGCCAATTGTGCAGCGCCCTGAAAGATCACTACGACATCGCCGTAGTCACCAACGACATCTACACCCGTGAAGATGCTGATTTTTTGCTTAAGCACGACGCGTTGCCGGCCGACCGCATTATCGGCGTGGAAACCGGTGGTTGCCCACACACCGCTATCCGTGAAGACGCCTCCATGAATTTGGCCGCGATTGATGACCTACAAGCGCGCCATCCCAATCTGGAATTGGTGCTGATCGAATCCGGCGGCGATAATTTAGCAGCCACCTTTAGCCCGGAACTGTCTGACCTGACTCTGTATGTTATTGACGTTGCTGCCGGTGACAAAATTCCCCGTAAAGGTGGCCCTGGCATTACCAAGTCGGATTTGCTGATCATCAATAAGATCGATATCGCCCAGTACGTGCATGCCTCACTGGATGTGATGGCGCGCGACTCGAAGCTTATGCGCGGTGAGCGTCCGTTTATCTTCGCCAATTTGTACGACGGTGTTGGCGTGGAAGAAATTATCAGTTTTATCCTGAAACAGGGCATGTTGCCCGAGCGTCGGCCGGAAAAGCTGGCCGCATCCATCTAAGTACGCGCACTGAATACAACACCAAGCAAGAAAGCCATACTTACTAAAATCAACAAAAAAGAAAGAAAAATCGGAGAACACCATGAATAGATTAACCAAGTTACTGATGACCGCTGGCCTGATGCTAACTGCCGGCGTAGCCGCCGCCCACCCTGGCCATGGCGAGCACACGGGCGGTTTCCTGAGCGGTTTGCTGCATCCAATGATGGGCCTTGACCATCTATTGGCCATGGCCGCCATTGGTTTTTGGAGCATGCGCCAGAGTGCTGGCATGAAGCGTAGCGCGCCCTTGTTTGTTGTTGCCGGCATGGTTGGTGGCGCTGCCATTGCTTGGGCCGGCGTCAGCTTGGCTGGCATTGAAACCGGTATTGCTATGTCAGTGCTACTGGCCGGGGTACTGATTGCCACCATGGCAAAACTGCCCACCGCGATTGGTGGCAGTCTGGTTGCCCTGTTTATGCTCACTCACGGCTATGCGCACGGTGCAGAAATGACCGCAGGCACAAGCCTGATCACCTATATGCTCGGCTTTGTCATCGCCACATTGGTCATCACCTTTGCTGGTCGTGGTCTAGGCGCTGCCATGATGAAAACTGACAACCGCATTAGCCGCGCAATGGGTGGTGTTATTGCTGTGATTGGTGGTGTCTTAGCAGCTGGCTAATACCCTTAAAAATGTAAGACATTTATATAACAAGCTTGCAAAAAGTCGTGCGAATTCGTGCGACTTTTTGGATTTAGGTGATTCGACCTAGCCCCCTACAAGGACTGTATCAACTAAGAAAAAAGGTGGAGTCAGACACGTCTGAAATCCACGTAAAAACTATATTAGGTAGGAGTTATATCGATATGAGTAGCACTATTATAAAGCTATCAAGAAACACAGAAAACGCACCGCAAAGTTCTGTGTCGACACAGTCTGTCGCTTTCTCTCACTACAATAATATTTCTGCGCAATTACCTCTAGACCCTAAAACAGGCGCCCTTGTAGCGGGCGATATCAAAGAGCAAGCCAAGCAGTGCTTAGCCAATATCAAAGCCATTGTTGAAAGTACCAATCATGCCATGGACGATGTGATTAAAATCAACATCTTCTTGCAAGACATCGCAGATATTGATGCTGTCGATGCGGTGTATGCAACCTTCTTCGCAGATTACCTGCCAACCCGTACGACGCTCGCAGTGGCCGCTCTGCCTATGGCTGATGCGTTGGTGCAAATGGATGCGCTGATTTCTAACGGCGTAGGAACCGCACCACAAGAGCCGTGCGACCTAGTAAAAGTTGCTAACAACACAGAAAATGCACCCATCAGTGGCGTATCCACACAGACTGTCGCGTTTTCTCACTACAACAATCTGTCTGCGCAATTACCCATCGATCCTAAAACAGGCAAATTGGTCGCCGGTGGTATACAAGAGCAAACGCAGCAGTGCCTAAAGAATATCAAAGCTGTTTTAGAAGGCATCGACGTTCCCTTTGACGATATTGTCAAAGTAAATATCTTCGTTAAAAACCTGGCAGATATTGCCGAGGTAAACGAAGTTTATACAACATTCTTCCCAGACTCGGCTATCGCTAGAACAGTGGCCTATGTGCCGGCGCGCTCAACTCTGGTCGCCTCAGCTTTACCGATGGATGCGCTGGTACAAATTGATGCAGTCATCTCCCACGGCGATGGCACCCCACCGCAAGCAGTGGAAGACCGCCACGGCATCGTTATTCGCGCAAACAACACAGACAATGCACCCAAGTGCGCGCTATCAACACAAACTGTTGCCTTTTCTCACTACAACCACATTTCTGCGCAATTACCGATCGACCCTAAATCAGGCGCAGTGGTAGCAGATGATGTAACTGCGCAGGCCAAACAGTGCCTGAGCAACATCAAGGCCATTGTGGAAAGTATCAACCACGTGATGGACGATATTGTTAAGGTCAATATTCAACTGAAAAACATTGCAGATGTTGATGCGGTAAATGGCGTCTACAAAACATTCTTCAACAGCGATCTACCTGCCAGAACCACAATCGGCGTTGCAGCTATCCCTATGGACGCTTTAGTGCAGATTGATGCAGTGATGTCTAACGCTGAAGGCACACCGCCAACACTGTAAAAGTGATTGAGTGTCTTTCATTAATCGTCGATGCACCATAAGGTGTGCCGCCGCCCACTTGTGAAACATCAAACAACTCTGGCGTGGTGTAACCGATCGGCACAATGATCATGCCGTGGTGTGTCAGCGTGCTCCAGATTGAGGTGATGGTCATTTCTTGGCCATCACCGGTACCTGTTGAAGTGAATACGCTAGCCACTTGACCGGCCAGCGCGCCTTTCGCCCACAGGCCACCGGTTTTATGCGACATCCACTAACACAATTTCACTGTCCTGCTGTGCACTCACTCTGAGCAAGGATTCATCACTGATTGCCACGCCATCACCGGCTGCAGCAACCACGCCGTTGATCTCGATCTGGCCACTGGCTGGCACGAGATACACCTTGCGTCCAGGGGCAATTTGATACTCGGTGCTTTGCCCAGCCTTTAGCGTTGCCGCGACTAAACGGGCATTAGCACGAATCGCTAGCGCGTCAGTATCTCCGGGTAAACCACTGGCCAGAGTGACAAAAGAGCCACTGCGCTCGCCCTTGGGAAAAGGCTTAGTACCCCAACTTGGCGGTAGGCCCTTTTCATCAGGCATGATCCAGATTTGAAAAAGCTGTGTTGCTTCACTTTCTTCATTCATCTCGCTGTGAGTAATGCCGGTGCCGGCACTCATCACCTGCACATCACCGGCTTCAGTACGGCCACGGTTGCCCAAGCTGTCTTGGTGGGTAATCGCACCGCTGCGTACATAGGTGATAATTTCCATATCGCGGTGTGGATGCGCTGGAAAGCCTGAGCGCGCGGCAATGGTGTCATCATTCCAGACTCGCAGATGGCCCCAGCGCATGCGCTTAGGATCGTAATAATCGGCGAAGGAAAAATGGTGACGCGTATCCAGCCAGCCATGCTGAGCGCCGCCAAGCTCGTTATAAGGTCGTAGTTCAATCATGGTAAAACCTCCTGCTGATATTTAATTTTTATCAGCCAAACATGCGGGTTATGGAATCAATACAATCTTTTCTGCCGTGCCAGCGCTGACCTGTTGATAGGCAGCAACAGCTTGCGACAGGGGTAATTCGATAAATCCTCTGGGTGCCGGCAGTCCAGCATCAAATGCTTCGCCGATACGCTTAAGCATCTGCGCACATTCTTCTAGGCTGTAGAGCAGCGAATTAATACCCACAATTGAGCCGCCACGGCGATACAGATTCAAGGACGACAAACTGATTACGCCATCTTTTGGTGCGGCAATAATCGTCACACGACCAAAGGTATCGACTGTATTGACTGCTGCGGCCAGCCAGAAACCTGTGGTTTCAAAAATCACTTCAGGCGCTTGCTGCTTGAAGTGCTTGCGTGCTTGCTCTGGCAGTTGCCCTTCTTCGCTGAGCTCAAACGCTGTAATGCCTTGCGCTTGCAAGCTCTGCACAACTTCGGCGCGGCGTGCTGCCATCACCACCTCTGCACCGCGTGCCTTGGCTAAAACCTGCGCTGCGTTAGCCACAGCGCCTGCGCCGATAATTAAAAAACGCGTACCTGCTTTAACCTGACTGCGCTCAAGGGCATCCCAAGCGGTGATAAAAGGCACGCCGCAGGTTGCCGCTTGGGCAAAGGTCAGTGACTTGGGTAGCGGCGTGACTGCGTTGATCGGCACAGTGACATACTGCGCATGGCAACCATCACGATAGAAACCAAAACCCTGACCGCTGCCGCCCCATACCGCTTGACCCAGCAACTCTTCAGGCCCTGCAACCACTACGCCAGCAAAGTCTCGGCCGGGTATACGTGGCGTGCTGGTGTAAGGAAACAAGCCCAGCACATTCTTAATATCGCTGGGATTGACGCCGGTGGC